>CAYJCB010000075.1:0-9945 GCA_964368615.1 uncultured Halomonadaceae bacterium | reverse complement strand
CGCCACCAAGGTTCTTGCTGACAAAACTGCCGTTCTATGTCTAACAAGCGTGCTGCGGTGGCTTCGGGTGGCAATTTTAGGCGCAAATAATCGTTAAACACCCTAACGCCCGTTGTGGCGGTAATTTCTAAACCTGCTTGCTGTAACCAGTCAATAACTTCAGTTGGCTGTAAGGGTGAAATAGGTGTTAAGCGTACCCCTTTGCCTTTGCCCTTCATGTTTTTTTCTAAGACGCGCTGCCAGTTGCCTCTTAAAATATTGGCTAACAACAAGCCATCGGCATTAAAAAACATTAACGATAAATGCCCGTCTGGTTTTAACAACTGCAACAGCTGCAACAGGGTTTCTTGGGGCTGCTGCAACCATTCCAAAACCGCATGGCAGACAATCAAATCAAAACTTTGCTGATCTTCTGGCAACCGCTGCGCCAAGTCTTGGATAGGCGCATTTAACGTTGCTATACCATAGCGTTGCAGACGTTTTGCAGAATAGTCGAGCATTTCCTGAGCGGGTTCAGCCAAGAGCACCTGATGCCCTTTTCGTGCCAACCAACAAGAAATCTGCCCTAAACCACCGCCAGCATCTAATACCTTTAAGCCTTTTTTTTCTAGAGGTAGCTCTGCCAGCATACGCTCACGCAAAATTTTCAGGCGTAAACGGCCTTTGGCTGTACCATAAATATTACGGGCAAACTTTTCTGGCATACCACCACTGAAATGACGGTCTTGCTTAGAGCTAGGCATAAGATTGGCTGCTTATAAAAAAAGTGGCGGAAAATAAAAACCTAGAAAACAAAAAACAGGCATAAAAAAACGCAGCTTCAACCCATAAAAAACAGGCAAAAAGCTGCGTTCATTTTACTGACTAGCCTGAAAACGGATGACGCAACACTATGGTTTCTACACGGTCAGGGCCTGTTGAAATAATATCAATCGGCACACCTAGTTTTTCTTGTAAAAAGGTAATGTAGTTACGTGCATTCACTGGTAATTCTTCGAGGGTTTGAGCGCCCACAGTCGATTCAGTCCAGCCAGGCAATTCTTCGTAAATTGGCGTAACAGCAGCAAAACCTTCCGCATCAATCGGGCATTGCACGTTATTACCAGCCTTGTCTTCGTAAGCCACGCACACTTGCAGCGTTTCTAAGCCATCTAATACGTCTAGCTTGGTTAAGCAAATGCCCGTTACCGAGTTCACTTGTACCGCATAGTTAACGGCTACGGCATCAAACCAACCGCAACGGCGCGAACGGCCTGTTGTTGTGCCAAACTCATGGCCTTTAGTGCCTAAATGCTCACCAACAGCGTCGTGCAATTCAGTAGGCATAGGGCCAGAACCCACACGCGTGGTGTAAGCTTTGGTGATACCTAGAATGTAATCTAAATACTTAGGACCAAAACCTGAACCCGTTGCAACGCCACCAGCCGTGGTATTCGAGCTAGTCACGTAGGGGTAAGTACCGTGGTCTATGTCTAACAAAGAACCTTGTGCGCCTTCAAACATAATTTTCGCGCCCTGCTTACGTAAATCATGCAGGTAGGTAATGGTGTCAGCCACCATAGGACGAATTTGCTCGGCATACACCATGCACTCGTCTAATAGTTTTTGGTAATCAACTGGCGCTTCTTTAAAGAAGTTTTCTAACACAAAGTTGTGGTAAACCAAGACTTCTTTTAGTTTTTCTGCAAAACGCTCTGGGCAAAGTAAATCGCCAATACGCAAACCGCGACGCGCAACCTTGTCTTCGTAGGCTGGGCCAATACCGCGACCTGTTGTACCAATTTTATCTTCGCCACGGGCATTTTCACGCGCTACGTCTAAACGCACGTGGTATTCAAGAATTAGTGGGCAAGCAGCTGAAAGCTTTAGACGGCTGCGTACTTCTACGCCACGGTCTTCCAGCATTTTAATTTCTCTGAGCAAAGCATCGGGTGCAACCACTACACCATTGCCAATTACACAGGTAACATTTTCACGTAAGATGCCAGAAGGAACCAAGTGGAGTGCGGTTTTTTGGCCATTAACAACTAGGGTATGTCCTGCGTTATGCCCACCTTGAAAACGCACCACAGCGGTTGCATTTTCTGTTAGCAAATCAACAACCTTACCCTTACCTTCATCACCCCATTGGGTACCTAAAATGACAACGTTATTGCCCATTTTTTAATCTCTGTAGCCTAAATGAATTTAAAAAGCCAAACCTGACAAGGTTAACAAGCCTACCCAGCTTGTCAAACGCTTAGTTCATTGGTGATCACCCACTGATCAGCTTTACGAATAATTTGTTGCACGCAATTTGCAGGCAAAGCAACGCCAGCAGCTTGCAAAATAACCCTTTCACCCTTGGCGCGTAAGTCTTTTAACAAGGCTCTGCCAGCGGCATCTCTTAACATAGCAGCCGGTGCTGCAATCATGGCTACTTGTGGCACTTTAGCGGCTTCTTGCTGCAAACCTGCCAACATTTTTAAGTCGGTTGAAAAGCCCGTTGCTGGACGCGCCCGACCAAATACTTTGCCAATTTCATCGTAGCGACCACCCTTGGCTAGGGCTTGCCCTAAACTAGGCACATAAGCAGCAAAAACGATGCCGGTATGGTAATGAAAGCCACGTAATTCTGATAAATCTAAATAAATATTTAAATCTGGGTATTGTTCAGCTAACGCACTCACCAACTGTTTAAGTTCTTCTAACGCAGCTTGTACTTCTACAGGCGCATTGGCTAAGGTTTGCTGGGCAATATCCAGTATTTCTGCACCGCCATTGAGCTTCGACAAGGCTTTAATCAGCTTAACTGCTGCTTGGTCTTGCCAAGGTGCTAGAAACGCATCTAATTCATCTAAACGCTTTTGCTGCAAAATACTAAACAGTTTGCGCTCAGCGTCTTCAGGCAGGTCGCTGTCGGTTAACAAGGCACGATAAATACCCACATGACCTAAATCTAGGCAAAGGTTTTCAGCACCGGCTAACAACAAGCTGTCTAACATTAAACAGACAATTTCTAGGTCGCTATCAAGGCCATTTTGACCAAATAATTCAGCACCAATTTGAATGGGCGAACGCGAACCTAGCAGGTTATCTAGTTGAGTACGCACAATTTCTGAAGAATAACAAAAGCGTGCAGCACCTTCAGAGCGCATGGAATGTGCGTCCATGCGTGCCACTTGCGGTGTCACGTCGGCACTTACGCCCATCGAACGACCACTAAGCTGGTCTATCAGCTTAAAAGTCTGTAGCCCTAAGTCGTGCCCTGCGCCCACTAAAAGCGATTCTAAAAACTCAACTTTAGGCGGTAGAACTAGCTCATAACCCCAGCTATGAAAAAGGTCTAACAGCTTACGACGCAGATTTTCAATTTGACGAGCCTGAGGTGGTAGCACCTCGTCCATTCCGTCAGGTAGCAACCAGCGGTCTGCACTACTCATAACCTTTTCACCTTTAATACTTTAAAGATTTACATAAAAAACCGGGAGGTGTGACTCCCGGCGAACCCGATATTAAATGCTAAGCTATTTACTGCCTTTAGAATTATCTAAATAACGGAAAAAGTCACTTTTAGGACTTACTACAAGTATGTCTTGCTTGTTATTAAAGCTGCTACGGTAAGCTTCCATACTACGCAAGAAGCTATAAAGCTCTTTGTCTTGGTTATAAGCTTTAGCATAAATTGCTGTGGCTTCTGCATCACCTTCACCGCGCAAAATGTTCGCATCACGGTCAGCTGTGGCTAGAATAACTTCACGACCACGGTCGACTGCTGCACGAATACGCTCAGACTGTTCTTGACCTTGGGCACGGTATTCACGCGCTTCACGCTGACGTTCGGTACGCATACGCTCATAAACCGAGTTAGAAACTTCGGAAGGCAGGTCAATTTTCTTAACCCGAATATCCAGAATTGCCACACCCATTGAATCGCGCAACGCACGGTTTAATTCTTCAATCGGACGGCTCATCAACTCTTCGCGCTGTTCGTTAATAATTTCACCCAGTGTGCGGCGACCAAATTCGTTACGCAGACTTTCATCAACTCGCGGTGCAATTAAGCGCATCGAAACCTGTTCATCACCGGCAGTAGCTTCGTAGTAGCGCGTTACGTCAACAATTTTCCACTGCACAAAAGAGTCAACAATAACCCCTTTGCGGTCGCCAGTTAAGAAACGTGAAGGGCTGCCATCTAAGGTTTGTAAACGGGTATCAAACAGGCGCACTGTGTTGTACACAGGAATCTTAATGTGCAAACCTGGCTTAATGTCAGTTTCTACCACTTCACCAAACTTTAAACGTATGGCGCGTTGGGTTTCGTTAACTATGTAAAGGCTGCTGCTAGCCAACATGGCTAATAATGCCAAAACAGCCAAGGCAACAACGGAGCGAGCATTCATTAGCGACCCTCCCGACGGATACTGGTAGTGGAGTTTTGGCGTTCACGAATCTGTTCAATAACCCGATCAGTCAACTGCTCTAAATCAAAATCAGTCGTTGAACTACCGCTGTTGCTTGCGCTACTGCTAGCTGCTGCACGTGCCGGTACTGACGGTGCAGACGAACCTAAGCGATCAAGCGGCAAGTACATCATGTTATTGCTGCCTTCTTCGGTATCAACCAACACTTTACTAGTATTTGATAACATTTCTTGCATGGCGCTAATGTACAAACGTTCGCGCGTCACTTCAGGCGCTAAACGGTATTCTTTTAGCAAAGCCAAAAAGCGGCTTGCCTCACCTTCAGCACGAGCCGTTACTGCTTCGCGGTAAGCTTGTGCTTCTTCACGAATACGTGCAGCACGACCTTCAGCATCAGGCAATACAGAGTTTTCATAAGTACGCGCTTGGTTAATGCTACGCTCACGGTCTTCACGGGCACGAATAACATCATCAAACGCGGATTGAACTTCATCAGGCGCTGACGTGCTTTCGATGTTGATGGTTTCTAGGGTTAAACCCACCGCGTAATAATCCATAAAATCTTGTAAACGCTTATTTACACCTTGGGCTAGAATTTCACGGCCTTCGGTTAGAATCTGGATTAAGTCGGTTGTACCTACTTCATGACGTAAAGAAGAATCTAACGCATATTCAAGGCTACGCTCTGGGCCACGCACGTTCAGCAAATAATCTTTAGGATTACTTACCACATACTGCACAGAAATACTCACCTGCACGATGTTTTCATCACGGGTTAGCATAGTTGCGCGTTGGTTAAACGAACGAATGCGCGTAACGTTAACTTTTCGAACCGAATCAAGAATCGGCGGATTCCAATGCAAACCTGGGGTTACCGTTTCATGGTATTTACCTAAACGTAACACAACACCGCGTTCAGCTTGGTCAACTAGGTAAAAGCCACTGGCAACCCAAATAGCCAGAACCAACACGCCCACTAGGGCTGTTAAGCCATAACCTGCAAACTTGCTGGGTGGTTTAGAACCACCAGAGCTTCCACCTTTGCCGTTACCAAAGATATTAGTTACTTTATCTTGCAGCTTCTTTAAGGCTTCGTCTAAATCAGGCGGCCCCTGATTAGGGCGCTGGCCGTCCTTACCTGAGTTACGGTCGGGCTTACGTCCACCGCTGCCCCAAGGATCGTGCTGATTGCCATTGCCACCTGGCTCATTCCACGCCATAGAGTACTCTCCACTAAAATTATGTAATCTTTGATTGGTTTTCTAAGCAATAAATATTGCGCAATGCTACCTTAAATTATGCCCAAGGTCATGGTTTTGTAATCCAAAGTAACGACTCTTCCTGCACATCTAGCTGTGCCAAAAGCTGTCGAAAATCTTTTTGTGGTAAACGCAACTGCAACTGGCACTGACCTTCTTCGCTGTAATTCTCAGCAATAACGGCATTTAAATTAAATAAACCGGCACGCAAACGGGTTTGTGCAGGTTCAAGCTGCAATAAACCCTTAACAATTTTAATGGCTAAGCGTTCGTTAATGGCTTGTAACAGCAAATCACAACCTGCGCCTGTTGCAGCCGACAGCCAAACACTTTCCGGCACACCATTAGCATCGCGGTCAATTCTTGGTGCTTGTTCAAGCAGATCAATTTTATTAAACACCATCAAGGTTGGTACTTCAGCAGCACCCACTTCTTCTAGTACCTGCTCAACTTGATCTATGTTGTCGTCTCTTTCATGGCTTGCAGCATCAACCAAATGCACCAATAAAGTTGCTTCCGCTGCCTCTTGCAAGGTGGCTTGAAAGGCTTCGATTAGCTTGTGCGGCAAATGACGAATAAAACCAACCGTATCCACTAGCACAAGCGTGCCAACATCTTCTAGCTCAATTCTGCGTAAAGTAGGGTCTAGCGTTGCAAACAGCTGGTCAGCGGTATAAACATCGGCATCGGTTAAACGATTAAATAAAGTCGACTTACCCGCGTTGGTATAGCCCACTAAAGATACCGCAGGAATTTCTGCTTGCACCCTTGCCCGACGACTGGTTTCACGCTGTACACGTACTTTTTTTAAACGGCCTTGAATGGCTTCAACACGCGCACGAATTAAACGCCGATCAGTTTCTAACTGGGTTTCACCTGGGCCACGCAAGCCAATACCGCCTTTTTGGCTTTGTAAATAAGTACGACCACGCACTAAACGGGTGGTTAAAAATTCTAACTGCGCCAATTCAACTTGCAACTTACCTTCATAGGTACGCGCACGCTGGGCAAAAATATCTAGAATTAACCCAGTACGATCTAGCACTCGGCAACCTAGCTCTTTTTCAAGGTTACGTTCTTGGGAAGGTTTTAAGCTGTGGTTAAACAACACCAAATCTGCTTGGTGTTCTTCGACTGCCGCACGAATTTCGTCTAATTTACCTTCACCCACAAATAAGCGGGCTGAAGGTGATTTACGGCTACCACTAATAAGAACTAGCGACTCTGCACCCGCAGAACGAACTAGCTCAAGGAACTCATCTGAATCTTCGCGCTTTGATTCATCTGGTAAATCTATGTGCACAAGGACGGCCTTGTTGCCGCCCTCTTCGCGTTCAAAAAACAATCAGTAACTCCCGACGCTGGCCCTAGGACTCATCTTCATCTGCATTAGGTAGGCGTACATTACGTGAAGGTACAACGGTGGAAATGGCATGTTTATAAACCATTTGGCTAACAGTATTACGCAGCAAAATTACAAACTGATCGAAAGATTCAATTTGACCTTGCAATTTAATACCATTTACTAAAAATATCGACACAGGCACTCGCTCTTTACGCAGCAAGTTTAAATAGGGGTCTTGTAAAATTTGCCCTTTGGACATAGTGGTATCTCCCTTGAATATTAGTATTTTCTTATAGATGTTTTTTTATGAAACTTCAGTTTATTTATGCATGACTCTAAAGCAATTATAACCATGCCACTTAACATTTGTCCGTCATTTCTGCTGCACCTGCAAAAGAAACTTATAACAAAGCAGGATTTAATGCCAATAATCTATCTTCAACCGCCCCAACTGCTAGCTCACCCGCCACAAATGCCGCTGCTGCGGCTAACACTAAAGGCACAAGTTGCGGGTGGTCACTTTGCAGCCAATTAAGATGCTGCCAAGAGCGCATCCAAGTCAATTGTCGCTTAGCCAACTGGCGCGTAGCAGCAATGCCTCTAGCTTTTAATTCGGTTAAATCAAAATCACCGTCTAAATACTGCCACACTTGGCGGTAGCCTACAGCACGCATAGAAGCCAATCCTAAATGTAAATCACTGCGTTCACGCAAAGCTTCGACCTCAGCAATTAAACCTTGTTCCAACATCAGCAAAAATCTTTGTTCAATGCGCTGGTGCAAAGTGCTGCGCTGCGCTGGTGTTAAGCCTAGTTGCAATAAACGCCACGCAAAAGGTTCTTGCGGTTGCGCCTGCTGTTCTTGCCAAAGCTGGGTGCGGGTTTTGCCCGTTTGCTGAAATAACTCCAAAGCCCTTAGCGTGCGCTGCGGGTCGGTTGCAGCAATTTTAGCCGCTGATTCTGGGTCGATTGCTGCTAAACGCTGGTGCAATGCTGGGCAACCGATGGCTTGCAATTCTGTTTCTAGCTGCTGACGAATAAGTGGATCTGACGCAGGTAAATTACCGTTACTTGCCAATAAACGCTGGTAATAAAGCGATGTGCCGCCCACCAATAAAGGCGTTTTACCCGCTGCGGTTATTTCCTGCATCGCCTGCAACGCATCACGGCGAAAATCACCGGCTGAATAGCTCTCGGCTGGGTCACGCAGGTTAATTAAACGGTGCGGCGCTCTGGCAAGCGTTGCAGCATCGGGCTTGGCAGAACCAATATCCATGCCCTTATAAACTTGTGCCGAATCTACGCTAATAATTTCACAATTTAACTGTTCAACCAAAGCAATGGCTAAATCAGTTTTACCCGCAGCAGTTGGCCCTAGCAAAAAAATTGCTGGTGGGCGCGAATCTGGCTGCGCGGTTAATTGAACGGCTGACATCAACGCCCCCTTAAAAACATCTTGTCTAAATCTTGCATACTTAACTGAAACCAAGTGGGGCGGCCATGATTGCACTGGTCGCTGCGTTCGGTGATTTCCATATCGCGCAGCAGGGCATTCATTTCTGGAATTGCCAGCTGCCGACCTGCTCGCACCGAACCGTGGCAAGCAATATTCGCCAGCACTTCGTTAATGGAATTTTCTAAACTACGCGCTGTGCCATAGCGTTTTAACTCATCTAGCAAGGTGAAGACCAAAGCCGCTGCATTCGCGCCCTGCAACAGCACTGGCATAGAACGAATCACCACTTCTTGCGGGCCAATAATGTCTAGCTGCACGCCTAAATCATTCAATAATTCAGTATTTTGGCTAGCCAGTTCAGCAGCCGTTTCATCAACGCTTACCGCTTCAGGCACTAACAAAGGCTGGGCAGTTAACGGGCGCTTTAACCAGTCAGTTTTTAAGCGTTCGTAAGTAATCCGCTCATGCGCTGCGTGCATATCCACCACCACCAAACCCTGTGCATTTTGCGCCAAAATATAAATCCCCTGCATCTGCGCCAGCGCATAACCCAAGGGTGGAATATCTGCAGTGGCAGCAGCAGTTAAATGTGCAGCAGCGGCTTTTGAAGAAGAAACTTCTTTAGGCGGTAAATCCTCAGCCAATTGGCGGTAAAAATCTAACGTTGCGCCTGTAGCAGCTGGTTTAAATTCTGTTGGCTTGAAGACTGCTGCGGTTGATTGGGGCGTTTGCCAATTTAAAGAAGCTTGTTCTTGCAGCTGTTTTGTTGGCGAACTGAATTGGTTTGCAGACTCTGCTGCTGGATAGCTTTGCTGTTCAGCGCCGTTTTTTTCAGCACCACTCTTTTCAGCGCCAATCAGCGCACCCGATAAACGCCTATGCAGGCTGCTGAAGATAAAATCATGCACCCAACGCCCATCTCGAAAGCGTACTTCGTGTTTGGTGGGGTGAACATTCACATCAACTATTTTAGGGTCGACTTCTAAATACAGCACAAAAACCGCATGGCGGTTGCCATACAGCACGTCTTGGTAGGCTTGGCGAATGGCGTGGGCAACCAACTTATCACGCACCACACGACCATTTACAAAAAAATATTGGCGGTCGGCTTGGGCGCGAGCATACACAGGCAAACCCACCCAACCACGCAGTTGAATACCCGTAGCAATCGCTTCAATGGCAAGCGATTGCTCAACAAATTCTTTGCCCAATAGTTGCGCAACGCGGCGCTGCTGTAAGCGTTCGTCTTCAGTATCAAAAGGAATTGCTGGCAGTTGATGAAGCAGCTTACCTTGGTGTTTAAGGGTAAAAGCTACATCTTGACGCGACAGCGCCAGCCGCCGAAACACTTCTTCTAAATGCACGAATTCAGTGCGTTCGGTGCGTAAAAATTTACGCCTTGCTGGGGTGTTAAAAAATAAATCGCGCATAATTAAGCTAGTGCCACGCGGGTGCGGTGCTGGGCTAACTTGCGACTGCATTTC
>CAYJCB010000074.1:0-10221 GCA_964368615.1 uncultured Halomonadaceae bacterium | reverse complement strand
AAAGTGCTGACATACGCGCTACGTCGCGGTTATCTTCACCGGCTTGGTTAGCACAGCCATAAAGTACATCATCAACTTTAGTCCAGTCTAAATCTGGGTGACGCTCCATTAGGGCTTTCATAGGAATTGCACCTAAATCGTCAGCTCTTACAGAAGACAAAGCACCACCATAACGGCCCACAGGGGTTCTTATAGCGTCAACTATGTAGGCATCTTGCAAGATATTATTAGCACTCATATTTATTCCTCTAAGCGGCGAACACTACCGCGTACTTGATAGGATTTACCACGAAAGTAGGCAACAACCTGCTTGTCTTGGTTGGTAATGGTGATGTCGTAGATACCGGTACGGTTACCACGGCTACGTTCTTCAGCAGTGGCTGTTAACAAGTCACCTTCTTTAGCCGGAGTAACGTATTCAATGCTGCAGCCTGAGGCTACGGTTGCTTTGTCATAGGTATTACAAGAAAAAGCAAAAGCTGAATCCGCTAAGGTGAAAAGGTAACCGCCATGACAAGCGCCATGGCCCTGAATCATACGGTTATCAACAGTCATAGTGAGTACTGCCTTACCCGGTGATACAGCTACTATTTTCATACCTAGCTGTTGGCTGGCCTGATCACGCGAAAACATTGATTCAGCGCAGGCAGTTGCCAGCTGTTGTGGCGTAAGTTGCGGAGTGAGTTCAGAGTTTAAGTCGGTCATTATTTGTCTCTTTTATTTTTATGTTTTTAAAATTTTTAAGCAGAAAAATTTTGTCCGGTAAAAGCATTACGACGCAGTAGCAGGGAAGGGCGGTAACGGTCTTCGCCATAGCTAGCTTGTAAGTTAGTTAGCACTTGCCAAATAATGCCTTGGCCTAACTGATCACTCCAACTTAATGGGCCTTGCGGGTAATTCACACCTGCACACATGGCTAAATCAACATCGGCTGCACTGGCAACACCTTGTAAAACAGCATCAGCCGCTTCATTGGTTAGCATGGCTAAAGTACGCATCACTACTAGGCCAGGAGAATCACTTAGCAAGCTAACTGCAAAACCAGCTTTTTGAAGTAGCGCAGTAGCATCTGTTACAGCGGCAGCAGAGGTTTGTTTAGCAGCTGCAATCGCCAAGCGTGTTGCCTTTTCGTAATCTTTGGCTAAATCAAACACCACTAAATCTTGTAAGCCATCAGCCACTAAACGCTCACCCGCCATACGGCCATCGGTTAAGGCTAGGGTTGCTTCACCAAAACGAATTACGCCGCCACCAGCACGTTCAATCATAGTTAAACCAGCTTGCTTAAAGCGCGCGATTAAGCCGTTAGCTGCACCTAGCTCACCTTCAATAATGACGGGTTGCTCAGTAAAGCTTTGATTAGCTTCAGCGATAGGGCTAGGGCGTTCAGTACCTTCAGCATAAGAATAAAAACCTTGGCCAGTTTTACGACCTAAACGGCCCGCTTCAACCAAAGCTTTTTGAATTAATGAAGGCTGAAAGCGGAAATCGCCGTAATAAGCTGAGAAAACAGATTCAGTGACAGCGTAATTAACGTCATGGCCAATTAAATCCATTAGCTCAAAAGGACCCATGCGGAAACTACCCGCTTCGCGTAATAAGGCATCTAGGGTTGCAGGTTCAGCTGCTTGCTCTTGCATTAAACGTAAGCTTTCAGCATAGAAAGGACGCGCCACACGGTTCACAATAAAGCCGGGTGTGGAAGTAGCAAAAACTGGCTTTTTACCCCAAGCCGCCGCAGTAGCATGCACCACTTCAGCTAATTTTTTGTCCGTCGCAAGGCCAAGTACCACTTCAACCAAAGCCATTAATGGGGCTGGGTTGAAAAAGTGCATACCTAACAAGCGTTCTGGGCGTTTTAGCTGCGCACCTAAAGAAGTGATGGAAATAGACGAAGTGTTGGTAGCCAGAATAACCTGATCACCACACACCTCTTCAAGGCGCGCGAACAGTTGGCGTTTAATCTCTAGGTTTTCAATAATCGCTTCAATCACCAAACTTGCATCAGCAAGCTCTTCCACGTTATCAATGGGTTGAATGCGACCCAGCAAAGCATCTAAATCGGTTTGTTGCATTTTGCCGCTATCAACACGCTTTTGCAGAACCTTAGCAACACCCGCTTTACCTTTTTCAGCCGCACCGGCTTGTTGGTCTTGAAGGTAAACAATATGGCCAGCTTGAGCAGCCACTTGGGCAATACCTGAACCCATAGCACCTGCGCCAATCACTGCAATTTTTACTGAAGTCTTTAATGCCTGCATCTTATTGCCCCTTAAAACTAGGCTGGCGCTTTTCCATAAAAGCAGCAACGCCTTCACGGTAATCTTCAGTTCTACCTGCTAAACGCTGTAAATCACGCTCAAGGTCTAACTGCTCATCAAAGGTATTGTTAGCACTGGCATTTAATGCACGCTTAATAAGTGCTAAACCTTTGGTAGGTTGAGTGGCTAGATGACGAGCCAACTTCATGGCTTCTTCCATAAGTTGTTCGTTATCAACACAACGCCAAATCATGCCCCAGCTTTCAGCTTGCTCAGCAGAAATTTTGTCACCCAGTAAAGCCATAGCTCTAGCGCGAGCACTACCGACTAAGCGAGGCAAAGTCCAAGTACCACCAGAATCTGGAATAAGACCAATTTTGCAGAAGGCTTGAATAAAACTAGCTGAACGCGCGGCTAAAGTAATATCGCAAGCTAAAGCGATGTTGGCTCCAGCACCGGCAGCAACGCCGTTTACGGCACAAATTACGGGTAGCGGTAAATCGCGCAGAGTACGCAACATAGGGTTGTAGCGTTTTTCTATGGACTCACCTAAATCTGGTGCTGCATCGGTTGCTGCTACATTGCGATCACCTAAGTCTTGTCCGGCACAAAAACCACGGCCAGAACCAGTAATAACCAAAGCACGAACACTGGCATCTTTACGGATTTGACTTAAAGCAGCACGCATTTGATCGTGCATTTGTGCATTAAAACTATTGAGGTTGTCTGGGCGGTTCAAGGTTAATAACGCAACACCTTGATCAATTTCCAGAAGAATACTGGGCTGAGACATAAAAATAATCCTATGGTTTATAGTGCTAAATGTTTAGAGCACTAAAATTTAACGGCCAGTGAATTTAGGTTGGCGCTTTTCTTGAAAAGCTTTTAAGCCTTCCGCACGGTCAGCAGTAGCTGCCAAAATGGTAAAAGCATGGCGCTCAAACCTTAGGCCGGTGGCTAGGTCTGTATCACTGGCTTTATGAATGGCTTCTTTAGTTAAGCGGACAGCAATGGGCGCTTTACTAGCAATGGTTTGTGCAATTTCAATCGCACGCTCAACGGTTAGTTCTGTTGGGCAAATTTCGCTGATTAAGCCAGCTTGTAATGCGCGCTGTGCAGAAATTTGTTCACCGGTTAAAGCTAAATGCATGGCTAAAGCAGAACCGACTGCACGTGTTAAACGCTGAGTACCACCAGCACCAGGCATAATTCCTAGATTAATTTCTGGCTGACCAAAACGTGCATTTTCACCAGCAATAAGAATATCGGCGTGCATGGCTAACTCGCAGCCACCACCTAGCGCAAAACCATTAATGGCAGCAACAATAGGTTTAGGGAAACGTGCAATACGCTGCCAGTGAGCAACACGTGGATCTTCAAAAATTCCAACCAGATCACGCGCAGCCATTTCATTAATATCAGCACCAGCGGCAAAAGCTCTTTCGCTACCCGTAAGAACAACTGCACGAGTGTCAGGATCGTTTTCAGCATTATCAAGTGCTACTGATAACTCATTTAAGAGTGCTGTGTTTAAAGCATTAAGAGCTTCAGGGCGGTTAAGGGTAAGTAAAAGAACACCTTTGATTGGCCCTTGGATAAGCAGGTTATTAGGCATAAGCAACCCGATAAAAGTTTATTATTTGTTTACTGCTTTAGGTTGTACAGATCTTATTAGGATCTAAAAATAGCAGTTACACCCTGTTGTCTTGTTATGTTGTAGCCATGCTGGCTTGGGTGAATCGCCAAATTAGTATATCCAAAAAATGACACGTATCAAGAATTTAATTCTTGTTTTGTGTATCGCTTTTAGTTTTTTGTTTGTTTTTGATTTTTAAGTTGCTGATTTTTAATGTTAATAATTGTTTTTCAATCATTTGGTATGAAATTTGTAACGAATGTTTTAGCTAAATAAAGCCATAAACAAAGCTGATAGCTTTGCTTTACTGGTTGAATGTGATACAAAAAGAGTGTCTTGTTTTAAATTGTTGCTGCTATGTTGGTAGGGTGAATAAATATCTATTTTTTTAAGAAAGTTTAAGTTTTTAGGAGACTAAGCATGTCAGTAGTAACACCACTAGCATTATTTGAGCGTCACGAAGCATTAGTAACGCGCGCTGTAGAAGCCATTCACACGCGTCAATATTGGTCGCCCTATTCGGAAAATCTAAGAAAATACCCAGAAGATGCGGTTAAATCAGCACCTGAAGATTTTAAAGCTTTATGCAATCAGCACTTTGCTTTAGTAGGCCCTGCCAGCGTTAAAAAAATTACCGGTGAACGCTCACCTTACGGTTTTGATCTTGGCACTAGCTACGATCAGCCGGATATGAACACCTTGGTTGATGTTATGCACTCACTGATTCCTCAGTGGCGTGATGTTGGACCTAAAGGCCGTGTGGGTGTTTGTATGGAAATTCTACAACGCCTAAACGATATGAGCCCTTTAATGGGTCATGCGGTAATGCACACCAGTGGTCAGGGCTTTATGATGGCCTTCCAAGCTGGCGCACCTCACGCTCAAGACCGTGCTTTAGAAGCGGTGGTTTATGGCTGGGATGCAATGAAAGCTATTCCTGAAACTGCTAATTGGAATAAGCCACAAGGTAAGATGGATCCATTAGTAATGGACAAAAAGTTCACCATCGTGCCCCGTGGTGTAGCCATGGTTATTGGTTGTTCAACCTTCCCAACTTGGAATACCTACCCAGGCTTGTTTGCTAGCCTAGTAACGGGCAACCCAGTGATTGTTAAGCCGCACCCCGCAGCAATTCTACCTGCTGCTTTAACAGTAAAAATAGCCCAAGAAGTGCTTAAAGAAGCGGGCCTAGACCCACAAATTGTTAGCCTAGCGGTTGATACACTAGAAGAGCCTGTTGCTAAAGTTTTAGCCATGAACCCTAAAATGAAAGTGATTGATTACACGGGTTCTAGCGTATTTGGTAACTGGTTAGAGCAAAATGCACTTCACGCCAAAGTGTTCACTGAAAAAGCCGGTGTTAACTCAATCATTGTTGATAGCGTTAGCGACCTAAAAGCGGTTACTCGTAACTTAGCTTTCACACTTAGCCTTTACTCTGGCCAAATGTGTACAACCACTCAGGCTATTTATGTACCTAAAGACGGTATAGATACACCTGAAGGCAAGGTAAGCTTTGATGAGTTTGCTCAAGCATTAGCAACTGCTACTAGCAAGTTCCTAGGTGATAACGACCGTGCATGCATGGTACTGGGTGCTATTCAGTCTGAAGCAACGGCTGAGCGTATTAACGAATGCCGTAAGTTAGGTGAAATTGTACTTGATAGCGAAAGCCGTGTTCATGCGGAATACCCAGAAGCACGCATTCGTACCCCGCTGATTCTAAAAATAGACGGCAAAGATAAAGCGACTTATTCAGAAGAGCGTTTTGGTCCTATTTCTTTCCTAATTGCGACTGAATCAACAGCTGATTCTATGCGTTTAGCAAAAGAAGTGCTTGAAGAGCAAGGCGCTATTACTTTAGGTGTGTACTCGACTTCTGAAGCTGTTTTAGATCAGGCTGAAAACTTATCACTCGAAGTTAAAGTTGCTCTATCTTGCAACCTAGATGGTGGCGTATTTGTAAACCAATCAGCTGCCTTTAGTGACTTCCACGCAACAGGCGGCAACCCAGCAGCCAACGCCTGCTTAACCGATACTGCCTTCTTAGTGAACCGCTTTGTTGTTGTACAAAGCCGTCGTCACGTTTAATAAGTAGCACCTAGTCTACTTATACCTGCGTTACTGTGACCTAGGCGTCAGCTTTAACCCCTGACACTTAGGCACAGCTTAAGTTAGTCTGCAGCGAGTTATGCAGATTAACTTAATAAAAAATCTTCGAGGATAATAAAAAATGCCCTGCTATAAAATTGAAGGCGTAACCCCTGTTGTGCATCCTACTGCTTATGTTCACCCCACCGCAGTATTGATTGGTGATGTACATATTGGCCCTAATTGTTATGTAGGCCCAACCGCTTGTTTAAGGGGTGACTTTGGCCGCATTATTCTTAAAGAAGGTGCTAACGTTCAAGATACTTGCGTGATGCATGCTTTTCCTGGTTTAGATGCTGTAGTTGAAAAAAATGGTCATATTGGCCACGGTGCCATTTTGCATGGCTGCATTATTGGTGAAGATGCACTAGTCGGCATGAATGCGGTTGTGATGGATAGCGCTAAAATTGCACCACGTTCTATCGTTGCTGCCACCGCCTTTGTTAAAGCAGGTTTTACCTGCGAAGCAGAATCTTTAATTATTGGCTCACCTGCCAAAGTACACCGTAAGTTAAGTGCTGAAGAAATTGCTTGGAAACAAGAAGGCACGGGTGAATACCAACGTTTAACGATGCGCTGCCTAACCACTTTAGAAGAGTGCGAGCCATTAACTGAAGTTGAACCTAATCGCCCTCAAGTTGATGCGGGTACAACACAGCCCAAACAAAAGTAATGAGAAATAATCCTTATGGCTTATGAAAATATTTTAGTAGAAAAAAAAGGTGCGGTCGGTGTTATTACCCTAAATCGTCCTAAGGTATATAACGCTTTATCGATGGCGTTAATTTCAGAAGTTGGTCAAGCCGTTAATGCTTTTGAACAAGATGCTGAAGTAGGTTGTTTGCTTATTAAGGGCAGTGAAAAAGTGTTTGCCGCTGGCGCAGATATTTCAGAAATGGCTAATAAAGATTTCCCAGAGCTTTTTGCCATGAACTTTCCTTATGTAAAGGGCGATGGTTGGGAAATATTAGAATCTAGACGTAAACCTATGATAGCTGCGGTATCGGGTATGGCATTAGGGGGTGGTTGTGAATTAGCTATGGCTTGTGATTTTATTCTAGCCAGTGATACGGCACGTTTTGGCCAGCCAGAAGTTAAGTTAGCCACTATGCCTGGTGCTGGCGGAACACAGCGTTTAACACGTGCCATAGGTAAAGCTAAAGCCATGGAAATGTGTTTAACCGGTCGTATGATGGATGCAGCGGAAGCTGAACGTAGTGGTTTGGTTAGCCGTATTTTACCGGTAGAAGAACTGTTTTCTGAAGCCCTAGCCACTGCTGAAGCCATTGCTGCTCAGTCGCGTCCAGTGACGGCGTTAATTAGAGATGCCGTCGACCAAGCTTACGAAACTAGCTTAAATGCAGGAATGCGATTTGAGCGTCATGCTTTCCAAAGTAGTTTTGCTTTTGAAGACCGTAGCGAAGGAATGCAGGCTTTTGTAGAAAAGCGCGCACCTCAGTTTAAAAATCGCTAAAACCAAACTCGCTTAGCTGGATATCATCTTTTTCTAGGGTGATTTTCCAGCCTTGCTGATCGCTCCAATCCCCTAAAACATAACGCTTAGCTGCTAGTTTTTTATTGTTTATATTTACTTCTAAATCATGCACTGCTGGTCTGTGAGTATGGCCAAGAATAAGGCAGGTGGTTTGGTACTTTTCCATGATGTGTACAACTTCTTGCTGAGTAACATCAACAATAGTCATGGCTTTTTTACGGGTCGCTGACTGACTTATTTGACGCGCCTTATTAGCAATTTTTAGCCGTAACTTTAAAGGCAGGTTAAGCAAAAGGTATTTAATAACGGGGTTGCGTAATACACGGCGCATTCTTTGGTAACTAATATCTTGCGTACAGAGCAAGTCACCGTGCATTAGTAAAATAGGTTGGCCAAAAGGCGTGATTACACTAGGGTCTTTTAATAGGGTGCAACCTGCTTGTTTGCAAAAGTCTTGACCAATAGCAAAATCACGATTGCCGTGCATTATAAAAACTTCAGTGCCGTTTTCAGCCAGTTGCTTAAGTGCCGCAGCAATTGTTCTATGAAAATCAGTCATAGCATCATCGCCCACCCAAAGGTTAAAAATATCACCTAATAGGTATAAAGCTTTGGCTTGGGGCGCGTCTGTTTTTAAGAAGTGCAAAAAAGCCCGGGTTAATGCCGGGCGATTTTCTTGCAAATGCATATCTGAAATAAACAGCAGCATTTTAAACTATTCCACTACTACTGCTTTTTCGATAAATACATTATCAACAGGAACATCTTGGTGGCCTTTTTTATTGCCTGTAGCAACGGCTTTAATTTTTTCAACTATGTCCATGCCTTCAATAACTTCACCAAAAACAGCATAACCCCAACCTTGAGAAGTTTTGCTTGAATGGTTTAAAAAGTCATTGTCTTTTACGTTAATAAAAAACTGGGCGCTGGCTGAGTGAGGGTCCATTGTACGCGCCATAGCAACACTGCCATTCACGTTGCTTAGGCCATTGTCTGCTTCGTTTTCTACTGGGTCTTGGGTAGGTTTTTGTTTGAAGTCAGCATCAAAACCACCGCCTTGTACCATAAAGTTACTGATTACACGGTGAAAAATAGTGCCATCATAATGGCCGCTTTCTACATAACTAATAAAGTTAGCAACGGTTTTAGGGGCTTTTTCAGCATTCAATTCAAGTAGAATATCGCCAAAGTTAGTAGTTAGGCGAACCTGTGGATTGCTCTCGGACATCAGTAAACTCCATTCATTAAAAGGTGTACGCCTGTATAGGGCGGCTTGCATCGGCTATAATACTTTTTATTGTGTTTTTTAACCAATCCATTTCACCCATCCATTTATAGAGTGAACACTATGAGTCAGCCCGAAATTACTGCTGCAACCAATTTTATTCGTAATATGATTAACCAGCAGCGTGAAGCGGGTCAGCAACGAAAGGTTATTACCCGCTTCCCACCTGAACCTAACGGCTTTTTACATATTGGTCATGCTAAAAGTATTTGTTTGAATTTTGGTCTTGCTCAAGAATTTGGTGGCGACTGTCATTTACGTTTTGATGACACTAACCCAGAAAAAGAAAGCCAAGAATTTATTGATGCCATTCAAGAAGACGTTAAATGGTTAGGTTTTGAATGGACGGGCGAAGTGCGTTTTGCTTCTGACTATTTTGAACAACTCTATGATTGGGCAGTACACCTAATTAATAACGGTAAGGCCTACGTTTGTGAACTGAATGCAGAACAGATGCGTGAGTATCGCGGCACCTTAACCGAGCCAGGCACTAACAGCCCTTTTCGTGAAAGAAGTGTTGAAGAAAGTTTAGCTGAGTTTGCAAAAATGCGAGCTGGTGATTACCCAGATGGCAGCAAAGTGCTACGTGCCAAAATTGATATGGCTTCGCCCAACATTAATATGCGTGATCCGATTCTTTACCGCATAAGGCACCAAGAGCATCACCAAACCGGCAACAAATGGTGTATCTACCCTAGCTATGACTTTACACATGGTCAGTCAGATTCGATTGAAGGCATTACCCATTCTATTTGTACCTTGGAATTTGAAGACCACCGCCCTTTGTATGAATGGTTTTTAAACAACCTACCCGTACCTTGTAAACCCGTACAAACCGAGTTTGCACGTCTTAACTTAAACTATACGGTTACTTCTAAGCGTAAGTTAAAACTGCTGGTTGATGAAAAGGTCGTGAGTGGTTGGGACGATCCACGTATGCCAACGATTTCGGGTATGCGCCGCCGTGGTTATACGCCTAAATCCTTACGTGATTTTTGCGACATGATAGGCGTTAACCGTGCTGGTGGTGTGGTTGATCTCGATATGTTGTACTTTGCCCTGCGTAGTGACTTAGAACACTCAGCTAAACGTGCCATGGTAGTGCTTAACCCCATTAAGCTAGTGATTACTAACTGGGAAGAAGGCCGTGAAGAAATGCTAACTTCACCCAGCCACCCTGCCAGAGAAGAATTGGGTGAGCGTACCCTGCCTTTCACTAAAGAGCTGTATATCGACAGCGATGACTTTATGGAAGAACCACCTAAAAAATTCTTCCGTCTAGCACCGGGTCAAGAAGTGCGCCTGCGTAATGCTTGGGTGATTCGTTGTGATGAAGTCATTAAAGATGCAGCAGGTAAAATTACTGAACTGCGTTGCAGCTATGACCCAGATA
>CAYJCB010000073.1:3137-10228 GCA_964368615.1 uncultured Halomonadaceae bacterium | reverse complement strand
GCAGAAGTGTCTAGGTTATGGTTGTAGTAATCCAAACCTGCTGCTGCCAAAGCTTCGGCCTGCTGTTCTTTTAACATGCCCAACGTCATACAGGTTTCTAAACCCAAGGCTTTAACTTCGCGCACCATCGCCAATACTGCTGGCATGTCGCGTTCAGTCGGCGAACGCCAAGCAGCGCCCATGCAAAAACGGCTAGCACCGGCATTTTTAGCTTCTTGTGCTTGCTCTAACACCTTATTGATCTCTAGCAATCTTTCTTTCGACAAACCTGTGTTGTAATGCGCTGACTGGGGGCAATATTTACAATCTTCAGGGCAGCTGCCCGTTTTAATGGATAACAGGGTAGACACCTGCACATCGTTGGCATCAAAGTTTTGCCTGTGCACGGTATGGGCGCGAAATAATAAATCATTAAAAGGTAGGGCAAACAGCGCAGCGATTTCTGCACTGCTCCAATCAAAGCGTTGTTCAGTCATGCTTGGTATCCTGTAAACCATTAAATATATTCAAGTTAACTGAATCCTGCCGGAGCAATGCAGCCATGTCAACCAGATTATTTAGAAAAGTTAACCAGTGGCAAAGCAAAGTTTTTTATTGGCACCGGCGTAGCCGCTTATTGCTGCCGGGTAGCTGCTTGGTGTGTATGCAGCCGTTGCTGGGCGAACGGGATTTGTGCCAGCCTTGTAAGCTGCTGCTGCCGGCTAATTTAATTTGCTGCGACTTGTGTGCCGCGCCTTTAACCCAAGGTCACCAACCGCGCATTTGTAAGCCTTGCGCCAAAATACCTGCTGCGTTTAATCAGGTGTTAGCGCCTTGGCTGTATAAAAACCCTTTCAACAAGCTGGTGTGGGAATTTAAATACACAAAAAATTTGGCTGCTGGTTATTTATTAGTAGATTTACTCTTTGATGCATTAATGGCTAATAATAAAACTTACGATTGCCTAGTCGTTATTCCTGGGCAGAAAAAACGCATTCAACAAAGGGGTTACCATGCACCCAGTTGGCTGGCGAAACGCTTAAGCTTATTAACCGGCATTCCTTTTCTTAAAAATGGGTTAATACGCATCAAAGACATTCAAAGCCAGCAAGATTTAGACCGCAAAGCACGCTTTTTAAACCCTAAAGGTGCGTTTAAAGCCACGCCACAAGTGGCAGGAAAAAAAGTGCTATTGCTAGATGACGTAGTAACCACCGGAGCCAGCGCCCACTGGGCAGCCGATGAACTTAAACAGCAAGGCGCTGTTAGCGTAGACGTGCTAGCAGCAGCCAAAACAGCCTCTGTACATTACAAGTAGCTGCAATTATACTCACCGATTTTTTAAAGAAGTAATAGGAATTTTTCTTATGAACAGTAGCTACAGATTAATGAAGCACCTTGCTCACATCACAGCTATCAAAGATATGCGGCTACTGGAATTAAGTTTACTAAAAACATTGCAAGAGCTTTTTAAGCCCGACACCCTGTTGCTGGTAAAATTGAATACTGATAACCAGCCATTATTTTTATTGCATTATGATCCAAATACAAATTTGTTGCAGGACGATGACCTTGCACATTTGTGTACGGGTACTCAGTCGCTAATTCTTGATGCGATAAATTCAAAACACCTAACGACTACAACAGCCAAGCAAAGTGAAAATAAAAAAGTTACCGTTTTTCCTATACTCGATTTATTTAAGCTAAATATTTGCCTTGTTTTAGAAAGCTCTAAGGTTTTATCTGCAAATGATATTCATTTGATTTGTAGCTTTTTAGATGTATACCGCAACTTCTGTTTATTAATTGAAGATGTGCAAACAGATCAGCTTACCGGTCTTTTAAACCGAAAGACATTTGAGGATAATTTTCAACGCATCAGCCAAGAGCTATTAGTTGATCTTCCTAAGTTAGAATCTAATGAGCGACGCACCACAACACCATCAGGCTTGTCTAGTTATTGGATGGCAGTCATTGATATTGATGACTTTAAGCGAGTTAATGATACTTTTGGTCATGTGTATGGTGATGAAGTTCTTATTTTATTAGCCCGCTTACTGAAAGCCTCCTTTCGTTCTAACGATAATATTTATCGTTTTGGCGGTGAAGAATTTGTAATTGTTACTCAGTGCCAAGATTTGGAAAGTGCCTACTTAGCTTTCGAGCGTTTGCGTAAAAAAATAGCAGAGTACAACTTTCCACAAATAGGGTGCGTGACAGTAAGCATTGGTGTTGTGCAGCTGCAAACAGGTGTATTAGCTACTGCTTTGTTTGATCAAGCCGATCAAGCCTTATATTACGTAAAGGAAAATGGTAAGAACCGAGTAAGTTTTTACCAAGATTTAGTTGATAGTGGGCTAATTAAACAGGTTAAAGCACTATCAGGTGATATTGAGCTTTTTTGAAAAAGAGCCTTAAAACACACTCACTTTATTTTAACTATTAACCATTGAAAATTAACTATAAAATTTCAGTGAATACATTTTAAAGCTCTATTAATTTTTTCTATTTATAGCTTGAATTATGGCTTGTTACGAAAATACTCTAAGCTCCAAGCTAGTTCATTCGAGCTGGCTTTTAATAAATCATTAACCATGGCTTGGTAAATTTCAGGTTGCGCCTGCATTTCATAAGTGACTGTGCTGTCTGATCTTGCCGTGCCACCTGATACGGCACTTAATGCACCCAGCGCATTTTTAAAACCTGATACAGCCTTGTCAGTGGTTGAGGTTGCTTCAACGCTTTCACCAAAAGCCCGTTCGCCTTGGTAAGGATTATCTTGGTTTAAATACAAGGCGACTTCTTTGCCTTTATTATTAATGGCAACAATGCCGGTATTTTGTGGCTTTAAATGCAAGTTTTGTCCGGTGCTTACTTTAGCATTGGCATAAACACTATTGGTTGTGTAGCTTTTACCTGCTCTGGCAGAGGATTCAAAAGAGCTAAAATCAACAACATAAGCAACGTGCAGGGTGGTCATGCCCAAAGCGCTGGCGACTTTAGGCAAACAAATACTTTTAAATAATGGCTCTAGTTGTTTGCATAAAAAAGATTCTCCTAGCAACGGTAAGCCGGTGGGTGAATAAACCGGATATTCATTGAGGCTAGATTTTTTGCCCATCATCATTTCTTTGGCTGAACTAAGTGCTGAATCAGCTTGGCCATTGTCGCGTTTATCTAGTTTTTTAAACTCTGGATTGTTAGTTACTTGCTGCAAAGGCAATACAGAAAAACCTTGCTCTACTAAGTTTTGGCTGAAATTTGCATAGGCTTGGTCGGTTATCTGCTGCATTAATGCCCCATCAACGCCAGTTAACTTTGTTTTAACCGTTGCAGTAGAACTTGCCTTACCTGAACTGCCCCAGCGCCCTTTGTCGGCGGCGGCCTGCATTTTTTGCCCTTCGGTTATAAATACCACGCGAAAAGATGCGATAGCAATTTCAGCATCACCTTTTAAAAAACTGGGATCACCTGCCGTATTGAATGCTGGTTTTGCAGCGCTTTCTGCATTTTGTGGCAGGGTATTACCTCCCCCACAACCCACTAATAAAGCAGTGACTGCTGAAGTAATTAAGAGCTTTTGGTAGGTTTTCATGTTTTTATGCCTTTATAGCGAATGAATAATCATGTAACCACCAATATAGAAGGTATTTAAACCACACCCTACCCCCCTGAATGAGGGGTAAGACACTTTAAGGTATAAAATAGCTAGGTTTTTAAGCGATTGATCTTGATCTGTTTTATACTTATTGCGCATAAAAACTCTTATAAAAAAAGCTCAGAGAAAATCATGTCAATTAAAGCGCGTTTGTACCTTGGTCTAGCCTTGTTATTTTTTGCACTGCTGCTAGTAATGACTAGTGCGCTTTCTTTACCACAAACACCTTGGCAGTTTTCTATTGCGCCACCGCAAACTTCTGCTGAACCTACCTTACAAGCCAATTTACAAGCCAACTTACAAGCCAATAAGCCAGGTGAACTACCGCGCACTGTGGTTATGTTTTATCTGGGTGAACAGCCCATTCCAGCATCTTCTCATCTAGCCTTAGAAGAGCCAGATACGGTGGCAACCTACCAAGAATTTAATGCGTTAATGGCATTGAATAGCCAGTTAATAACGGGGCTAAATCAGCAGCAGCTTAGTATGCGTTTAAGCGATGGTCATTTAGAATCACTCGCCACTAGGCCGCGCCAGTTAAAGGATTTACCCAGTATTTTTTGGTTACAAATTACTTGTGGAAGCTTAGGCTTTTTAATTTGCTTGCTGATTAAAAGTGTACGCCCCAACTATCAAGGCATTAATGCTTTTGCATTAACTGGTTTTAGTTATTTATTATTTACGTTTGCAGCAGCCATTTACAGCACTCGCAACGTATTTATAGATGGGCAATTATTTCACGCCCTGTCACTTTTAAACCATGCGGGTGCGATGTTGTTTTCTGCCTCGTTAACGGCATTTTTATGGAATTATCCACGCGCCATTAGTCAATACACGATTAGCTTTTTGGCTTATACGGTATTTGTTGCTAATTTGCTGGTCGATGGTTTGCAGCTAACCGAAGGCCCTGCAACGGGTTCTTACCTTTGGGTATTTGGGTTGTTTTTATTTGGTTTGCTAGGGTCGTTTATTCAGTGGTGGTTTGCCAGAAAGAACCTTTTAGATCGTGGCGCTGTGCGTTGGATGCTGTTATCTATTTATGCCGGTACGGTTTTTTTTGCAGGCGGTATGATGCTGCCAATTTTGTTACAAATGCCACCTTTGGCTTCACAAGGTTTAATGTTTACAACCTTTTTATTAATGTATGGCGGCTTGGCTTTGGGGGTTTTACGCTACCGCTTATTTGATTTAGAGCGTTGGTGGTTTTCTATTTGGGCGTGGTTTTTAGGTGGTTTGGCGATTTTATTAATGGATTTAGTGCTTGCCAGTTTTCTAACCTTAACCAGCACTTCAGCGTTAACATTAGCAACAGCACTGGTTGGCTGGTTGTATTTTCCGCTGCGTCAATGGGCTTGGCGACGCATTAGTTACCGTAAAGGTTTGGCGATTGAAGCTTGGTTGCCTAAAGCCGTTGCTAAGTTAGTTAACGTAAAAACGCCTTTGCAATTAGAAGTGGCATGGCAACAAAGCCTACAAGCACTATTTCAGCCATTAACACTTAATCAGCAAAGTAGCCTTGTTGAACAAATTGCTATTTTAAACAACGGCTTACAGTTGGCGCTACCTAAAATAATTCAAGCCGGTAGCTTGGTGATTAACAACGCTGGTCAGGGGCAGCGATTATTCACTAAAAATGACGTTAAAAATGCCCAAACACTATTGGCTATGTATCAGTTAATGGCTAAAGCCTTAGCAGCGAAAGCTGAAGGCGCTAATAATGAACGCGATCGTATTCGACAAGATATTCACGATGATTTAGGTGCAAAGTTATTAAGTATTTTACACAGCACTAAAGAGCCACGCCCCGCACAATTAGCAAAAGAAGCCTTAACTGATTTGCGTAATCTGCTGCAAAGTATTGAAATTGAACCAATTGAGATTGAATATGCCCTAGCGCATTGGCAGCAAGAAGCGAGGGAAAGACTAACTAAAGGCATTCAGCTTATTTGGCAAGAACCATCAGAAAAACTGTTGTTGGAGTTACCGCCTGAGTACTTTTCGCATTTAACGCGTGCCATTCGTGAATGTTTAACCAATGCGCTGCGCCATGCAAAACCCAGCCAAATTAGCGTTGAAATTTTGGTAGCCGATAAATTGACTATTATTATGACCAATGACGGCGTTGCGTTAGCCACTGCTGCACAGGTTAAAGACGGTCGGGGCTGTAAAATTTTACAACAGCGCTGCGAAAGTTTAGGTGGGCATTTTCAATGCCAGCAACAAGGCACGGTTTGGCAGGTAAAAATAAGTATTCCATTACCTAGCTAGTTTTAAGTAATTTTTTTACCTGAATTAACTAAGCCCAACTCGTAAGCTTTTAGCGTTGCATCGGCACGGTTATTCACTTGCAGCTTTTTATAGACCTGCTTTAAATAACCGGCTGCTGTGTGGGGCGAAATGTTTAATAAATTGGCAGCATCAGGCACATTGTAACCCTTGGCAATAAGGCTAAGTATTTGTTCTTCACGCGGCGAAAGGTTGGCTGCTAAATCTTTTTCTGGTCGAAAAGCCAAGAGCATTTTTTTAGCAATCGCAGGTGATAAAGGTGGCTTGCCTAGCAAAATACCAGTTAAGTGTTCGGCTACTTGCTCGGTGCTTTCGCTTTTTAATATATAGCCATCAGCACCGTATTTTAGGGCTGTAAATAGGTATTCAGAAGCATCAAAAATACTGGTGACAACGCAATAGCAATGCTCATTTTGAATTTTTATAAGCTTTAGTGCATCTAAGCCAGAGCCATCGGGTAAACCTATGTCGAGTAAAGCTAGGTCGTAGGTGTTGTTTTTCAATAATTCAAAAGCTTGGTTTAAAGTACCAGCCGTATGAATTTCTTCAGCAGCAAGGTGGCTTTGGACTAAACTTTGCAGCCAGTCTTTAACATCGGGAAGGTCTTCTAAAATAAGTATTTTTTTCATCGGCAAATAGTGACAGGTTTTAAAGCGCAATGCCCTCCCCTAGTTTAGGGGGTGTGAACCTAGACCAAAACCGCCACCCTAAAAATCAAATTAGGGTGGCGGTTTTAGATAAAAAACTAACGACTAAACAAGCTTCTGGCAATAATTACTTTTTGAATTTCGCTAGTGCCTTCATAAATACTGGTGACACGAATATCCCTTGCATAACGCTCTAACGGGAAGTCTTGCATATAACCGTTGGCACCTAATAGCTGTAAAGCATCGTAACAGGCTTTGTTGCCTTTTTCGGTTGCCATTAGCTTAGCCATTGAAGCTTGTACTGCAAAAGGTTTACCAGCGTCTTTAAGCGCTGCTGCTTGCATGGTTAATAATCGGGCGGCTTCCATTTCTGTGTAGTTATCAACTAATATCCATTGCAAACCTTGAAATTCAGCCAAAGCTTTACCAAATTGCTTGCGCTCTTGTACATAATCTCGCGCGTAATCTAACGCCGCGCCAGCAACGCCTAAAGCTAGTGAAGCAATACCAATACGCCCACC
>CAYJCB010000073.1:1966-3037 GCA_964368615.1 uncultured Halomonadaceae bacterium | reverse complement strand
ACCATATTGCTGACTGAAACAGCCACAGCGGTAGAAGCACAAGCACGCGCCAGCTCGGTAATCGCTAATGAAAAAGCCAGTGTTCCCGCTTCAGTGCCGCCGTACTCACCAGCAATATTTACGCCCATAAAGCCTTGTTCTGCTAGCTGCTTTAAATGGCTTTTCATTATTTCTTGATTAGACGTTAAATCCAGCTCAGCAGCAGCAGGTGCTAACACACCTTGTGCAAACTGCTTGGCTGCGTCTTGAATCATTACTTGTTCTTCAGTCAGCTCAAAATTCATAACGGCTACCTTTTTAAACCATACGAATAGCGCCGTCCATACGGATAACTTCGCCATTCAAATAAGTATTTTCAATGATGTGCGCGACTAAAGAAGCAAATTCTTCAGGCTTGCCTAAACGCTTAGGAAAAGGCACACCGGCTTCTAGCTGCTGACGCGCTTCTTCTGGAATGCCTTGCATCATCGGCGTACCGCACACACCGGGGGCAATGGTCATCACACGAATACCGTGCCGCGCTAACTCACGCGCTAAAGGCAGTGCCAAACTAACTACGCCACCTTTGGAAGAAGCGTAACTGGCTTGACCGACTTGACCATCAAAAGCCGCAATCGAAGCAGTGTTAATAATAACGCCACGCTCGCCATCGGCTTGGGCAGGTAACTTTGCCATAGCAGAAGCCGCTAAACGTGCCACGTTAAAGCTGCCCACTAGATTAATATTTACGCCACGCGCAAACGCATCTAAATCCGCTGGGTTTAAATCACGGTCTAACAGCTTTTGAACTACTACTATGCCTGCGCAGTTAACGACGCCAGCCAAACCACCAAACTTACTAATCGCTAAATCAACAGCCGCTTGCACTTCTGCTGCTGACGTTACATCGCAACGGCTAAAGGCCGCTTTATCAGCCCCTAACTTAGCCACCAGTGCCGCGCCAGCATCGGTATTTAAGTCCGCCAAAACCACTTGCGCACCGCGTTCAACCAAATATTCAGCCGTTGCAGCACCTAAACCCGATGCACCGCCCGTAATTAAAAATGTTTGCTGTTTAATGTTCATTTATAA
>CAYJCB010000073.1:0-1866 GCA_964368615.1 uncultured Halomonadaceae bacterium | reverse complement strand
TTTAAGAATTAGCTTCGTCTTCTGCTTGTTGACGCAGCATAAAACGCTGAATTTTACCGCTAGGTGTTTTGGGTAGTTCATCAACAAATTCGATTTCACGCGGGTAAGCGTGTGCTGACATACGTTCGCGCACCATGCCTTGAATATCTTTTACTAGCTGGTCACTGGCTTCATAACCATCACGCAACACTACAAAGGCTTTAATAATGTAGCCACGTAATTCGTCTGGTTTACCAACCGCAGCCGATTCAGCCACCGCTGGGTGTTCTAGTACAGTATTTTCAACATCGGTTGGCCCAACGCGATAGCCAGCGGTGCTAATAATGTCATCGTCACGCCCATCAAACCAGTAAGTACCATCATCGTGCTGCACAACCATATCGCCAGTTAAATAGTATTTACCGTGATAAGGCTTTTGTTCCTGCCAAGTATAACCAGCAAAGAAAAACGTCGGCGAAGCGTCCATATCAATCGCTAGCTGACCCGTTTTGCCTTGTTCAACCACTTGGTATTCAGCATCTAAAATTGCCAAGGTGTAACCCGGCAAAGGCTGACCCATCGAACCCACTGGGGTTTTATGCGTTAGCGTGTGGTGGCAGCAGCAAGTCATACCTGTTTCTGTTTGGCCATAATGGTCCATAACACGGCAACCTAGGTTTTCAGTTACCCAGTTCACCACTTCGGTATTTAATGGCTCACCGGCAGAACTAGCAACCCGTAAAAAAAGCTCGTCAGATTTACCTTCCAACTCGCCACTAGATTTCATCATACGGTAAGCCGTTGGCGCAGACGCTAGGTTAGTAATTTTATGGCGCTTCAAAAAAGCTAGGGTATTTTCAGCCGTAAAGTTGGCTTCGTTAAAGTGGGTGGTACAACCCAACAGCAGCGGCGCAGTAATCGCGTAATACAAGCCATAAGCCCAACCTGGGTCGGCCATATTCCAAAACTTATCGTCTTCGTTTAGCCCAACCGCATAACGCATGTAAATATAAAAGCCTGGCAAAGCACGTAGCGGAACTGCCACGCCTTTAGATTTACCCACTGTGCCAGAAGTAAACATCTGCAAAAAAGGCTGATCAGCATCTAATATTTCTGCTGTAAATTCGCAGCTTTGGCTTGCAACGCTGCTAGCGTAATGTAAATCACCCCATTCTTTAGCAGCCGCTTCAGAACCTAGCAGCAGCATTTTTGGCAGGTTTTTAATCGGCTTAAATTTGGCACGATTTTCTTCGTCAGTCACTACTAATACTGTTTTAGCTTTCGTTAAACGGTATTCAATCGCTTCATAACCAAAGGCAGTAAACAGCGGCTGATACACAGCACCTATACGCCAAGTCGCCAAAATCAACGCTAAAAGTTCAGGGTTACGTGGCAGCATAGCTGCAACACGGTCGCCTTGTTTAACACCTTGGCTTTTTAATAAGTTCGCCATTTTGCCGCTTAATTCGTGCATTTGTGCAAAGGTAAACGTAGAAACATTACCTTCGGCATCTTCATGCACTAACGCTGCTTTATTGGCTTTATCACCCAAAGCATGACGACCACAGCATTCAGTGTAAGCATTAAAACCTTCTGCAAAGCTACCTTGCAACTCAGCTTCAACATCACTTATTTTAAAAGCCTGCATAAAGGCAGGGTAATCTTGCGCCTGTTTTGAATAAGAAGCATGGGTTGAATTAACCATGGTGTTACCTCCGGACCTTCAGTTTATTGTTCTAATCGACTACTGCTTCGCATAACCTTGACGTAAACGTCAACCCTATAGCTTAAATAAAGGCGACCTAAGCCACCTTTATCATTAGTAATCCACAAATAAACGAGCAAGCGCTCGGTTTTGCAATTAGCCTAATTCAGCCTTTGCATTTG
>CAYJCB010000072.1:2771-10281 GCA_964368615.1 uncultured Halomonadaceae bacterium | reverse complement strand
CCACCCAGAGCCGGTGCTGAAGCGATTTGTGAACAGCTAGCCAGCCTTGGTGCGCGTAAAGTGCTGTATGTGTCTTGCAATCCAGCCACCTTAGCGCGTGATACAGCACTTTTATTGCAGCAGGGTTTTAAGCTAGAACGCTTAGGCATTATGGATATGTTCCCGCAAACTGCCCACGTTGAAAGCATGGCTTTATTTGTGCGGGCTGATATTAAAAAATAGTGTTAAAAAGCAGTCTTCATGTTAAAAAAAGTCGTCTTAATGCTAGAATGCTGCATTTAATTAGAAGCGTTTTTACAGGATAAAATCACGATGCTGTTAATGATCGACAACTTTGATAGCTTCACTTTTAATATCGTTCAGTACCTAGCCGAGCTGGGTGCTGAGGTTCGTGTTGAGCGCAACAATGCGCTAACCCTAGAACAAATTGAAGCGATGAACCCTAGTCATCTAGTGATTTCCCCTGGCCCTTGTACACCCAATGAAGCGGGTATTTCGGTGGCGGCGATTCAGCACTTTGCAGGCAAGATACCTATTTTAGGGGTTTGCTTAGGACACCAAGCCATTGCTCAGGCTTTTGGCGGTAAGGTGGTTAGAGCGCCTAAAGTGATGCATGGAAAAACCTCTTTAGTCGAACATCAAGACACCGGCGTTTTTCGTGGTTTAGAAAACCCTTTGCTAGTAACTCGCTACCATTCTTTAGTGGTGGAAGAAGCCAGCTTACCCGCTTGTTTAGAAGTCACTGCGCGTGTGGTGGCAGATGACCCAACCCCTGGGCTAATTATGGGCATTAAGCATAAAACGCTAGCGGTTGAAGGGGTACAATTTCACCCTGAATCCATTATGTCGCATCAGGGCCATCAACTTTTAAAACATTTTTTGGAGAAAAAATATGGATATGAAGCAAGCCATTGATGCTATTTCGCGTTATAGAGATTTAAGCCGCGAAGAAATGCACGATACAATGAACTTAATTATGACTGGGCAAGCAACACCTGCCCAAATGGCGGGTTTTTTAGTAGGTTTACGCATGAAAGGCGAAACGGTCGAAGAAATTACTGCCGCCGCTGAAGTGATGCGTAAGCTTGCCACCCCAGTTTTTATTGATTCTGAACACTTGGTAGATATTGTTGGCACAGGTGGTGATAGTGCTAACATTTTTAATATTTCTACCTGCTCTTCTTTAGTGGTTGCCGCGGCTGGCGGTCAGGTTGCCAAGCATGGTAATCGCTCTATTTCTTCTTCTAGTGGCAGTGCCGATTTATTAGACGCTGCTGGCGTTAATATCAATCTAACGGCTGAACAAGTCACCCGCTGCGTTACCGAGCTAGGCGTAGGTTTTATGTTTGCGCCGCAATACCACAGCGCTATGCGCCATGCCGTTCCCGTGCGTGGTGAAATGGGTATTCGTACTATCTTTAACATTCTTGGCCCACTGACTAACCCTGCTGGTGCGCAACATCAGCTACTGGGTGTTTATACGCCTAAGTTAGTTCGTCCCTTAGCACAAGTGTTAGGTAATCTGAATTTAACCCACGCGCTAGTGGTTTGCAGTGATGATGGCTTAGATGAAATTTCTATCGCTGCACCCACCCAAGTGGCCGAATACCGCAATGGGCGGGTGATTGAATACACCATTAAGCCTGAAGATTTTGGTTTACAACGCCAGTCGCTAGATTCTTTACGTGTTAATTCAGCGCAAGAATCGTTAGTGCTAGTTAAACAAGTGCTTAACAATGAAGCTGGTCCAGCGCGGGATATGGTGCTATTAAATGCTGGCGCAGCACTATTTGCTGCCGATGTTGCTGATTCTATTAGCGAAGGCGTGGCCTTGGCACAAGATGCCATTGCTTCAGGTCAAGCGGCTGAAAAACTTAAAGTGCTGGCGAATTTTACCCAGAGCTTTAGCTAAAACAGATTGAATGAAATAGGTTGAATAAAATGTCCAATGATGTCTCTGTTATTGATACCCCGACTATTCTAAAGAAAATTGTGGCACGTAAACACGAAGAAGTCGCTGAACGCAGCAAGCTAATTTCTTTAGAAGAGCTGTATAAAAAAGCTGAAAAAGCCCGAGCACCGCGTGGCTTTACACAAGCCATGCTTGATAAAGCGGCATCTGGAAAACCTGCGGTAATAGCTGAAATTAAAAAAGCTTCACCCAGTAAAGGTGTGTTGCGAGAGAGTTTTATTCCAGCCGAAATAGCCCTACGTTATGAGCAATGTGGTGCGACTTGTTTATCCGTTCTAACCGATGCAGATTTTTTTCAAGGTCATGAAAATTACCTGTTAGAAGCGCGTGCTGCTTGTAACCTGCCAGTGATTCGTAAAGATTTTATTGTAGACCCCTACCAAGTCGTTGAAGCAAGAGCGATGAATGCCGATTGCATTTTACTGATTGCTGCTTGTTTAACTGACCAACAAATGAGTGAGCTGAATTTATTGGCCCATGAGCTAGGTATGGACGTGTTGGTTGAAGTGCATAACCGTGCTGAATTAGATCGTGCGCTAGAAGTGCCTAACCGCTTAATTGGTATTAATAACCGTGATTTACACAGTTTTGAAGTGAAGCTAGAACACACTTGGGATTTACTGCCCTTTATTCCAGAAGACAGGTTAGTGATTACCGAAAGCGGTATTTTAAGCCGTAATGATGTAACGGCTATGCAACAGCATAAGGTTAATGCCTTTTTAGTGGGCGAAGCTTTTATGCGCGCACCAGACCCAGGGCAAGCACTGCAAGAATTGTTTTTTTCTTAAATGTATTCGTGGCAAGTTGATTTAGGTCAGGTTTAACCTAGATCAACTTGCCAGCTTCAGAGGTAGTCGACTAAAGGTATTGTTATACCTTATTCAATGCGTCTTATACCCTGAGGAGCGATATTTATGAGCAATAATCTAGTTGACTTAAGCCGTCGTAGTTTGTTGAAAAATATGGCTGGAGTCGCTGCGCTGGTTTCGGTGTTGCTGCCATATCAGCAGCTGGCTGTTGAAGCCGAGGCTAGCAATGGATTTGTTTTAAATGCCTGTAGTACAACTTGTGATCGTATCTGCCCGCTAGGTTTAAATGAAAAATAGCGTTTAAAGATAAGCAGGTTTTAAGGATAAACAGGTCTCAAGGATAAACAGGCCTTAACGATAAATCACGAATAACTAGGTTCATGCCATCGGACTCTATTAAGCCTTTTTTTTCTAGGTCTTTTAAAACGCGACCAGCCATTTCTCTTGAGCAGCCTACTAGCTGGGCAATTTCTTGGCGGGTAATACGAATCTGCATACCTTCTGGGTGTGTCATAGCATCGGGTTGTTTGGCTAACTCTAAAAAAATACGCGCAATTCTGCCGGTTACATCAAGAAAGGCTAAATCGCCAATCTTTTCAGTGGTTGCTCGTAAACGGGTTGCTAATTGATTACCCAGTAAAAACCACAAAGATTGATGATGTTTAGCAAGTTCTGTAAAACACTGATAGCTCATTTCTGCCAGTTCACAATCACTTCTAGCTCTTACCCATGCGCTACGGCGATTGATTTCATCAAACAAGCCCAGTTCACCAAAAAAGTCACCTGTGTTTAGGTAAGAAACAATCATTTCTCGCCCCTGATCGTCTTCAATATAAACCGCTACACTGCCTTTTAAAATATGATAAATAGAGCTCGCATCTTCACCGGCATGAATAACCAGTGATTTTTTGCTATGACGACGTTTATGCGCTTGATCTAAAAATACCTGTAACGCTGTTTGCTTAACATCGGCATAAGGTGTATCCATTAATTTGTTTCCTGTTTCCTGTCTATGTTTTTTTATTTATGTTTTTATTTAAGTGGTTAGGCTTTAATAAGGTTTCAAGTATTATAGAGGGTAAAATGCTATTAATACTAATGGAGGTCACATAATGCAAGCAAAAGTAAAATGGACAGACGGTGTGCAGTTTGTCGCTGAGTCGGGTTCTGGTCATGCGCTAGTGGTTGATGGTTCTCTTGAAGCCGGTGGTCGTAATACTGGCCCTCGACCGATGGAGTTATTGTTAATGGGGCTAGGTGCTTGCAGCAGTTATGACGTAGTGACGATTCTAAAAAAATCTAGGCAAGCCATTACTGATTGCCAAGTTTCAGTCGAAGCTGAAAGGGTTGATGCGATTCCAGCAATTTTCAGCAAAATACACCTGCATTTTTTAGTCACAGGTAAAGATTTAAAAGAAGCTCAGGTTGAACGTGCTGTTACCTTGTCAGCAGAAAAATATTGTTCAGCTTCAATCATGTTAGGTAATGGTGGCGTTAAAATTACCCATAGCCATGAAGTGGTTGAGGTTTAGCAGTCCTAAATAACAGCAATAAAAAAAGCCCTCTAAAAACAATCTTAGAGGGCTGAAATTATGCAGTCATATCAGCTTAAGAAAAGTTAAGTGGGCGTTCGCCTTGCTCGTCACGAATGCTGGTTGGTAAGCCCATTTGGTTTAGCAGATTTAAAAAAGGCACCGGTGGTAATTCTTCCACGTTAACCATTTTTTCTACGTCCCAAATGCCTTGTGCCACTAAAATTGCTGCTGCAACGGGCGGTACGCCGGCGGTAAAAGAAATGCCTTGTGAACCCACTTCGTTGTAAGCGTCTTTATGATCAGCTACGTTATAAATAAACACTTCGCGCTCTTTACCGTCTTTTTTGCCTTTAACTAAATCACCGATGCAGGTTTTGCCTGTGTAGTTAGGTGCTAAAGAAGTAGGGTCGGGCAGAATCGCTTTTACCAATTTAAGCGGAACAACCTCTAAACCTTCCGCTGTTTTAACAGGCTGTTCAGACAGCAAGCCTAGGTTATTAAGTACGGTAAACACATTAATATAATGCTCACCAAAACCCATCCAAAAACGAATATTCGGTACATCTAAGTTTTTAGACAAAGAGTGAATTTCATCGTGACCAGTTAGGTAGCTGGTTCTTGCGCCGACTACTGGCAAGTCATCGGTACGCTGCACTTCAAACATTTTGTTTTGCTTCCATTGGCGATTTTGCCAAGTCCAAACTCTGCCCGTAAATTCACGAAAGTTAATTTCTGGATCAAAATTAGTCGCAAAATAACGGCCATGGTCGCCAGCATTAATATCAATAATGTCGATAGAATCAATGGTATCAAAATAATCTTGTTTGGCTAAAGCGGCATAAGCATTCACTACGCCTGGGTCAAAACCGACACCCAAAATAGCGGTTATTTTTTTCTCAGCACAAATTTCTTTACGCTTCCACTCATAGTTTTCATACCAAGGCGGTGTTTCACAAATTTTGCTTGGGTCTTCGTGAATAGCTGTGTCTAGGTAAGCAGCACCTGTTTCTATACAGGCACTTAATACCGCCATATTAACAAAGGCTGAACCCACGTTAATCACGATCTGAGATTGGGTTTCTCGAATTAAAGCAGCCGTAGCAGCCACATCTAAAGCATTCAATGCATAACACTGAATAGTTCCAGCCAGCTTCATACTGCCTTTTTCTTCAACACTTTTCGCAATAGCTTCACATTTGCTTACTGTGCGAGAAGCGATGGCTAGTTCACCAAGAATATCGTTGTTTTGTGCACATTTATGAGCAACAACTTGCGCAACACCCCCAGCACCAATAATCAGAACGTTTTTTTTCATTTCCAGACTTCACTCCACTTTTAATCCAAACGATGCAGGGGCTTAAGAAAGCCCTTGCACAAAGTCGCCGTAGTTAAACTCCTTAACGAGTTCAATGCTGCCATCGAGTTGCTTAATGGCAATCGCAGGCATTTTTACACCGTTAAACCAGTTTTTCTTAACCATCGTATAGCCTGCTGTGTCTTGAAAAGACAAGCGATTCCCTATTTTTAAGGGGGTTTCAAACTTAAACTCACCAAAAATATCACCTGCTAAACAGGATTTACCACACACCATATAGTCATGCTCGCCTTGGTTGGGCAGCAGCTTGGCGGTTTCGCGGTAAATAAGTAGGTCTAACAAATGGGCTTCTATCGAGCTGTCTACTATCGCTAAGTTTTTACCATTAAATAAAGTATCTAAAACGGTAACTTCCAGCGTGGTGGTGTTGGTAATTGCTGCTTCACCGGGTTCTAAATAAACCTGCACACCCCAAGTTTTAGCAAAGCTTTTTAAACGCTGGCAGAAGGCATCGAGTGGGTAATTTTCACCAGTAAAATGAATACCACCGCCTAAGCTTACCCATTCCACTTGGCTTAGTAGTTCGCCAAAACGGGCTTCTATGCCGGTGAGCATTTCATCAAAGCGTTCAAAGCTTTTGTTTTCACAGTTGTTGTGAAACATAAAGCCAGAAATTTTATCCAGCACAGCGGCTATTTTGGCAGGGTCATGTTCGCCTAAACGGCTAAAAGGACGCGCTGGATCAGCCAAAGAAAATTCGGAAGTACTCACACCCGGATTAACCCGTAAACCACGAACATGGTCACGCGAAATGGCTTCAAAGCGTTCTAACTGGCTGATCGAATTAAAAATAATTTTATCGCTGTTGTGTAAAACCTCAGCAATTTCATCGTCAGCATAAGCGACGCTGTAGGCGTGAGTTTCGCCAGCAAATTTTTCGCGGCCAAGTTTTACTTCGTAAAGGGAAGAAGAGGTAGTGCCGTCCATGTAGTCTTGCATTAAGTCAAAGACTGACCAGGTGGCAAAGCACTTAAGTGCTAATAAAGCTTTAGCGCCTGACTGTTGGCGAACATAGGCAATTTTTTCCATGTTCTTTAACAGCAAGCTTTTATCAATTAGGTAATAGGGCGTTTTTAGCATCGCAAGCCTCACGCTTAAACCCAGTTGGTGACAACTGGGTTAAGTTTAGTGTTAGCAAAAGGCGCGATTATATACGATAAACGCTCTTAGTCATTACTTTCGACAGCAAAGACATGACTTTTTTTACTGGGGCAGGAAATTCAATGCCGCCAGCACTTAACGCTAACTCGGCGTGTTCGGCTTCGTCTTCGTGCATTTGGCGCAAGATAGCGCGAGAACGCTGGTCTTGTGCTGGCAAAGATTCAAAGTGTTCTTCTAGGTGGGCACAAACTTGTTCTTCGGTTGCTGCAACAAAGCCTAAGCTATATTTATCACCCGCTAAACCTGCTGCTGCGCCTAGGCCAAACGATAAACCGTAAAACAACGGGTTTAAAAAGCTAGTACGCCCGTCTAGTTCTTGCAAGCGTTGGTCGCACCAAGCAAGGTGGTCTATCTCTTCCTGTGCTGCCTGATGCATTTGCTCGCGCACTTCGTCAAGCTTCGCTGTTGCTGCTTGGCCTTGATACAGCGCCTGCGCACACACTTCGCCAGTGTGATTAATACGCATTAAACCAGCCGCATGGCGACGTTCAGCTTCGTCCATATCGGGCTGCTCATGCACTAGCCCCGGATTTGGGCGACTGGCTTGTGCTGCATTAGGCACTAGCGTGCGCAGCAACACATCAAACTGGCCAATCATTTGATCAACCTTGTTTACTTGTCTGGGAAGCGACATACCACCCTCCTGATTTAAACGACC
>CAYJCB010000072.1:0-2671 GCA_964368615.1 uncultured Halomonadaceae bacterium | reverse complement strand
TTAAGCTACGCCAAGCTGTTGTAAAGTATGACGCGCAATCATTTTTTCTTCGTTAGTTGGAATCGCAAATACCTTAATACGGCTGTCATCAGCAGAAATCAGGTATTCATTGGCTGCGTTACGGGCTGGGTCTAGCTTCATACCTAACCAAGCATTTTGTTTAACCACAGCAGCACGCAGGTCAGCATCGTTTTCACCCACGCCACCAGTGAATACAAACACATCTAAGCCGCCTAACGCTGCTGACAAAGAACCTGTTTCACGCGCAATGCGGTAAACCAGCATATCAATGGCTTTTTTAGCTAAAGGGCTGTCTGATTTTTTCAAAGTTAGCATATCTGAAGAAATGCCGCCTGAAACACCAAACCAGCCACATTCTTTATACAAGAAGTTTTCTAGCTGCTTAGCGTCCCAGCCTTTTTCTTGCATTAGGTACAGCATAACACCTGGGTCTAACTGGCCAGAACGCGTACCCATTGGCAAGCCTTCAACCGCTGTAAAGCCCATGCTTGAAGCGATGCTGTTGCCGTTAGAAATAGCGCACATAGAACTACCTGCACCCAAATGGGCAACCAGTAATTTTTGTTTGGCTAGGTCGGTATCTAAGCGGGCTAACTTGTCATGAATGTATTCATAAGACAGACCGTGGAAGCCATAGCGACGAATGCCTTCTTCGGTAAGCTTTTGAGGAATGGCAAATTCACGTGCAACCACTGGCGTAGTGCTGTGAAAAGACGTATCAAAACACGCCACTTGGGGGCTGTTAGGTAAAAATTCGCTGCACAGGTGAATCAGCTTTAAGTTGTAAGGCTGATGCAAAGGCGCTAATGGAATAAGGCTTTCTAAAAATTCCAGCACTTCTGCGTCAACAACCACTGGTTCAGCATAACGATCGCCACCATGAACAACGCGATGACCTACCCAAGCCACTTGAAAGTGCGGCGTATTTTTTTCAATCCACTCCAACACAACTTTAAGTGCGTTGGCATGGGCTTGTTGATTGGCAACATCTAGCTGTTCGGCAGTTAAAATTTCTTTGTCGACTAGAATCCCATCAGGGTTAACGCTGTGGTCATAAATTTCTAAACGCGCAGGGCCAGACAGATTGGCAATTTTAACGCGAAAATGCTGGGTTAATTCACTGCCCTGCACATCAAATAAAGAACATTTTAAACTTGAAGAACCGGCGTTAATAATTAACACCATATTAGTTTTAGTAGACATAGCTTACTCCAAACGACCCAGTTTACGTGCAACCATAACAGCCACTGCACAAGAAGATAGACGCTCAAGCGATTTAGCAGCACGGCTAGTTAGAATCACTGGCACACGTGCACCCATGACAATACCGGCGGCTTTGGCGCTAGCTAGGTACTGCAACTGCTTAGCAAACATATTGGCTGACTCTAAATCGGGTGCCATTAGAATATCAACATCGCCAGGCACTGCGGATTTAATGCCCTTGTCTAAAGCAGCTTCTAAAGAAATGGCGTTATCAAAGGCTAACGGGCCGTCAACAATCGCACCAGTAACTTGGCCACGATCCAGCATTTTGCACAGGGCTGCTGCATCAAGTGTTGACTGAATGTTGGGCTGGATTTTTTCAACCGCTGAAAGAATGGCGGCTTTAGGCATTTCAATACCTAACGCATGGGCGCAATCAATGGCGTTTTGCAAAATATCGCGCTTATCCATTAAGTTAGGCGCAATGTTAATCGCTGCATCGGTAATAAATAGCGTTTTGTGATAGCTAGGCACGTCCATAACAAAAACGTGGGAAAGGCGACGCTCGGTACGTAAGCCATTTTCTTTGGCAACCACAGCAGCTAATAACTCAGATGTGGCAAGCGAGCCTTTCATTAGCGCGTGAACTTCGCCACACTGCGCCATTTTTGCCGCAACATTCGCAGCTTCATGGCTGTGTTCAGTATCAACAATGCGATAATCTTTTAAATCTAAGCCTGCTGCTTTTGCAACGGCGCGAATCTTTTTTTCAGGCCCTACAAAAATAGGGATAATAATCGTTGCTTCAGCGGCTTCTAGTGCGCCTTCAAGACTATTAACATCGGTCGGGTGAACCACAGCGGTTGGAACCGGCGGCGCATCCTTGGCTTGTTGTAAAATAGATTCCAGACGAAAGTGTTTTACATCTTTATCTTTCGGCGCGTGGGGTGCTAACACCTTCTTGATTGCATCATTCATGTTTCTAGTCTTCCTCGAAGTATTAAAAATCCAGCAATGGCTTCTGGTCTGAAAATCAGCCAGGTGGCCAGCTCAAACTACGGCCAGCTAATACGTGCATATGAATATGCCATACCGTTTGGCCGCCATCTTCATTACAGTTCATCACAACTCGGTAGCCTGCTTCTGCAAAACCTTGCTGTTTAGCCAGCTTTGCAGCCGTTACTTGCAAGCGCCCCACCAAAGCCGCATCGCCTTCTTCTAAATCGTTCAAAGTAGTGATATGGCGTTTAGGAATCACCAGCAGATGAGTGGGCGCTTTAGGGTCAAGGTCGTTAAAAGCAATCACTTGGTCGTCTTCGTAAAGCACCGTTGCAGGTAATTCATGCTTAGCAATTTTACAAAAAATACAATCTTGCATCGGGATAACTCCTGTTTTTTATTTTATTCCAGCACTTAACTTATCACCTATTAACTTAGCACCTATTAA
>CAYJCB010000071.1:0-10430 GCA_964368615.1 uncultured Halomonadaceae bacterium | reverse complement strand
CCGATTGACCATTTATACGAATTAAAAGATTGCTTACGTTCTGGCGGTGAACTGGTGCTAGAAACGCTGGTCATAGAAGGCGATGCAACAGCGTGTTTAATGCCCGAAGACCGTTATGCCGCCATGAGCAATGTCTGGTTTTTGCCTTCAGTCGCACAGCTGGAATTGTGGTTAAGGCGCTGCGGTTTTATTAACATTCGCTGCGTAGATTTAAACCAAACCAGCGTAGCAGAACAACGCGCAACGGACTGGATGACCTTTATGTCGTTAAGCGATTTTTTAGACCCTAACGACAGCAGCTTAACCCGTGAAGGCTACCCTGCACCGCTGCGGGCTATTTTAATAGCTGAAAAGGCTTAGTCTTTAAAAACTTAGTCGTTGAAAGGCTTAGATTAAAAAAACATAACCTAGCTACCCTAAGCATCTCTAAGGTTATAGATATAAACTATTTAGCAGTTGCAGCATTTTATCGTTAGAATAAATGATAATTTTACTAGGTACTAATAGAAGGCTTAAAAGAAATCATGAGTAAATTCTACCTTGAAGACGTGACGAGCGTACACCACTGGACCAGCCACTTGTTTAGCTTCACCACCACTCGCGATGATGGTTTGCGCTTTAAAAACGGTCAGTTTGTAATGATTGGTTTGGAAGTAGATGGCCGCCCATTAATGCGCGCTTACAGCATTGCCAGCCCCAACTACGAAGACGAACTAGAGTTTTTCAGCATTAAAGTGCAAGACGGCCCGTTAACCTCGCGCCTACAGCACTTAAAAGTGGGCGATAAGTTAATCATCAGCAAAAAGCCCACAGGTACGCTGGTATTAGATGATTTACTACCGGGTAAGAACTTGTATTTATTCAGCACAGGTACAGGCTTAGCGCCTTTTATGAGCGTGATTCAAGACCCAGAAACCTATGAGCGTTTTGAAAAGGTTATTCTGCTGCACGGCGTACGCTGGGAAAAAGACTTAGCTTACCGTGACTTTATTACCCAAAAATTACCGCAACATGAATATTTAAGCGAACAAGTTAAGCAGCAGCTGATTTATTACCCTGCGGTATCGCGTGATGATTTTGTGAACAAAGGCCGGATTACTGATTTAGCGGTGAATGGTGAAATGTCTAAAACCATTGGCTTGCCGCCCCTAAACCCAGCCACCGACCGCGCTATGATTTGTGGCAGTCCTGAAATGCTTAAGGACGTTAGCAAGCTGTTAGATGACCTAGGCTTTAATATTTCACCTAGAGTGGGTGAACCCGCTGATTATGTAATTGAGCGGGCTTTTGTTAGCTAACACTTACTTAACTAACAACAAGTGATTTAAGCTTTTGAAGCTGCTGTTTTAGCCTGACGCGCAGCAGCTTCAATGTAATTCACTAGGTGTTTACGCGCCACTTCATTCATGGGTTGAAATCTTGCTGCTAAACGTACTTCATCAGTTCTTGAAGGGTGCAAAGGATCGGCTTCTAAACGAATAATCTGGCAAGGCAACACCAGTGTTTCATCGCTATTAGGTGCATCAATTCTAGCTTCAAAAGCATCAAAAACAGTAACGTCTTTAATGGCTTCGTGCTGCACCAAAATTAATACTCCCGATAAAGAAATATCAATTAAATCAGCCTGAAAACCATTCACAGAACCAAACTTCAATTCTACTTTTTGGTCTCTAGCAGCGCGTGTGCGCTCAGCATTGCGGCGCTCCATACGGCCTTGCGCTAGAAACACTTTCTCGACTAATTTTTTAGCCGTAAAAGGTTTCACGATAAAAGAAGTAACCCCTAACTGCACAGCCGTTACCAAAGAATCACGATCACCTTTAGAGGTAATCATGATAAAAGGTAAATGGGCAGTGTCTGGGTTATTCCTTATTTCTATAAGCAGCTCATCGCCTGCCATGTTGGGCATTTCCCAATCACAGAAAATCCAATCAATATCAGGACGCAGCCTTAACTTGCGCAATGCATCTTGCCCGTCAGACGCCTCAACAATCTCTTTACAGTAAAGGTGATCGCGCAGCACGTTAATAATCGCCGACCTAGCTGTTGATGAGTCGTCAACCACCAAAACCACATCTTTTTCTAGCATTTCCTTTTTCCAAGTTGCAGAGCGAAAATATTGTATTAGTTATAAAATGCAATTGATGCACATGATAACACTTAAGTGCTTTAAAAAGAGCAGGCATTTAACCCAACTTAAAGCCACTCACCAAGGTCTCTAAATGGTCGGCTAACTTAACTAAATCTTCACTTACTTCCGAGGATTTAAGCGCATTAACAGAAGTCTGCTGAGCAATATTCCCGATATGAGTTACTTGAGTATTCACCCTTCCTGCCACTTCTTGTTGCTCTTGTGAAGCACCTGACATTTGGCTATTTAGTTGGCTAATGTTGGTGACTGCATCAGCAATATGGCTTAAAGACCCACCCACTAGCTCGACATCTGAAACGCTTTTTTCTGCACTCAAGCTGGCTGTTTCCATCATAGCAACCGCACCTTTAGCTTCTTCTTGCAGACGATCAATCGTGCGGCGCACTTCTTGGGTTGCATCATGCGTACGGTTGGCTAAAGAGCGCACCTCATCGGCAACAACAGCAAAACCTCGACCACTTTCACCCGCCCGCGCCGCTTCAATGGCTGCGTTAAGTGCCAACAGGTTAGTTTGGTCAGCAATACCAGTAATAATTTCTAAGACTTTTTCTACCTCGTCGCTGTATTCATCTAAAGCCCGAATAACTTTGGAAGCTTCTTCTAAATGCTCGGTTAATTGATGAATGCTGCGAATACTTTCTGAAGTCAGATCACGACTAGAACTTGCTTGATTATCTGCCTCGATTGAAGCCTGTGACGTACGTTGTGCTTGTTCATGCGCCACATAAGCACTGGCTTGCATTTGTTCCATAGAACTGGCCATTTGTTCGGTTTCTGCGTATTGCAAATTAACTGCTTGCACCGTTTCATCAGCAACAGTAGCAATGGTGTGCGCTGAGGATTTTAAGCTGCGCGTAGTAGCAGCAACCTGCCCTAAACTATCAGCAAAACGCTCCAACATTTTATTGAATGCCCTTGATAGTACGCCAATTTCGTCTAAAGAACGCACTGTATGCACTCGCACAGTTAAATCTGATTCCTGCTCAGCCTTTTGCATAGCTTGACGCAAATAGCGCAACGGACGCAAAATAATGCGATACAACACAAAAGAAATCAGCAGCAAACCACCCACAAATAACAAAGCTTGCACACCACCTAGCTTTAGCAAGTTCATAGTAATTTGCTGATCTAGCTCATCTAATGAATAGCTTAAACGAATAGCACCCAGCTGCTGCCCTTCAGAACCAATATGACAGCCAGTACAGTCGGTACCTCGATAATTAGTTTCGCTCATGACCGGACGCAAAACAGTTAAAACACGCCCATTAGGCGTACTGCGAATAACATTAATGGCTTCACCTTGCAAAGCACGCTGGTCTAATTCATCAGTCGATTTATCTAAGTCTGACCCTGCACCAAATAAATCTAAAACAGGCTTAGAACGCAATACTTTGGCTTCGGTAATGCCCCGCTGGCTTAGCACTTTTTCACGGTGAACTTCACGAAATTGCGCCAAAGTTCCGGTCAACATCATAATGTTAAGCGTATCTAGGTAACTATCGGCAGCATCTCTAACATTTTGCAACATAGCTTCTTCAACCATCGCCCGCTCACTACGAATAGTAAATAGCATAGAAACCACCATCACTACCAGCAACACAGCCAATAGCACAGCATTAACCTTGGTTTGAATTGAAGTATTCGCAAACCACTTATTCATTCGGTTCTCCAGCAATATCGGCTTACACCGAATAAGACATAAAGGTTGCATAATCCTTTAAGGCAGATTGAGAATCCTGACACTAAATAAGGGTTAGTCATTTAAATAACTAGCCTTGAATTAGAGTATAGAGCTTTATAATCCTGTTGGTTATAAGTTCAACTTATTAGCTACAAAATCAGCATCTTTATCGCCACGGCCTGAAAGGTTAATCAGCACGTTTACATCTTTACCTAAGCTTTTTGCTTCACGCATCACCCAAGCAATCGCATGTGCCGATTCTAATGCCGGAATAATCCCTTCTAAGCGCGACAGCTTCATAAAAGCATCTAAGCAGGCCGTATCATCAATCGCATGATACTCAGCACGCCCTAAATCTTTTAAATAACTATGGTGCGGGCCAACGGCTGGGTAATCTAAACCAGAGGCAATCGAATACACAGGGTCTGGCTGCCCTTCAGCATCTTGCAACATATAAGAATGAAAACCGTGCATAGTACCAGGTGTGCCATAGGTTAGCGTTGCGGCATGTTCGCCCTTGCCTAAACCACGACCACAAGGCTCAATGCCCACCAATTTAACGCTGGTGTCGTCCATAAACCCAGAAAAAATACCCATCGCATTAGAGCCACCGCCCACACAAGCTACCACGTAATCAGGTAACTTACCGGTCATGGCTGGAAACTGCTCACGCGCCTCTCTACCTACAATGGATTGAAAATCACGCACCATCATCGGAAAAGGGTGAGGGCCAACCACTGAACCTATCGCATAAAAAAAGTTATCTGGGTCTTTTAAATATTCTTCAAAAGCACTATCAACAGCATCTTTCAAAGTTTTAGTACCCGACTTAACCGCAACCAGCTTAGCACCTAATATTTTCATTTTAGTGACGTTAGGGTGCTCTTTAGCAATATCAACTTCGCCCATGTGCACTTCACACGGCAAGCCCACCAAAGCACAAGCTGTTGCCATAGCAACACCGTGTTGGCCTGCACCTGTTTCGGCGATAATTTTAGTCTTACCCATGTGCTTAGCCAATAAAGCTTCGCCTAACGCATGGTTAATTTTATGTGCACCTGTGTGGTTTAAATCTTCACGCTTAAAATAAATTTTTGCACCGCCGCAAGCTTCTGTTAGCCTACTCGCGTAATAAATGGGGCTAGGACGACCTACATAATGTTGGTAAAGGTCTTTTAATTCATCTTGATAGGCTGCTGTTTCACGAACGGCTAGGTAGGCAGTCGCTATCTCGTCCATAATTACTTTAAGGTGTGGCGGTACTAGCTGACCACCATAAGGTCCAAAATAGCCTTCAGCATCAGGAAGCATATGAGCACTAGGAAGTTTTTTTGTGTTTTCAGTTATAGATGTCATCTTTGCTAAAGCCTTAGTCTTGATTAAAATTAAAGAAAATAACACTACTACTCTAACCGATGCATGTCACGCCACAAAACACCAAGGTGTAACATTATTTACAATGAATCTTTTTTAAATATGGAGCTAACCTCATGGATCTAATTAACGAATACCTAATACGCTCAGGTAACTGGGCACATGGTCACATGGACAACATAACCCTTGCTTTAGTTGCAACGCTGTTAGTGGTGTATGGCGATCATATCAATCGGTTTGTAAAACAGTCTTTAAAACCTTACCCACGCATTCTTAGGGTAATCGCTTTTGTTGCCATGTGTGCCTTTGGTTATGGTTTTCTTACCGTGCTTCTAACGCCTGTATTGGCCAACTGGTTTGGCATGGTCAGCATCAAATGGCTAGCACCTTTAGTTGCCGCTGCTTTCTTATGGATTGGTTGGATAGCAGAAAAAAAGAATCATGTGTAGAATATAAGAATTCACTTATATATAAAAGAGCAACGAATCCATGACAAGTGCACAGCAAACAACCAGCAAACAACCAGAACGGCTAACCAGTAAAATTGAAACGCCGTGGAATTTTTGGAAGCTAGCCCTAGCAGATGGCTGGTATTTATACGCAGAACACGCGGGGGAAGCACTTCATCTAGGCGCTTTTACCAACCTTGGCAACTTAGCGGTGCAGCAGGTGCGCTTTTTAGAAGACAGAAAAATCACTGTTGTGATGACACTTAACACAGAAAGCTTTCATGCTTGGTTAGCAGCACCAGAACAACACCCAGCACCGCGTTTTATTGGTCAATTAGGTAGCCATTGGAGTGGTTATGGCGTTAAGCCTTTAGAAGACAACGCCACCCAAGTCGAAGTTATTTACGCTGCTGACTTGCGCCACGAGTGGATGGGTGTATTCAGTGAGTATGAAGCCTTTGAAGTAATAGAGCAGCATTACGACCGTCGCCGTCAACGCTGCCTTATTTGCTAAAGGTTGAATGCTTTTTTGTCTTTACGCTTACCATTACTCTTCGTAAATAAGACCTGCGTCTCTGTATTGCGCCAAACTTTCTGGGGCAAGGTCATCAAAGCGCGTATAACGGCCAGTAAACAAAAGGTGAATACTACCGATTGGGCCGTTACGCTGCTTACCAATAATAATTTCCGCCAAACCCTTATTGCCTTCTTTGTCTGGGTTGTAGACTTCATCGCGGTAAACAAAAGCAATTAAGTCAGCGTCCTGCTCAATCGCACCCGATTCACGCAAATCCGACATAATCGGGCGCTTATTGGTACGCTGCTCTAAACCACGGTTAAGCTGTGAAAGTGCCACAACGGGGCAGTTAAATTCTTTAGCCAAAGCTTTTAAAGAACGCGAAATTTCAGAAATTTCAGCCGTACGGTTTTCACTGTTACCGGCTACGCGCATCAGCTGTAAATAGTCGACCATAATCATCGAAATACCACCTTCATCACGCGCAATGCGGCGGGTACGGGTGCGTAAATCGTTGGGCGACAAACCTGGCGTATCATCGATATAAAGCTTTTTCTCTTTCAAAATAGCCAGCGTTGAACTGATTCTATCCCAATCTTGGTCTAACAGCTGACCGGTACGCACCTTGGTTTGGTCTATCCGGCCTAGCGATGAAAACACCCGCATCAACAGCTGTTCAGCTGGCATTTCCATCGAAAAAACCACCGCAGCTTTATCGGAGTGCAAAATAGCATTTTCAACCAAGTTCATCGCAAAAGTCGTTTTACCCATTGAAGGACGACCCGCAATAATCACCAAATCAGAAGGCTGCAAACCCTGCGTCATTTTATCAAAATCTTTAAAACCCGTGGTTAAACCTGTAATACCGCCAGCACTTAAATCTAAAGATTCCAGCTTTTCTAACAGCGCACCCGCCACATCGGTAATTAAACGCGGGCCACCAAACTTAGGCCGTTCTTCGGCAATGGTAAACACTTCCCTTTCAGCTTCGTTAAGCAACTCATCGGAAGTACGCCCTTCTGGGTTGTAGGCAGAATCAGCAATGCGCCTTGCTGCTTGAATTAATTTGCGCCGAACCGAACGCTCACGCACAATTTGCGCATAAGCCAAAATATTACTGGTTGAAGGGGTGTTGCGGGCAAGCTCTATTAAATACGCATCGCCACCAGCGGCTTCCAACTGGTTACGCGTTTTTAGTTCAGCCGATATAATAAGAGGGTCAAAGGGTGAGTTGCGGCGCGTTAAATCTTGCATCGCAATAAAAATATGCCGATGCTCGCCACGATAAAAATCAATATCCACCAGCTGTTCAGTCACTGCATCCATCGCAGCGTTGTCAATCATTAAACCGCCCAATACCGACTGTTCAGCTTCAATTGAATAAGGCGGTAGCTTTATATCGGCAGCTTCTTTATCGTTGCTTAAACGTGCATTATCCATTATTCAACTCACCTTTAATAAAAAACCCTTAAATAAAAAGCCTTAAATAAAAAAAAGGCACAGGGTTTCCCCAGTGCCTTTTCTTAAACCAGGACCAGTCAAATAACTGGCTTGGTTAGTTTACTCAGAAAAGCTTATTCTGCAACAACCGCTACGCGCAATACTGCTTCAACTTCAGCGTGCAGGTGAACAACAATGTCAAACTCACCTGTGTTGCGTAGTGGGCCTTCAGGCAAACGCACTTGGCTCTTGCTTAGTGCAACGCCAGCAGTAGTTGCCGCTTCAGCTAGATCACGTCCACCGATAGAACCAAACAGCTTGCCTTCGTCGCCCGCTTTAGAAGCGATAGTCACACGCTCTAAAGTTTCAAGCTTAGCAGCAACAGCTTGTGCAGCAGCTAAACGCTCAGCAGCAGCAGCTTCTAATTCAGCTAGACGCTCTTGGAAAATTTCACGGTTGGCAGCAGTTGCAGGAACAGCTTTGCCTTGTGGAATTAGGAAGTTACGACCGTAACCACTTTTAACCGTTACTTCTTCGCCTAGTGCACCTAGTTTGTTAACTTTTTCTAATAGAATAACTTGCATTTCAATATCCTCAAGACGTTAGGCCTCGCCATCATCATCTTTCTTTAAAGAAGGTGGTGTTGGTGGGGGAGCCAGTCGACGGCGAAAATCCATCAAACTGTCCGCCAGGGCAATAAGAACGAGCATTACGCTCATGTAAGGCTGAGCAACAAGCAACAACACATACAACAGGCCCAACCAAAAACTGTTGTAATTTTTAAGTTTGAATACCCCATGTACCAAAGCAATGCCGGCAATAAAATAAGGCACTAGCAACACAGGAATCGCAGGTAATAACCAAGATTGACCACTGGCAACTAATAACAGCACCAAAGGCAAAGGAAATGTAGACCAAAGTGAGAGGCGTATCGCATGGAATTCAGGCTGAAAACCACCTGGGTTATATAAAATTGCCTGCCACCAACGGGCTATAACCAAACTGGCAATCAGCATAAGCAACTGCACAGAGGTAATTACACCATTAAACAACCAACCAAGCATGGCGGTTAATTGCTGTTTATCGAAGGTGTTTAAATCATAACTTTCTGCTAGGCCGCCTTGGTCTAATAGCAGATCAACAATTTGCAACTGCAAATCTTCATCTAGCCATTTAACCGTTACAGCAACTACTGCTGCTGCTATAGCGCCTGTCAGTAAAACACGGCTCCAACCTTGATTAGTGCGCAAAACTTCAGCAAGAAGCGCAGCACCCATCACAGCCAATAAAACTTCTGGGCTTGAACCGTTAAACCAGTAATAAATACCAGGAATTGCGGCAGCCAACAGAACCTTTATACCTTGGGCAGGCCCCATTCGTAACCAAACCAATGCAACTATGGCACTGCTGAATAAGGAAAGCACAGGTATAAAGGCAGTAACCGCAGCCGCACCTATGGCACGACTGGGGCTTTTCATAACAAACTCAGCTAAGAAACGCATAATATTAGGCAGTTAAGCCCAAGTCTTATTCGTGGCTGTCTGAGTAAGGTAGCAACGCTAAGAAACGTGCACGCTTAATAGCAGAAGAAAGCTGACGCTGATACTTAGCTTTAGTACCTGTAATACGGCTAGGTACAATTTTACCAGTTTCAGAAACATAGCCTTTAAGAAGGTCTAGGTCTTTGTAGTCGATTTGCTTGATGCCTTCAGCAGTAAAACGGCAAAACTTACGGCGACGGAAAAAACGAGCCATGGTAATTCTCCTAATTAATTAGATTATTCGTTGTCTTCTGAATCATCATCAGACGAATCATCGTCTTGATCATCATCATCGTTGTTATCATGACGGTCATCACGATCATCACCACGACGACGATCTTCACGTGACTCAGAATTCTTCATAGGAGAAGGTTCAGTTACCGCTTCATTGGTACGAATAACCAAGTTACGGATTACAGCATCGTTGTAACGGAAAACATCTTCTAATTCGTTCATAACAGATTCAGGGCACTCAATGTTCATTAGAACGTAGTGTGCTTTAGTAATCTTGTTAATTGGGTAGGCTAGGTGACGACGACCCCAGTCTTCCATGCGGTGTACAGCACCCTGAGCTTCAGTAACTAGAGTAGTGTAACGCTCAACCATAGCGGGAACTTGTTCGCTTTGGTCAGGATGAACCATGAAAATTACTTCATAATGACGCATAAATGCTCCTTACGGATTAATAGCTTTTTGTACTAATAAATAACAAAAAGCAAGGAGGAAACTACAAAACCCAGTGACTGATACCCAGCCACTGCCATTTGAGCGAATTTCCGACCACTCAAACAAGCGCGAGATTTTAACCCTTAACAGCACTTAAATGCAAGTTTTAAAGGCTAGACACTTAAAGTCGTTGACGCACTGCTTCATACAAAGCCACGCCCGATGCAACCGAGACGTTCAGGCTAGACACTTCACCCGCCATCGGTAATTTAACCAGTTCGTTACACACTTCACGGGTTAAACGGCGCATTCCACGACCTTCTGCACCCATCACCAAAGCCACCGCACGGGTTAAATCAGCTTGGTAGATAAGTTGTTCCGCTTCACCCGCAGTGCCAATAACCCACACGCCATAATCAGCAAGGCTACGTAGCGTTCTAGCCAAATTGGTGACTTGAATCAGCGGTAAGGTTTCCGTTGCACCACAAGCGACTTTTCTTACCGTGGCGTTTAGCCCAGCCGATTTGTCTTTGGGAACAATAACCGCAGCAGCGCCAGCCGCTTCGGCACTACGCATACACGCACCCAAGTTATGCGGGTCGGTTACGCC
>CAYJCB010000070.1:0-10520 GCA_964368615.1 uncultured Halomonadaceae bacterium | reverse complement strand
AACGAAACTTCAGAAGGAAGCCAAGCGATTGAAGCCTTAGCCAAGCAGTTGAATACTATTATTAGTCGTTTTAAATACTAAGATTTGTGGAGATTAAAACAACATGAGCAAACAACACCTGATCGTTTTTGATACTACGCTGCGTGATGGCGAGCAAAGCCCCGGTGCATCTATGACAAAAGATGAAAAGGTACGCATTGCGCTGATGCTAGAAAAAATGCGCGTTGATGTAATTGAAGCAGGTTTTGCGATTGCTAGTGAAGGCGACTTTCAAGCTGTAAAAGCCGTGGCGCAAGCGGTTAAAGATTCGACGATTTGTTCTTTGTCACGCGCGATAGAAGCGGATATTCGACGTGCTGCTGAAGCGATTAAGCCAGCTAATTCTGGGCGTATTCATACTTTTTTAGCCACCAGCCCTATTCACATGAAATATAAGCTGCAAATGCAGCCCGATGATGTTGTTGCACAAGCGGTTAAAGCGGTGCGTTTTGCGCGTAATTTAGCTGCCGATGTAGAGTTTTCGTGTGAAGATGCTGGGCGTTCAGAAATGGACTTTTTATGCCGCATTGTTGAAGCTGCGATTGATGCGGGTGCGCGTACTATCAACATTCCTGACACGGTTGGCTATGCGATTCCAGAGCTTTACGCGGAACAAATTCGCCAGCTAATTGAGCGAGTGCCCAATAGTGACAAGGCAATTTTTTCGGTGCATTGCCACAACGATTTAGGCTTGGCGGTGGCTAACTCTTTAGCAGCGGTGCAAGCCGGTGCGCGTCAGGTGGAGTGTACAATTAACGGCTTGGGTGAACGTGCTGGTAACGCATCACTTGAAGAATTGGTGATGGCAGTTAGAACCCGCCCCGATGTATTCCAAGTAGAAACGCGCATTAATCCTGTGTATATCGTGCCTACGTCACGTTTGGTTTCAACGATAACGGGTTTTCCTGTGCAGCCTAACAAGGCGATTGTGGGTAAAAATGCCTTTGCCCATGAATCTGGCATTCACCAAGACGGTATTTTAAAACACCGTGAAACCTATGAAATTATGAAAGCCGAAGACGTTGGCTGGAAAACTAATTCTTTGGTATTAGGCAAGCATTCAGGCCGCAATGCTTTCCGCGCTCGTTTACAAGAACTGGGCATTAACTTTGCTTCGGAACAAGAATTAAACACTGCCTTTACCTTGTTTAAGCAGCTAGCCGATAAAAAGCATGAAATTTATGACGAAGATTTACAAGCGTTAGTGACTGATACACTTGCTGCCGCTGCTGCTGAATACGTGCAGCTAGTTGCGATGGAAGTGCAATCTAAAACGGGCGAAACACCGCTAGGTAAAGTGGTTTTAAACATTGAAGGTAAAGAACAAAACGCCCAAGCCGAAGGTTCTGGCCCAGTTGATGCGGTGTTTAAAGCGATTGAAAGCCTTATCAACAGCGGCGCTAGTTTAGAGCTTTATTCAGTGAACGCGATTACTTCAGGAACAGATTCACAAGGCGAAGTAACGGTACGTTTGGCTTTGGGTGGACGTATTGTGAATGGTTTGGGTGCTGATACCGACATAGTTATCGCTTCTGCTAAAGCTTACATTAATGCTTTAAATGCCCTACAAAACCACGCTGACCGCAGGCATCCGCAAGGGGCTGATATTTAATGCAGTTAAGTGCCCAGCAGCGTTACGCCACTTTGCAAATAATGGGTACCCGTTTATGGGTACCTAGAATTAGCTTGCAAGGCGCTGCTCCTAGTAAAATTTGTGATTGGCCTTTGCCTGCTAAACCAATAAGTGCGCGTGAGCGTTTATTGCAGCAGCAGGTTAAAGCTGCACCTCTGGTGCAGCAATCGGCAGCTGTTGCACCCGTTTCAGCACCGCAAGCTCAAGTGCCAAAAGCTCAAGCACAGCAGCAGCCATTAACCCAGCCGCCACAGCAACAGCAGGGTCAGGGTATTCAAGCTAACCAAGCGGTTCATTCTTTACAAGTAACTCATTCTTTACAATCGTCTCAGCCATTACAAGCCACTATTTGGTTGTTGGCTAATGGCTGGCAGCTAGTGATGGAAATTCCTAATGGTGCAGCTGGCTTGCAAGAGGTAGACGTTAAACTGCTGCATAACCTGTTAGTGGCACTTTACCCTGGTGGTTTAGGCATTGTTGCGCAACAAAACTTTAACTGGCCTATGTTGGGTGTGCCTGTTGCAGCAGGTGATGAAGGCGAATTAAGCATGACGCTGCAAGCTTTTTTAACTGGCGCACGTGTGCAAGGTATTCAACTGGCAGGCTGTTTAGTGTTTGGTGAACGCCTGTTTAAGTTAATGGAAAACAACGCCAATATGCCCAGATTGTTTGCCAGCCCTAAGCTAATTGATTTACAGCAACAGCCCTTAGCCAAACAAACTTTTTGGCAACAAGCAGGCAATTCAGGGTTAAGAGCCGCTTTTGCCAGTTCGCCCGTTGTACTTTAATAAAAGAGTAAAGAATGAGTTTTGAGCTTTTAGATGCAACAGACTTAACTGAAGTGGTTGCCTTGGCAGAAAAATCTGACCCCTACGCTTGGCCTTTGCCGCAATGGCGTTCAAGCCTTAAAGACGATTGGGTAGTGGCTAGGCGTGAAGCCGGTGTTTTAGTGGCTTTATTAGTGTTGCGTGAAGGTTGTTTTGAAACAGAGTTACTGTATTTATTGGTTGCACCGCAAGCAAGGCGGCAAGGTTTGGCAGGGCAGTTGTTAGATAAAAGTTTAGCGCACAGCAAACTTTTAAATGCTGAACGTATGTTGTTGGAAGTTAGGGCTTCTAACCAAGCTGCAATTGCGCTTTATAAGGCTAAGGGGTTTGTACAAGAGGGGAAACGTAAAAATTACTACCCTTTATTGGCTGAATTGGCTGACGATAACACAGCAGCCAATAAAAGGTATGAAGACGCTTTATTACTAACGCACTGGTTTATCTAGTCTTCTTGGCTATCTTCAGCATTACTTTCGTCAGCTTCATTGGTAGCTTCAGATTCTAGCTCACTAAATTTACCAAGTAGTTGTCCTAGTCTTGTTCCCCAAGCTTGTTTTTCTTCTTTAAGAAGGTTGTTCTCTTCTTTTAGCTCGTCCATTTCCATACGTAAAATTTCTAACGAGTCTAAGGTTGTTGCAACTTTTGCTTCTAATTGGGTTAGTAGTTCCAAGCTCATAAAACACTCCTGTTAAGTTATTTAATGCATATTGTTGCTATTAGAGTCATTTTAATGACTGGGTGCAACTGTATTTTTTTCCCTAGCCTGCGTTACAGCATGTCTTTAAAAGGATTTTTAAGGTTTAAAGATACTTTTTGTGCATAGCCGGGTACTTCTAGTGCATCTGCACTTATTTTAAGTTCTTCACCTTCTAAAACATTCACACCAAATTGGTAGTTAAGGTTAAAGCGCCCTGCTGTAAAATCGGTGTCGTGTTGTTGACTGGCAGCTAGGGTTGTTTCTAATTGCGCTTGGTGCTGCTGCATAGCTTTAGCACCGTGACGCTTAGCTAACATGGCTTGAGTGACGCTGGGTGATAACACCAAAGCACTGGCGTTGTTGCCGCCAAAACCTTTAGCATTTAATAGCGCCATATCCATGCCTGCACCACCAATTTCTTGGTGCTGGTTATTTAGCTTTAAGTTGGAAGCATAAATATCGTCAGCAAAGTTTTCGACCGTAGTAATGCCTGGCAACCAACCCGTTGCCCAAGTGCCTAAGGCACTCATCATTTGGTCGCCACCTGCTGTGCCTTGCGAATGCCCAACGTAGGCTTTAATGGCTGCAACAGGCCAATGGTTAATGCCCATTGCTTTGGCAACTTCGTTAATAACGTGCGATTCAGTGGTACGGTTTTTGGGTGTGCTGGTGCCGTGCGCATGAACATAGCTGCGTTCTTGCAAAGACTTTTCACCCAATAAGCTGCGCCCTAAAGCTGCTGCTTTCGCCAAAGTTAGGTAATTACCAATGCCCGGTGCAGAAATAGAACGCTTAAAACCATCGGCATTGGCAAACACTTCAGGCACAGAACCTAAAATTTGTGCGCCAGTTTCTACCGCTAAATCATCGGCAACCAATAAAATAAACTGCGCTGATTCGGCAATGGTAAAACCACAGTTGTTAGCAAATGGACGGCAAGCGCGGCGGTAATGCGCATCGGTTAAGTGTTCAACACCATCAAGGTTACGCAAGCTGGCGTTGTCGGCCAAAGCGCCCATCGCCCGAAAGCCTTCAATAATTTCTGGTGTAACAGGTGCGTCAGACGTACCAACTACCGCAATTTTCAAACGCCCAGAACGCAGCGCATTAGTAGCCGCTTGCAGGTTGTATAAAAAGGTAGCACAAGCACCCAGTAAACCGCTGGATTGCCCAATATTGCCCAGCATATAGGCGTTAATAAAGTCGGCAGTCATCTGTGCATAGCCCAAAGGCATTTGCTTGGAAGTGGTGCGCTTGCCAATCATCGGGCTTTGCAATAAACCACCCCAGCCTTCTTGGTCTAGCTGGCCGATGGAATTACTGGCAAACACGCCGATTTGGTCGGGGTGAACTTTAGCAGCTAAATCTTGCCAAATAAGCCCACTTTGCCCTAATAAATCAGATACCCCAAAAATTGCCATTTGTAGGGCGCGTGGGTGGTTGGCGCTGCGGTAATGTGCGCCCGGATTAAAACCCGTGGGCAGCATACCCGCTGCTTGTACGAGGGCTTCGTGTGGATCAGCCATCGTAAAGTCTTGTGGTTCGTTTATCGTGACTTCGATTTCAGTAGTAGAAATATCACGCAACTGCCAACTAGCTGGGATTCTTTCGGGCAGCTGGCGCTGACGTAAAATAAAGCGAAGCGGGCTATCGCTAGGCTTTAAAGTAAGGGTTTTTCTACCTGGTTGGGCATGAACATCAAACCAGTCAGGGTGAATACGGCGAATCAGTGTATTGTCTAAAAGTTGTTGTTGATGGCGTTCTAAAAGTCGTGCAGCAGTTAAGGTTTCACCAGCAACGGTGAGCCATTGGTCGCTACCCGTTTGTGTAGCCAGTCCACTCAGGCTGGCTAGGGATAATAGGCTGGCTTGTTGTTCGCCTAAAGAAAGTTGGCTAAGTATTAGGCGCTTAAAGGCATGATGACCCGATGTGCGTCCTGCTGGGCTGACGCCGCCCATACCGATAATGACTGGAAGGTGTGACAAAAGACTATCCTCAGGATCAAAAAGTCTGTGTATCTTAACACTGGTATTTCAAACGGGCTATGCAGCCACAGCCTCCAGTCACCCATTTTTAAGTTTTAACGACCACCAGCACGGTTTAATGCCGCAGGTGTAAAGCTGCTGCGTTGTGGTTGGTAATCCCAGTTATAGCCGCGTGTATCGTTAATTAAGCCCGACACTAGGTAGCGACCGTTTACCAAGTCATAAATAGTTTCAGCCGCGTACCAAGGTACTTTAACGTCTTGAAATTGCACGGTATGACCTTCTGCAACGCGCCATAAATTGCCGCGTCCATCGTAGTGGTCGACGTGGGCAATTTGGTAGGTATCTTCGTCAAAATACATCACACGTTTAGCATAAATATGCCGCTGACCTTCTTTAAGCGTGCCTTCAACTTGCCAAACACGGTGTAATTCATAACGGGTGTGTTCAGGGTTCATGTGACCCGCTTTAACAATGTCGCCAACGCTAAGTTCAGTATTTAACAGCTGATAAGCATTGTAAGGAATGTACATGTCTTTTTTGCCCACTAGCTTCCATTCGTAGCGGTCTGGCGCACCGTTAAACACATCTAGCGCATCGGAAGTACGCTGCCCGTCTGCTGCTGTACCTGGTCCGTCGTAAGCAACTTGTGGCGCACGTCTTACACGGCGCTGCCCTGCGTTATAAATCCAAGCACGGCGCGGTTCTTTAACCTGATTCATGGTTTCTTGAACCAGCAACACTGTGCCAGACAAACGCGCTGGCGCGGTAACGGATTGTAAGAAATAGAACAAGCTATTTTCTACCGGATCACCAATAAACATAAATTCTTCAGACAGGGTAACGGCTGTGTAGTTACCACCGGCTTGCGGTGTTGCTAGCGTTACTTCGCGTTCTGCACCTGCACCACGGTAGCGGGTGGAATGGTTCCAAACCAGCTCGACACCTGTTTTAGGCTGTGGAAATGGCGTTACTTCAGTAAAGTTTTCAACACCGTTGCCACCGTCAACCAGTTTGGCTGTTTTGCCGTTTTGCTTGACTAGGTCATAAACAGCTTGTGGAAAGTTAGCTGTACGATGGCTTTTATACACAGGAATTGTGTAGGTGTCTGGGTACTTTTTAAGCATTTCAATTTGCCCAGCCGCCATGTTGTTGGCGTATTGCTGGTAGTTTTTGGCGGTAATCACAAACAAGGGTTTTTCATCAGCAAAAGGGTTGCCGTAGCCGTCTTTCCAATTGCCAACGGTTTGTTTTAAACCACCGTCCCAAGCTGGGATTTTACCGTCAGCACTAGCAGCACGTTCAGCACCCATAGGGGTTAGCTTGTTGCCGCCTAAACCTTCCGCAGCCATAACAGAGCTGGTTGTGGCTAATAAACCCATCGTTAGTAAAGCGGTTGCCAGCCCGCTTAAAGAAAAGTTTTTAGAGTAATGCTGATTTAAGTGTTTCATAAGTCGTTATCCTTTTAAGTCTATTTAAGGCTATTTTTGTTTTTAAAATTAAAAAGTTAAAAAGTTAAAAGCTAGAAATTCACACCAAGGCTTAAGCTTACAAAGTCGCGGTCATCTAAATCCCAATAGTCGCTAGTCAGGTAATTGGTGTAGCTAAGGTTGGCTGTGTAGGTGTTCATGTATTCAGCACCTAAAGCAGTACCTAAAATCATGCGTCCTTCATAAAACTGGCTGCCAGGTTCTGGGCCGTAACCCTTTACGTCGTGGCTCCAAGAAAGCGTTGGTTTAAGCGTTAAACCGCTGATAAGTGCGTTGGTGTATTCCAACTGACCGACTAAACGGTAGCCCCAAGAAAACTCGGTTACATAACCATTGTCAGCACGCGCCGCCGCTGCCATTCCTGCTGGCGTAAGGTTGGCTGTTTGTTCACCAAAAGAACCGTAGATAGACGAGCGTCCAAAGCGCATGTCTTTAACATCATCTAAATCATTGACGTAAGTAAAGCCAATTTCGCTAATTATGCGTAGATTATCAGCGGCTAACACACGGTTAAAGTCGTGAATAAAGGTGGATTGGAATTGAAATACATCAAATTCACGGTAGCCTTTTTGGTCGCCAGTACCTATGTCTTGAACCTTGTTTGGTAATAAAAGATAAGCATTGGCTACTTTGCCTAAGCTTGGGTGGGCTGCAAGTGCGCTAGCAGTCGGTTTGTTATTAATGCCTAAATTAGCTGCTAGGCCGCGCACCAAAACATCGTTGGCGTTAACTTGAATAGGCGCATCGGGGCGGTAGGTAAATTCACCCGACCAAGCTGTGCCAGTGGGCAGTAGCGTTGCAAAGGAAGCGGCAATAATTTTTTGGTCTTCAGGAAACTCAATTTTATAGCGCGTGGGTTGGTTGTTAGGGTTGCTGTAATACTGGCCAGCACCACCTGCACCTGTTGGGTCAGGGTTAACAATGTTAGGTAAAACACCGCCCACGTAAGGTAAACGACTGTGAATATTTTGGAAAGAAAAGCCAAATTCAGAGCCATTTAATTGTTCGGCATACCACTTTAAAGCTATACCGTATTGCCCGCTTGAACTAGGTTTGTTGTCAGGTGCGCGTTCTGCAATGGTTGTGGCAAACTTGCCGTTGCCAGGCAATGCGCCAGGCGTGTAAGCAGAGCTTTCTGTTGCACTGCTTTGGTAATAAACGGGCCCACAGCCTTCTGCGGCAAAGTCGTTGTTAGAAAAATAAGTACCACAAGCATCGGCGCGGGTGCGTTGCCATTCTAATTGGTAATAACCCTCTAGGTTAAAATTGCCTGCTTCATCTAAAGCAACTGAACCAGACAGCATATTTACCGGCAGCAGCGCGTCTCTTAACTCAGCACCTGGGCGGCGCAAGGCTTGTACGTCTATCGGGTTGGCAGCATTTTGACCACCTTGTATAAAGGTGCTTTGTCCCCAGTTAAGTACGTGGCGACCTAAAATAGCTTGGGCGGGGCGGCCAGCCACATCAAATTCACCCCAAACGTAGGCGTCCATAAGTTCGATGCCGCTTTTAGCATCTTTAAAAGCTTTTGTGCCTTTCCAATCTTCAGATAAACCCGCGTTGCTTGGTTGGTCTAAGTCGCTTAAGGCATGGTCATACCAATAGCGAAAAGCAACCTTAGCACCCACATTACGATACTTGTTATGCGTAAGGCTTAGGGTATGGTTGCCGGTAATAACTTGCGAAAAGGCATCGCCCTTGTCGAAGTTCATATTGCCGTTGTCGGTGTTGCTGGAAGAATTGCCCTGATAGGTAGGATTGGTAGCTGTGCTAGGTGTTATACCTTGTGCGCTAAGCGTACCAGCAGCGATATAGTCATTATTACGTTTTTCCATACGCCAGCTAGAGCCAATGGAAAGCTTAGAATCAATTTTAAGATTCAAGTCACCCACGGCTAGGTCGGCAGCATGAACTTGTGAAATGCCTGCTATGGCTAATGCTAATAAGCTAAGGCACGGTAGGCGTTGAGTAGTACGGCGTGATTGCTGACGCATGATGTTCACCTCTTGTTTTTATATGGTGTTTGCTATCAAGTGTTAGTTTTGATGCCCTCAATACTTACATGAGTTGATTATATAAACAAGTGTTTGAATCGAGTGATTCATTTTTCTAAACTATCCAGTGCAGATGTTCTATAATTCATGGCTTCTAGTTGTAGCGTTTTTGGGGCTTTTTTGAACTTTGTTTTTTTATTGGTTGTTTTACGAGGAAGGTACTTATGCGTCGAGTTGTTTTTAATCAGAAAGGTGGTGTTGGTAAGTCCAGCATTACCTGTAATCTGGCGGCCATTAGTGCTGCACAAGGTACACCCACTTTGGTGGTCGATTTAGATCCGCAAGGCAACTCAACCCATTACCTAATGGGTCGCCCAGCGCAAGATTTAGACACCAGTATGTTCGATTTTTTTGAGCAGTCGTTAACCTTGGGAGGTGGGCGTAAATCAGTAAATGATTTAATTTATGCCACGCCCTTTGAAAATTTGTATGTGCTGGCTGCCCACCCAGAGTTAGAGAGCTTAGAAGCCAAGCTAGAATCGCGCTATAAAATTTATAAGCTAAAAGAAGCTTTGCAGCAGCTAGAAGAAACCTACCCTTCTATTTGGATAGATACCCCACCAGCACTGAACTTTTTTAGCCGTTCGGCACTGATTGCTGCACAAACCTGCTTAATTCCTTTTGATTGCGATGCTTTTTCGCGCCAAGCTTTATATTCATTACAAGAAGCAGTGCAAGAGCTAAAAGCCGATCACAACGATGCTTTAGCCATTGAAGGCATTATCGTGAACCAATTTAATGCACAGGCTAAATTACCGCAGCAGCTGATTAACGAGTTATTAGCAGAAAATCAGCCAGTGTTGCCAGTATATTTAAGTAGCTCGGTTAAAATGCGTGAATCGCATCAGGTGTCACAACCGTTAAATCATTACGCCCCCAAGCATAAGCTAACCCAACAGTTTCAAGCCTTATTTGAGTTGCTTCATGCCAGTTAGCCTTTCAAGCCCAGTCAGCAGTAACCAAACTGAGCCTTATGAAAAGCTTGCTGAGGTAGTGCAGCGGCACCAACAAACGGTTTTTAAAAAGCCGATTGCTGACTTTAATCAGCAAGCCTTTGCACAAGCGCAGCAGCGTTTGGCAGAACATGGTGGGCCGCTGATTTTAGATTCTTGTTGCGGTGTTGGGCAAAGTACGCGCCTGTTGGCTAAGCAATTTCCTAAGCATTTGGTGCTAGGTATTGACCGTTCAGCAGACCGTTTAGAACGTAAGCTAGGCGAGTTACCAAGCAATGCCTGTTTGATTCGTGCCGATTTGGTAGATTTTTGGCGTTTGGCTGCTGCTGCGAATTGGCAGCCTGAATACCACTTTTTGCTTTACCCTAACCCTTCGCCCAAAAAGAAAGATTTTAAATTACGTTGGCATGGACACCCAGTATTTAAGTATTTAGTGGCTTTGGGTGGCCGTTTAGAATGCCGCACCAATTGGCCGCTTTATGTACTGGAAATGCAGCAGGCGTTAAAAATAATGGGCGTTGCAGCTGACTTACAGCCGTTAGTTGTGCTTGACGAACCGCTAACCCCTTTTGAATATAAATATGCCAACAGCGGCCACCAACTTTGGCAACTAACCGCGCAATTAAATGCAGCACTTGATAACTAAGATAAGAGCCAAAAATGCCCGCTACTCCTAAATCCACGCCTTCAGCCTTTGAGCTGGAGGTGCGTCGTGTTGCTAATAACCCTGATAAAGAAGCCTATCCACGCAAAGAATTTAAAGCGCGGGGCAGTTTTGTAACCCGTTGCGATGCTTGCCGTATGCCGCGCCAATATTGTATTTGCAAGTTTCGCACCCCAGT
>CAYJCB010000069.1:0-10804 GCA_964368615.1 uncultured Halomonadaceae bacterium | reverse complement strand
TAGCTAGAAACCCTTTCTATGGAAATAAACTGCCCAGTGTCTGAATAATTCATGCGATATACGCCGCGAATCCCATCGTGTCCGACCATTCTTTTTAAGGCATGGATCGGAAAGCGCACACTGCGTCCGTCGACGGTGGTAGTGGTGACATCGCGTGCTGGACTGTTGTAGAAATCCAAGCACTCGGACGCTGAAATATTCAAACGCAAATAAACACTGGGCATGTTGCTTTCTTAGTTCTCGTTTAGTTTAAGTTTTTGCCTAAAGGCTGCTTAAAGCAGCTTCAAACTGGTTAATTCCTGCTAGGTCTTGCAAGGCTTCCTTATCTGCAGAGCTAAAGTTTTTAATGCTTTGCTCCGCATTTTTAGTTAACCCCTTAGCCACTAACCAGCCTATAGATTTCTCCACACTCGTGGCTAGCTGCTGCATTAGGGTTAGCTGTAAGCTGGCATCGACCTTATAATCTAAGGCTTCAATGGCTTGCCAACGTTCGCTAAACTCTAAAATCTCACGGCTAGCTGCATAACCGCGCACCACATCACTAATGCTAAGTTGGCTGGTAGCTTGCAAGTTATGCACAAAAGTAATGCCTAGGTGGTCAACTAAATCGTTAACCAACATGGTGGCTACTAGTTCACGCTTTAAGCGGTGGTTGTACAGCGCCGTTGGGTAGCGTTCTACCAACACTTTAGGGAAGGCGTTGGTCATGGCAGTGGCTAACCAAGCATCTTCGGGTAAATCAGATTCCAAAATTTGCTTTTTAACATCGGCTTTAGCATAGGCTAATAGCACGGCTAATTCTGGGCGGGTTAAGCCTGCTTTGGCTGCAGCACGTTCGTTTAGTTCGTCTTCGTTGGGCAGGTATTCTAGTTCACGGTTAAGCTTACCTTCTTTTTCTAATTGGTTAATTAGGTTTTGGTAAGTCGTTAAATCGTTGCGGCTATTAAGTTCAGCAATTGCCAAGGCTTGGCTTTGGGTATAGTTATCACGCAGCACTAGCCTAGATACTTCGCTGGTCATTTCAACCAACAGTTCATTACGCTGTTTTAGGGTTAAATCACCCGCTTGCATTACTTCTTGCAGCAAGATTTTAATGTTTACTTCGTGGTCTGAACAGTTCACGCCACCGGCATTGTCAATAAAATCGGTGTTAATGCGCGTACCGGCTTTTGCTGCTTCAATACGGCCTAGCTGTGTAAAGCCTAAGTTACCGCCTTCACCTACCACGCGGCAGCGCAGTTGTGCGCCGTTAACGCGTAGGCTGTCGTTGGCTTTATCACCCACTAGGGCATGGCTTTCGCTGCTGCCTTTAACGTAAGTGCCAATGCCGCCATTCCAAATTAAATCAACGGGTGCTTTTAGTAGGGCTGAAATCAGTTCGCTAGGTGCAAGTTGGTCTTCTGTAATTGCAAAACGCGCTTGCATTTCTGGGCTAATCGCAATGCTTTTGGCATCACGCGAGAACACACCGCCACCTTTTGAAATCAGTTCAGCTGCATAGTCATTCCAACCTGAACGCGCTAGGTTAAATAAACGCTGGCGCTCTTTAAAGCTGGCTACCGAATCGGCAGGGTTAGGGTCGATAAAAATATGCAGGTGGTTAAAAGCAGCGGTTAGCAAAATTTTATCGGATTGCAGCATACCGTTGCCGAATACGTCGCCACTCATATCACCAATACCAATTACGCTAAAGGTTTCTTCTTGAACATTAATGCCAAGTTCACGGAAGTGGCGCTGTACGCTAACCCAAGCACCGCCTGCGGTAATGCCCATTTTTTTGTGGTCGTAACCCGCACTGCCGCCTGAAGCAAAGGCATCGCCTAGCCAGAAGTTGTATTCAGCAGCAATGCCGTTGGCAATGTCTGAAAAAGTCGCTGTGCCTTTATCGGCAGCAACCACTAGGTAGGTGTCATCACCGTCTTGGCGAACCAGACGCTGTGGCGGAACGACTTCGCCATTTACCAAGTTGTCGGTGACATCTAATAGGCAGCTAATAAAGATTTTATAGCTGGCAATGCCTTCGGCCATAAAAGCTTCACGGTCTGGGTTGCTAGGCATTTGTTTGCAGATAAAACCGCCTTTAGCACCGACTGGCACAATGACTGCGTTTTTAACCTGCTGCGCTTTAACTAAGCCTAATACTTCGGTACGGAAGTCTTCTTGGCGATCTGACCAACGTAAACCGCCCCTTGCTGCTTGGCCGTAACGCAGGTGCACACCTTCCACACGCGGCGAGCTAACAAAAATTTCATAGCGAGGGCAAGGCTGTGGAATGTTACTAATAGCGCTAGGATTCAGCTTATAGCTAATGGCTAGCTTGCTGTTACCAGCGGCATCTAACTGGTAGAAGTTGGTTCTTAGCGTGGCTTTAATTAGTTCAATATAACGGCGCAGCACACGGTCTTCGGTTAGGCTGGTAACGCCTTCTAAGGCTTTTTCTAATTGCTTTAGGCTGTTGGTTTGGGCGGTTTTTGCAGGCTTTAAGTCAGGGTTAAAGCGCAGCGCAAACAATTCAACCAACTGGCGGGTAATCGCTGGCTGATTAACAAGGGTGGCAGCAATAAAGTCTTGTGAATAGCTGGCACCAATTTGCTTCATATAACGCGCATAACCCCGCAACAGGGCAACTTGTCGCCAGTTAAGTTGGGCGGCTAGAACCAGTTTGTTAAAGGCATCGCTTTCAGAATTACCCTGCCAAGTTTGTAAAAACGCAGTTTGAAACTTGTCTTTAATGGCTGCTAAATCAAAGCTGTCTGCATTATTAATGGCTAATTTTAAAGCAAAGTCGTGAATCCAGTGCTGCTGTTCGCTGCGCTTTACCTTGTAGGGGTGTTCGCCCAACACTTTTAAGCCAAGGTTTTCTAAAACCGGCAATACATCGGATAAAAACAAGGGTTTGTTCTGTTGAAAAAGCTTAAAGCGCAGCGGATTAGTGGCATCAGCACGGCGATAAAAATTCATGCCAAGTGGCTGTTGTTCGTTTAAGGCTTCTAAAAACTGAATGTCTTTAACAGCAAATTGTGGGGTGAAGTCTTCGCAATAAGCCGCTGAAAAACCTTGGCGATACAGGCGCGTTAACTGGTTTGCTGTTGCTTCGCCTTGGTCTTTGCTAATCGCTGCATAAAGGGCATCGTCCCAAGAACGCGTGGCTTTAATCACCTGCTGTTCTATTTTAGCTAGGTCGTAAGCGGGTGCTGTGTCTTGGTTAAAGTGCAGAATAAACTGCATACGGCATAGGGTGGTTGCCGAGAAGTAGACGTTAAAATCAACAAATTCAGCGTCTAATAATTCTGCCAAGAGGTTTTGAGTTTTAAGCTGTAGGTCGGTGCTAAAAGTGTCTTTAGGCAGGTAAACCAATACAGAATACAGCCTGCTTAATGAGTTTTGGCGAATAAACACGCGCGTTTTACGGCGTTCACGTAGGTTGAAAATACTCAGTGCTGTGTGTGTTAGTTCTTCTAAGCCAATTTGAAATAGGTCATCGCGTGGGTAAGTATCTAAAATTTGCAGCAACTGGCGACCGTTGTGGCTTCTGGGCTGCATACCGACATTTTTAACCAGCGTGGTTACTTTTTTACGCAACACTGGAATATCGCGCGGGATTTTATTGTAAACCGCTGGCGTGTATAGCCCGATAAACCGCTGTGCGCCGGTAATTTTTCCGGTTGCATCAAAGGTGTTGACGATAACTTGGTCTGGGTAAGCTGCGCGGTGTACACGGGTGGTGGCAGGCGCTTTGGCGAAGGTTAGTAGTTCGTCAGAGATTTTATTTAGGCGGTTGGTAGTGCCGCTTAGCTTTAATAAGCCTAGTTCTGAACCGGCAATTTTAACCAGCTGCCCATCTGCTTCTAAGCTGTGTTCTTCATAGCCTAAGAAAATAAAGTGTTGGTCGGCAATCCAGCTAAAAAACTCACTGGCTTCGGTTAAGCTGATGAGTTCGCTGCCTAAAGGTAAGTCTTGTTCAGCCGCGCTTGTTAGTGTTTCGCTTAACATTAACGCTTTGTTTTGCATGGCTTCAAAATCATTCACCGCTAGGCGCACTTCACCTAAAATGGCTAACAGGTCAGCCTGTAACTGGTTTCTTTCTTGTTCATCGCAGAGGGCATCAATTTCCAACACTACCAAGGCTTCGGCCTGCTGGTTGCTTTCAGCGGCTGAAGTAATGGATTTAAGCTGGCCTTGCTCGTCACGCTCAACGGTGAAAATAGCATTGTGTAGCGTGTGCAGGGTTAGGTTGCGATGGTTAAGCAATACGCGCAGCGAGTCGATTAACAGCGGCATATCCGCACTAAGCACTTGAATAACTGTGTGTGATGACTGCCAGCCATCTTGGTTAATGTCTGGATTAAAAACTCTAATTTTTGGCGTTTTGGCATTAAAGTTTTGAATAAAGTTCCAAGTAGAAACACTGGTGCCATAGAAGATTTCTTCCGACCAAGCGGCAAGTTCATCGAGCGCTGCAAACTTGTAAAAATGCTCGGCAAAGTGGGTTATTTCTTGGCAGGTTGCCGCTGGTAGGTTGTTAGTCAGGGGTGTTTTTAAGCGACTAATCACTTCCTGTAGGGCGGCTTGTTGGTTTTGCATATTTGCTCCTAAAGCTTGAATTTTTGTGCTATTACAGCCAGCTGTTACACTAGGCTTAAACTAGGTGAGTTAACTCATTATATAACGATTGCATAACTACTGAAGGGATAGGCTGGCGCTAATGACGGTGCATACTTGTTTTTTACAATTACATTCGCAGCTAAGCCAAGCCATAATTGGGCAGCAAGTGCTGGTAGAGCGATTGCTAGTGGCGCTATTAGCCGATGGCCACCTTTTAGTAGAAGGTGCGCCTGGGTTGGCAAAAACCCGCGCTATTCAATCTTTGGCTGAACACTTAGATGTAACTTTTCAGCGTATACAGTTTACCCCAGATTTACTGCCAGCTGACCTTACGGGCACAGAAATTTTCTATGCACAAACCGGCGAGTTTAGTTTTCGTGCTGGTCCAGTGTTCAGTAATTTTGTGCTGGCTGATGAGATTAACCGCGCACCAGCCAAGGTGCAATCAGCACTTTTGGAAGCCATGGCCGAACGCCAAGTAACAGCGGGCGGTAAAACACGACCGCTACCTGACGTTTTTATGGTGATGGCAACCCAAAACCCACTGGAGCAAGAGGGTACCTACCCTTTACCCGAAGCTCAACTCGACCGCTTTTTATTGCACACTTGGGTGAGCTACCCTAATGCCGCCGATGAGCTAGCGATTATGCGCCTTGTACGCGATGAAAATCGGCACAAAAAATCAGAGCGCGAACAACAACCAGCTGCCTTACAGCTCTCCCAAAGCAGCATTCTTGAAGCCCGCCAAGCCGTGCAGCAGGTACACCTTGCTGAACCGCTAGAACGTTATATTGTCGATTTAGTACAGGCTACCCGTCAAGCTGCGCGTTACGACGAACAGCTGGGGCGTTACATTCGCATGGGTGCAAGCCCGCGTGCTTCTTTGGCATTAGATCGCTGTTCACGCGCTTTGGCTTGGTTAAAAGGCCGCGCTGAAGTCTTGCCTGAAGACATTCAACAGCTAGCCCCCGATGTGTTGCGCCACCGAATTTTACTTAGCTATGAAGCCGATGCCGAAGGCATTAGAGCCGATACAGTGATTCAGCGCCTGTTGCGTTTGGTCGCTTTGGCGTGACCCTTAAAATAGAATTAAGCGTCACCTTGTCGCAGTTGCACGCTTTGCAAAGTGTTGCAGCGGGTGTGCAGCTGGGTCAGCTTTTAAAGAAAAAGCGTCAAACCGCAATAGGGCTAAGTGGGCCACTAGTAGGTAAAGGCGCTGGTAGAGGCTTAGAGTTTCGTGAAGTACGCAGTTACCAAGCGGGCGATGATTTACGCCATATAGATTGGAAAGTAACCGCAAGGCGCGGCGAACCCTATACACGGGTGTTTCATGAAGAACAGCAGCGCCCAGTGATGTTGTTTGTTGATTTAGCTTCACAGTTACAATTTGGGCAGGCTGGCAGCAAAGCTGTATTAGCCGCCAAGGTTGCAGCAATTTTAGGATGGTCAGCTTTACAAGGCAAAGACCGTGTAGGTGGCTGGGTAGAAACCGATGAACAAAATTTTTGGCAGCCGCCCCTAGAACAAGCCCGTAATTTTGCGCCTTTTTTATCGCGCTTGGCTTCGGTTACCCAAAACTTGGGCGAACTAAAACCGCGTGCTGCTGGGCATTTAGACAAGTCATTAGAAGCTTTTGTGCGGCGTTTACCCAAGGGCAGTTTGGCAATTATTATCAGCGATTGGGTGGGTTGGACAAATTCAGCCTTATTAAAGCGTTTGCGCCAAACGCATTCTTTATTGGTGGTGCATTTAACCGACCCTTTAGACGAAACCTTGCCCAACAATCTTGGTTCTGTCGTTTTACAGGGTAAACTGCAACCCGTTACACCCGTTTTACAGCAAGCTTGGCGGGCGGCTTTCTTACAAAGAGAGGCGGCACTAAAAACAGCGGTTGGGCAGCAAGGCAGTTATTTACAGCTAAGCACTGTTTCTGGTTATGCTGCTGGTTACTCTGTTGCAACAGGTTTTTAAATTTAGACAGGTTAGAATAGACGGCTTAACTTTAGGGGTGGTAATAAAACTCACTTATGAATCTTGAAGAACTTAAACAGTTAGTTGCACCTTTAATTCCTGCCTCTGCTGCTGATGTTTGGCCGCCAGCGCCTTGGGTGTTGTGGGTGGTAGGCAGCTTGCTTATTTTGCTGCTGTTGGTGGTGTCGGTTCGTTGGTATCGCAGTCGCAGTGTTAGGCGCTATGCCTATGCTGAACTTGAAGCCATTCAAACGCGCTATACAGAAAGCCAAGATGCAGCACGTTATTTATACGAAGTGAATTTACTGCTGCGGCGCATTGCGGTGCGTAATTTTAGCCGCCATAAAGTAGCTGCTTTAACGGGCGATGAATGGCTAGAATTTTTAGATTGGGGTTACGGCCCTAAGCGTGAAGGTGAGTTAGGGTTTATTGAAGGCAGCGGTAAAATCCTTGCTTGGGGTGCTTATAAGGCACAGCCAGAAAGCTTTGATGCTGAGCGTTTGCAAAAGTTGGTTAGAGCATGGATTCGTCAGCAAACCTAGCTGTTATGAACCTAGACTTTATAAAGCTAGCCTTTGCATGGCCTTGGGCGTTGGTGTTGTTGCCCTTGCCTTGGCTGTTAGCTAGGTTATTGGATCGTGGGTTTAACGCTGCTGGGGGCAAAGCCAGTGGCGCACTTAAACTGCCGCTGTTTGAACTGCCTGTAAATTCTAACGCGTCTTTATCTGAAGCGCCCTTAAATGCTAAGCAGCCTGTTCCCAAGATTAAGCGTTTAACTTGGTTAAGCTGGCGCGGTTGGGTGTGGGTGTTGTTGGTGCTGGCTTTAATGCGCCCTGAGTGGCAGCAGCCTGAAGTTGCAGTCACTTTTGAAAGCCGCCAAATTCTGTTGCTGGTGGATATTTCTGGCAGCATGAATGAGCTGCTGCAAGGCCGAACGCGCTTAGATCAAGTGCAGCAAGTCGTGCGTGATTTTATTCAACAGCGCCCGAATGATAGCTTAGGTTTGCTAGTGTTTGGTGGGCAGGCTTATTTGTATGTGCCGTTAACCCTTGACCATAATTTACTGATTCAACAGCTGCAAGCTTTGCAGCCGGGCATGGCAGGTTCAGGCACTGCCATTGGCGATGCGTTAGGTTTAGGCGTGTATAACCTGCGCCAAGCCAAGGGTAAACCAGCAATGGTTTTGTTGACTGATGGCGCGAACAACGCTGGGCAATTAAGCCCACCTGAAGCCTTAGTGATGGCAGCAGCAGCGGCGATTCCAACCCACCTAGTAGTGGTCGATTTGGATATTGATCCTGAATTGGCGGCGGGTATTCTTACCACGGGCGGTGAAGTCTTTAGTGCCTATTCTTCACAAGAGCTGGCGCAAGTTTACCAGCGTATTCACCAGCTAGAACCACAAACCCAAGTGCGCTATTTGCGCCCTGCTTTTTCTTTAGCTTTTATTCCACTACTGCTGGCGCTGCTGGTTACCCTTCTGGTGGCAGCAAGCCAAGTTTCGCTTGTACAAAGCTGGGTGTCTAAGCGGAAGTCTGCCGATGAGTGATTTTTTAGCCCGCCCTTGGTTGTTGTTAGCTGCACCAATTATTTATTGGTTATTAAAAACCGTGTTGCTGTCGACTAAGCCTAGTGGTTGGGCAAGTTTTTTGCCGCCTGAATTGGCGCAGCGTTTGTTAACCAAGCAAGATGCCACGGCTAGTAAGCCTTTGTTGTTGCAGCAGGAAGGGGTGTGGGGTTTGTTGGCGCTGCTGTTTAGTTTAGCTTTGGCTGGCGTGGGTTATGTGTTGAAGGCCGACCAGTTGCCCAGCGAACAGCAAGAGTTGGTGGTGATTCAATACCTTGCGCCGCCGGTGCGTGGCGATGCAACCCCGCAGCATTTATTAGACATTAGCCAGCGGGCGTTGATTCCGTTGTTAAATGCCCGTCAGCAGGGTAAAACTGCGTTGATTTATTATGCTGGCAGCGCCCACCTTGTTAGCCCCATGACTGAAGATACCGCCACTTTGCGGCAGTTATTTAGCTTAACCCACCCGTCGGTTATGCCTTTGGGCGGTCATGCACCCGAAGCAGCGTTTCGCCTAGCCGCCAGTCTTGGCAAGTTTGCGGACGGTCACAAGTTAGCTAGCAGTCGTCAAGCTGCGCGTTTAGATTGGTTGTGGCTAACCGATACCCTGCCAAATACTGCAACTATCACGCAGCTGTTAAACATTAAACCTAAGCAAGCGCGGTTATATTTAGTTGGGTTAGACGCTAATTTATCGGCGATAGAAAAACAGCAAGCAGCTTTTGCTAGCAAGGGCATTACTCTGCTGCACCCTAATCAACTTACTGATTATGCGCCTGAACTTAACCGCACTTCCGCCAGTATTAATCAAAGTGATCAGCAAAAAAACCAGCAAGGCATTCGCTTATTTCAAGAGCTAAGCCATTGGCCTTTGTTAGCCGCTATTTTGCTGTTGCTGTGGCAGTATTTTGATCAGCCACGTTTTAAATTTAATGCTTGGCTGCTGGCGCTGTTGCTGGTCGGGCTTAACGTGCAACAACCTTTGCAAGCCGCGAACCGAACCGATCTAATTGCCCATGCCCAATTTTCACTGGGGCATTACGCAACAGCGGCTGAATTGTTCGCCCAGTGGCAAACAGAAAATGCCAGTGCAGAAGCCAAGCAACAGGCAGAAATGCACTTTAATACTGGCACGGCTAGGCTATTGGCAGAACAACCTGAATTAGCCTTAGCGCAGTTTAATCAGGCTGCTGCACTTGTTGAAGAATGGCCCGACTTATGCAACAACCGCTTGCTGGCTGAATTTCAGTTAACCGAATCGACCAAGGCTATTGGTAAGTCAGCACTCTTGGCGGCGTGTGGTGGCGCGAGTGAAAAAAATGCTACAGACCAAGAAGAAACACCGCCAGAGGCTGAATCTCAGCAGCAAGATTGGCAGCCGCAAGAAAATATAAGTTGTGTGGAATGTGAACAGTTGACGGCTAAACAAGAAAAACAGCTGCAACAGTTGCAAGAAGACCCTTGGCGTTTGTTAAGGGTGCGCTTTAAAAACGAGTTAAGAGAGCAGCAGCCATGAAGTTTAGGTTGGTTTTTTTGCTGTTGCTGTTTTTGTTGCTGCTGTCAGGAACTGGGCAAGCGCAAGCGGTGCTGTTAACCCTAAGCCAACCTAAGTTGATTGCTGGTGGGCAGTTAGAGGTTTTAGTGGAAGCACCCAGCAGCCAAGCCGCTGCACCAAGTTTAAATATTCCTGCCAGTTGGCAAGCGCATTTTGAATTGTTAGAGCAAATTCACCAAGTGGAAGTTAGGCCGCGTGGCGAATATATGCACCGTTGGTCTTTACTGTTGCAGCACCAACAAGCCGATAGCATTAGTCGCAAGCTGCAACTGCCCCCGTTACAAGTGAATGGCAAAAATTCGCAGCCGTTGCAGGTGTTGATTGAAGCGGCCAGAAAAAAGCCCACCAATAGCGTGCCGCGTTTAAACCAAACGCCGTTAGTTCAGCCATTAACCATGCAGCAACAGGTGGATTTTTCCGAGGCTTATATTGGGCAAACCTTGGTGTATGAACTGCTGATTCGTTACCAAGGTTTTCCGATTGAACCAAGGTTAAGCCCGTTAGAAGTGACAGGTGCAACTGCAAGGCAGTTGGGCGATGGGCGTGAACAGGGTTTTAACCAGCGGGGCGTAAGTTGGCAAGAAGCCCGTTGGCAAGAATTAATTCAGTTACACACGCCCGAAGCAGTTGTTGCGCCAAGGTTTTTTTCGACTCGTTTAAGCTTAAATAATCAGACCAGCAGCCAATTGTATGAAGCCCAAGCGCCTGAGTTAATGATAAAAGTGCGCCCCATTCCCAAGGTTTGGCCCAAAGAACAGCCTTGGTTGCCTGCTTTGGAGGTGAATTTAGAAGCCGCTTTTTTACCCCGCCCTAAGCAAATTGAACACAATCAAGCTTTGGAATTAAGTATTCGTTTAGATGTGGTTGGGCAACAGGCGCGTAACTTGCCCCAGTTTAAAAGCTTACCTTCAGAAAACTGGCGCATTGAACCGCTGACTGAAGAATTAAGCGATCGGATTATTGATGGATTTTTGGTGGGCAGTTTAAAACAGCGGTTATTATTTTATCCAAAACAGACAGGCAATTTAAAGCTGCCTGATTTAACCCTGCATTGGTGGGATACCAGAGCACATAAAGCGGCTAAAAGCCAAGTGCTGTTGGGGCAG
>CAYJCB010000068.1:8306-10842 GCA_964368615.1 uncultured Halomonadaceae bacterium | reverse complement strand
CGCATTGAAGTTCAAGACATTAACAGCGTGTTTGTGGGCCAGAAAAGTGACATTCGCTTTTCAGCCTTCGACCAGCGCACCACACCCAGCATTGAAGGTGAAGTGGTGCATATTTCTGCTGACCGAATTACCGACAAGCAAACGGGTATGCACTATTACCTAACCCGCGTGCGTGTGACTGAAGAAGGGGCAGAAAGCCTTGCTAAGTTAAAGCTGATTCCGGGTATGCCTGCTGAAGTTATGTTGCGCCGCGAAAGTCGTACCTTTCTTAGTTACCTAATGAAACCCTTGGCTGACAGCTTTACCCGCAGCTTTAAGGAAAAATAATTGCCATGAAAAAGCTACCTTATAAAAAGACATTCTTTTTAAAAAAGCCGCTCTACGTTCTAGTCTTAGCTTGCCTGCCATTATTTGCAGCGCAGGCCGCTGAACAAGCAGAAACAGCAAACTTTGAACAAGTGCTGCAAGCGGCGATGAGTCACGATTCTGAATACCGCGCAGCGCGTTATGTTTTAGAAGCCGAGCGCCAAGAAATAAGCATGGCGCGTAGCCAGTTGCTGCCTAGCTTAACTTTTGGCGCAGGTTATACGTTTGAAGATACCGACAACGTTTATACCGATAAAGACAGCGGCTTTTACGACCCAGCCAAACCCCGTTCTAGTGGGCAGTTAGAAGACAACTATTGGCGTTTTAACATTCGTCAGCCGATTTTTGACCGTTCGCGTAACCAAGATTTAAACCGCGCCAAAAGCCAAGTAACCGCCGCAGAATACCGTTATGAACAGGTTAAGCAGCAGTTGGTATTTCGGGTGGCTGATGTTTGGCTAAACCTGCTGTATGCACAAATGAAGGTGCATTTTAGTTTAGAAAACCTAGAAGGTTTAGATTTACGCCTTGCCCAAGCCGAACGGCAAGACCAGCTAGGCGTGGGCGATCAGCTTGAATTGTTAGACATAGGTGCGCGTCGCGATTTGGCAGAAGCCGATTTATTAGCTGCACAAAGCGAGTTATCTGAAAAGCTGTTAGAAATTCAATTAATGAGTGGGCGTAAATTATTACCGCCTACCAATTGGGTAAAAACAGCGCATTTATTGGAAGTTACCCAACAGCCTTTAAGCATTGAGGCTTGGCAGACTAAAGCCACTGGCAATAATACTTACCAAGAACAGTTGGCGCGGGTGGCAATGGCAGAATCAACGCGCTTAGCTAGGCGTGCTGGGCATTACCCAACCCTAAACTTAAATTTAGACTATACCAAGCGTTCTTCAGACGATGAGTTTCGTGAAAAAGAAGGTTTTACAGCTTCGTTAGATTTAAACCTAGAACTTTATGGTGGTGGGCGCACCAGCAGCGCCATGCGTCAAGCACAAGCGCGTTTAAATGCCGAACAAGCACAAGCCGACAAGGTGGTATTAGATGCCCAGCAAATGATTGCTGTTTCTTGGGCGAAGCAACAAAACCTATACCAGCGTTTACAGGCATTAAAGTACTCAATGGTGTCGGCAGAACGTTACGAACAAGCGGCTAAACGTGGCGAAACACTAGGTTTGCGTAGCCAAGTTGATGTTGTAGAAGCCAATGCGCGATTATTTCAAGCAAGGGAACGCCATGCCGAAGCGCTAGTGGCTTATTTATTGGCTGATTTACGCCTGCATTTAGAAACTGGACAGCTAGAACCCAACAAACTACAAGAATACGATCAATTATTTAGTCGACTTAAGTTCTAATGTGATCACAGTCACCACGCTGGGCTAGCGGTTGTATAAAATGCTTAATATGCAATTTATACCACCAGAATTTATAAGCTAGCCACTAAGGGTGAATCGTGAGCGCCAAGCAAGAAGCACCAAATACAGTATTACCACCTTCAGTAGCCCTGACGCTGCGGATTAATCCGCACACGTCGCGGCTGCTGTTGTTGTTAGTAGTGCTGCCGCTTTTGCTTTTGCTGGTGTGGTTGGCTGCACAGCCGTTACAGTTATTTGAAGAAAGAATTAGCGAACAGCGTTGGGCAAGTTTCCCAAAAGTTCAGCCAGAAGAAAGGTTTGTGCTGTTAACGATAGACGAAGCTGCGCTACAGCAATTAGGCGCTTGGCCTTGGAGCCGTGCCACCTTGGCGGCTGTTTCCGCTAAGCTGCAAGAAGCGGGTGCTGCGTTACAAATTTATGATTTAGTTTTGCCCGAAGCCAAAGCCGGTGATGATGTATTAGCCGCGCAATTAGCACAAACCCCCAGCATTCTAGGCATTTTGCCAGCCCTAGGCAGTAATCAAAACCTGCAAGCGGGTCAGTTAGGTACAGGCTTGCAAGGCATTGACTGTAATTCTTCTTTATCGAAAACTCCCTTGCCGCATACCCAAAATTATTTAGGCAACGCAGCGGCTTATGCCCAGCAAAACGTTGGGCATATTGCGCCAAACGTGAGTGCCGATGGTGTTATTCGCAGCCAACCGCCCTTGGTGTGTGTAAATGGCAAAGCTTACCCTTCGTTAACCTTGGCTGCGCTGCTTGCTGGTACAAAAAAAACTAGCTCTTCA
>CAYJCB010000068.1:0-8206 GCA_964368615.1 uncultured Halomonadaceae bacterium | reverse complement strand
CAAAAGAATTTAAAAGCCTTATTAGATGCACCGCCCCACCCAGATTTAGAACCACTCAGTTTAGATTTTGCGCTAGACATTGGCCCAGTGTTAATGGGTTCGATAGGTTCGGCGCAACGCCGTACCCACTTATTATTAGGGCAAACCGTTACCCGTGTTATAGGCATTCAACAAATGACTGCTGAAATTGGCAGCACGCTATTATTAGGCGAAAAAGCCGCGCAAGCCCTAGCACCCACCGCTGTACAATCGCAGGGTAGTTATTTATTAGAAGGCTTTACACGTCCGCTACAGCTGTTTACCTTACGTGCTAGCGACTTGCAAAAACACAATCCTACTAATCAGGTATTGCAACTACGCCCACAAAGTAGATAATTAGCCACCTCTTTTAAATCATGCAATGCAAGTTAAGTAAATAGGATGCCATTAAAAATCAGATTTTTAATCCATTATGCATTGCTGGCCCCTTGTTTATTAATGCTCTGCTTATTTGCTAGTCAGGGCATTTTTGCCGCTGCAACTTTACCCAATGCTTTTGCTGCTTGTGGCGCATGGCAACCCACCAGCTTGCCGACCAGTCCAACAGGCTGGCATCAGGAATACTATCGCCTTAGCCCTTTGTTTGCCCAGTGCCTTAGTGATGCTAATTTTTTGGCTTATTACGGTGCAATTCAGTTGCGTACTGGGCGCGTGAATGATGCTTTAGATACGTTAGAAAGGGCGCTGCTGTTAAACCCTAATCATGGTGCAGCGCAAATGGATTATGCTGAGGCCTTGTTTTATAACGGCGACCCTTTTGCTGCTCGGTCATTGAATGAAAGTTTGTTAAGTAACCGTGATTTACCGCCGGTGATTCGTGAACAAATTCAAGCCAATCAAAAAAAATTAAATAAGCTACTAAACACTTTTGTGAATCAATTCAATATTAGCAGCGGTTACGACAGCAACTTAAATGCTAGCCCTAGCATTAGCCAGTTAACTCTAACTTTAGATGGTGAAGAATGGTTAGTGGCGCTGGCGCAGGGTATGGAACCACGCAGTGGCGGAGTATTGCGCTTGGGTGCGACCAGTCGTTATACGCAGCGTAGTGCAAATGCTAGCCAAAGTGTGCAGTTGGGGTTGAATAGCCGTTTAAGTGAATACAGCGAAGATCATCAGCATCAGTTAACTGCGCGTTATCAGCACCAATACACCTTGTTAAATGGCAGCGATTTAAAACATGATGTAGCTTTAATTGGTTTGAATCATGGACAAAAACACATTTTTACCACCCTAGAAGTGCGGCAAGAATGGCTTTCTGCTGGTACTTGTAAGTTTAATCCGCAGCACACTCTGGGCTACCAAGACTTTCCTGGTAGCAGCTACTTGAATGCAGTGGAATACCGTTTGATGCCTGCGGTGCAGTGTGGTTTTGAATCTTTAAATAATGCAGATTTACGTTTAAGTGCTGGAGTGTTGTTTAACTATGCGCTAGATGGTGTGCGTGCAGGCGGGCACCGTTTTGGGCAAGAAATTACAGCGAATTGGCAACAACCTTTGCCAATAGGGCGGCTTTCGGTGCAGGCACGTTACAGCCAATGGTTAGATGCCGACGGTTATAATGGCACGATGCAGAATAATGCGCGGCGTGAAGTTATGCGTTATCAGGCAGCAGTGGCGTATTTATTGCCGTTAACGCCAAATTTGTTATTAAGCACCCAAGTTGCGGCGCAGCAGCAAACCAGTAATTTAGAATTATTTGAGTATAAAAGCCGCCAAATAGAAATGGGTGTTAATTGGCAGTTTTAATGTTATAAAGAAGCTTGTACCTAGATTTTGCCTTGTAGGTGTGATGCTTATCACAAGCATAATTTTCCACAACTGTTAATCTACAGCTCGTTAAAAATACTCACAACCCTTGTTCGTATGAGCAGGGGTTTTTTAATAACAAAAGAAGCTAAAAAAGCATGGGCTCACTACAAAACAAATTGCTAGCTGCCGTTATATTACTGCTGCTGCTGCCGCTATTGCTGTGCCTTGCTCTACTCATTAAGCTGACCTCTAAGGGCTCTATTTTTTATAAGCAACAAAGGCTTGGCCTTAATAAACAGCCTTTTGCTATTTATAAATTCCGCACCATGAAACCCAGCCCCGCCCAAGCCTTTAAAGCCGCAGCACCGGGCGATTCGCGTATTACCAAATTAGGGCATTTTTTAAGAAAAACTAGCCTTGATGAACTGCCGCAATTACTGAATGTTTTAAAAGGCGAAATGGCCTTGGTTGGCCCGCGCCCTTATGTACTAGAACAAAATCAACACTATGAACAGGTGTTTGCTAACTACCACCTAAGGTACACTGTGCTCCCTGGCATGACTGGCTGGGCGCAGGTGCATGGGCTTAGGGGCTATGCTAATTCAGATGCACAAATGCAAGAGCGTGTTAATGCCGACCTTTATTACGTGCAACATAAAACCCTGTTGTTCGATATCAAAATAATGTTGAGAACGATGATTTATGGCTTTATCAACAACCAGCCCTAATGCTTTTTTATCTAAGGCTTGTTTACCCAAGGCGACGCTAATCGTGCCGGTTTTAAATGCCGAAATTTGGTTACCTGCGCTGTTGAAGTGTTTAACTGATTTGGTAAATACGGGCGCTTACCAGTGCATTATTATTGATTCAGAATCTACCGATGCCACGCCCGCACTTTGCCAAGCCTGCCCAGCCGTTGAATTTATCAGCATTAAACGCAGCGAATTTAATCATGGCGGCACGCGCAACCTTGCTATAAGTAAAGCCCAAGCCGATATTTTAGTGTATTTAAGCCAAGATGCTTTGCCCACGCCTGCTGCTGTTGAATTATTGGTGAATGCTTTAATCAATCAACCTTCAAGCGAACAACCCCAGTTGGCTGCTGCTTATGGTCGGCAATTACCCAATGCGACGGCGCAACCTTTTGGGGCGCACTTGCGGGTGTTTAATTACCCAGCCCAAAGTTATATTTCTAGCCCTGCTACCTTGCAAGAGCGCGGCATTAAAGCAGCTTTTTTGTCGAATGCTTTTTGTGCTTACACTAAGCAAGCTTTAAATGCGGTGGGGCAGTTTCCAGCCAACACCATTATTGGTGAAGATTTTATCGTGGGTGCTAAGCTATTAACGGCTGGTTATTCTTTGGCCTATGTTGCCGAAGCCACCGCAATTCATTCGCACGATTACACGCCGCTGCAAGAACTAAAGCGCTATTTCGATATTGGCTGTATGCACCAACAGCAAGCGTGGATTTTTACTAACTTAGCTAGGCCAGAAAAAGCTGGTCAGCAATATGTGCTGTCAGAAATTCGCTGGTTAAAAAGCCAAGGCATGGCGCGTAAAATTCCTGAATCTTTATTAAGAAGCCTGCTGAAATTGCTGGGCTATAAGCTGGGTAAAAACAACCGTTTATTACCCAATAAAATCAATCAATTACTTAGCATGAATAGGAGCTGGTGGGTCAAATGAATGCAAGCCTTGTTTCGGTTCTAATCAGAACCTTTAATCGCCCTGTTACGCTGGCAACAGCAGTGCAGGCAGTTTTGCAGCAAACCCATCGTCCGTTAGAAATTATTGTCGTCAATGATGGCGGTCAAGCAGTCAGCACAGAAATAACCACTTTAGCTGAACAGCAGGGCGTTGCCTTAACATTGGTGAATTTAGAAACTAACCAAGGCCGTTCTAATGCAGCGAATGTGGCTTTAAAAAAAGCGGCTGGCGCAGCGTTGATGTTTTTAGATGATGACGATTGGATTGACCCTAGCCACGTGGCTAAGTTGTTGTCCGTGTTGAATACTAACCCAGCGTTGCTTGCAGCTTATTCAGATACTGCCTGTGTTCTGTCAGCTGCTAACCTTGAAGTGCAAAAAGTTTTTGATTATGAATTTGATCCGTTGCATTTAGCTTATGAAAACTACCTGCCGATTCATTCGGTATTATTTAGAAATAATGAATTAAGCCAAACTTGCCAGTTTAATACTCAGCTTGATGTTTATGAAGATTGGAATTTTTGGCTGCAAATGACCGCAAAAGGACCGATGCAGCGTGTGCCTGGGATTACTGCTTGGTATAGCGCCCAGTTAAGTGGTGTGGGTTTTGGTGTGGTAACACAAGGTTTTAGTGCTGAGCTAGCCGATTTTTTTAAGTTAAGTACGCCTTTTTATTCAGCTGAACAAATCAGTGTCATGCTATTTATGTGCCGTAATTTTTTTAGCGTTGCACAGGCGAATAAGCGCCATGAGCAGGTGATTACCCAGTTGCAGGCAAGTTTGCTAGAAAATAACCGCTGTGTAACACAAGAAGCTACTATTTATAATCAGTTAAGCCAGTTAGCAGAAGATGTTCAGGTTATTAAAGATGAGCAGCAAGTTCTTCAGCAGCAACAAGCTAGTTTACAGGCTGAAATGATTGCCCAGTTACAAATCCAGCAGCAGGCTTTTCAGCAGCAAGTTCTTCAACAACAAGCTGCAACAAATGAAAGTCTTTATGCAATAAGAATACTAATGCAGCAAAAAACGGGTATGGCAGCTTTGCCTTGGGTGGCTAAAGTTAGTAGTAAAACCCGTACCTTGTTGCAGTTAATTGCTACGGGTGATTTACAAGGCATTAAAGTTCGATTGGTACGTAATGTTGAAGGGTTAGTGAAAAAAACTCGCCGCCGATTTAGTGCTAAACCTGTAGCAACTCCCCCTGTAGCAGCCACTACTTCTAGTACTATTGCTGCTGTTCCTAGTTCTGCACCTGCTGCCGTATCAGTTGTGAATGCCAGTGGTATTACACTCTTGTGTACTGCGCATACATTATTTGTAGCAAAGTTGCTTAAAAAACAGTTAGAAAGTTTTGGTTTAACGGTTAATAGTATTTTTGCCAAAGGTGCTGATGACCCAGAGCCGTTGCACTATGATAATTCGTTGCACATTATTATTTGTGCGCAGCTGTTTAAAAAAATGCCCGCTAGGTATGTGGTATTTCAAATGGAGCAAAGCGTTAGTTCGCGCTGGTTTGATACCGACTACGCCAATATCTTAAATAATGCTGAAGCGGTGTTGGATTATTCCAAACTTAACCTTGCCTATTTGCAAGAACAGCAGGGCGTGCCTTTTGCTAAGCTTTATTACCTGCCAATTAGTAATCTGTCTGTTAATAGCCTGTCTGTTAATAGTTCGTCTACTAGCCAAGAAAGCCCAACAGACTATGATGTGGTTTTTTATGGCGATGTGCATAACCCAAGGCGTAAGCTATTCTTAGATGCGATTAGTAAGCAATTTAAAACCCTGATTGTTAGCGAAGTGTTTGGTGATGCCTTGTATGCGCAATTGCAACGCGCCAAGGTGTTGGTGAATATTCATTATTATGAAGGTGCTTTGCTAGAAACTACGCGCATTTATGAAGCTTTGTCGCTAGGCTTGAACATTGTTTCTGAAGTCAGTGTCGATCAAGCTGACCATGCTGTTTTAGATCCTTGGGTAACTTTTACGCCAATTGGTGATTTTGAGGCTATGTTGCAGGCGATTCAAGCGCAGCTAGACAAACCGCGCAGCTTGGCTGAATTACCGACTGATTTAGCTGGCACTCAATTTCATGTGGGTCGAATGTTAGTGGGTTTAGGATTAATTAGCCCACTGGCAGTTAAAGGCTTTCCTGCTTTGTTAAGTTCGGCTGCTATGCTACGGCCGCTGTGCCTTTCCATGCCTGAATCACATATTCGCCATGCTACCTTTAGGCAGCGTCACCCCGATGTTAGTGTATTTCATGGCTTGCGCTTTCATATAGGCTGGATAGGCTGTGCGCTAAGTTACAGCTACCTTGCCCAGCAAGCACTGGTGCAGGGCAATGATTATTTGGAAGTCTGGGAAGATGATGTGGTGTTAGGCTCTGAAGCTTTGCAGCGTTGGCAGACGGCTAAGGATTTATTTCTGGAGTTAGAAGGCTCATCTAGGCAGTGTGATTTATTAAGTGGTTTGTTGGCCGATGTGTCTGATGCCACGCAAGTGCTAGACTTTTTTGAAATCGAGGGTGCTAGTTACGTTATTATTGACCGAATGATTAGTGCCGTGTGTAATTTTTATGGTAAAAAACCGCTGACTTATATGGCGAGCTGGGATTGTGCCAATCAAGATGTACTCTTAAATACGATGGATAGGTATTTAGAGAAGAAGGATTTACGGGTGTTGGTGCCTTTGCCCTTTGTGGCAGGCCATAACCCAGAGCAGGATTCAACGCTGTGGGGTTGTCAGAATAGTCAGTACGACACCATGATTGCCGGCAGTGAGGCAAAGTTGTATGACAAGCTACAGCGTTTTAAATTAGAAAGGATAACGGATGGCGGTGTCGGTTGAGCTGTTAAGGAGTTTTGATTTATTGGCTGCACTTCCTGAAGATGCTTTGTCATTTATTGCCGAGCAAGCCACTTTAAAGCAGTATGCTCGGCGCGAGGTGGTGTTAAGTGCTGGTTTAAAAGATGAGTTAATTTGTTTTGTGTTTGAAGGACGTTTACAAGGGGTAGATTTCACCATTGATGGCCGCGAAGTTGGCCTTTATTTTGTGGAGCAAAATGACTTTTGTGGCGAAACGGGTTTATTTGATGATGCACACCGCAGCGATTATGTGATTGCGATTACTAAAACGCAGGTGGTGGCTTTGCCCTATGCAGCAGTGCGGCATGTAATGAGTGGTGCTAGTTCGTTTATTCTAGCTATAGCTCAGCGTATGGCGCAGCGCATTCGGTACTTAACCTTGCAGCGTTCTTTATTGGCTATTCCTAACGTGCAGCAGCGGGTATGTGCGCAGTTGTCGGTTTTGATAGAATCCACCCAAAGTTTAAGAGCCGCAGGTGGTGTGATTGAATTGATGAATCCACCAACGCACCAAGAAATGGCGATTATGTTAAACATCAGCCGAGAAACCGTAACGCGGGTGTTTCAGGTGCTGATTAGCAATGAGGTGGTGCAGCGTAACGGTACTGCTTCGTTAATCATTATAAAGCCCGATGTGCTAGACGACGTAAGCACAGGGGCGCAAACGCTTTAGTTTTAAATAGGATTCAGTTTTAAACAGGCTTTAGCACAACTTTAAATTGGCCGAATAATTTAAGAGAAAATTCATGTTTAGTTATTTTTGGCCTGCTCAGCATCGTCATTTATTGCAACAGTTAACCCGCCGTGAAATTCAAGCCAAGTTCCGCAATTCTTGGCTGGGTTTGGGTTGGTCGGTGGTTACTCCGATTGCCATGCTATTGGTTTATGTGTTTGTTTTTCAAAGTGTTTTTAAAGCCCGTTGGCCAGGTGTTGAACAATCTGCCACGGCTTTTGGTCTGAATTTGTTTTCAGGCTTAATTTTGTTTACTTGGTTTAGCGATGTAGTGACCCGTTCGCCGCGCTTGGTGGCAGAAAACCCTAATATGGTGACTAAAGTGGTGTTTCCTTTGCACTTATTGTCTTGGGTAACGCTCTTGTCATCTAGCTTTCAGGCAATGATTAGTTTTACGGTGCTTATTATTGGTATTGCTGTTTTAGGCGGCCCGTTAACTTGGAGTATGTTGCTGCTACCCTTGCTGTTGGCGATATTTGTGTTGGTGCTGCTGGGCTTTTCGTGGCTTTTATCTGGCTTGGGTGTTTACCTGCCCGACAGCCAGCATTTAGTAACGCTACTAATTACACCTTTAATGTTTCTCTCACCTATTTTTTACCCTGTATCTATGTTGCCTGAATGGTTGCAAGGGGTGATTGTTTTTAATCCGTTAACTTTAATGATTGAAGCAGTTCGTGCTGCTTTGTTAGGGGGCGATTGGCCAAGTTTATACTACTTAGCGGCTTATACTGCTGCTGCGCTGGGTTTGGCAATTTTGGGTGCTTGGGCATTTAAAAAACTACGCAAGGGTTTTGCTGATGTCATCTAATAGCACTTTGTCTAATACGGTTGCACTAGAGCTTAATAATGTAGGTCGGGTGTATCGAATTTATAAGCGCCCCGTTGATCGCTTATTACAAGCATTGCCTTTTTTTAACGTGAATTGCCGTGTGTTTGAAGCATTACAGCCGATGAATTTAACGGTAAAAAAAGGTGAAGTGATAGGTTTACTGGGCAGAAATGGTGCGGGTAAATCTACCCTGTTGCAGTTGATTTGTGGCACTTTGCCGCCTTCGTCTGGTTCGGTAACGGCTTATGGGCGCATTGCTGCCTTGCTGGAATTGGGTTC
>CAYJCB010000067.1:8339-10860 GCA_964368615.1 uncultured Halomonadaceae bacterium | reverse complement strand
GGGTCTCTAACGCCCGTTGGCTTTTGACCAATGCCAAAAATACCGGTTAGCGTATCAAGGCGATCTGCTAAGGCAATACAAATACCGACGGGCGAAGTAGGCAGCGCATCGGTGGGGTTGCGCGGTAAATACTGCTCACGCAATGCCAAGCTAACTTCCGCAGGTTCGCCGTCTTGGGCAGCATAAGCTTCGCCCATAATGCCTTGCAGTTCAGGAAACTCTAAAACCATTTCGGTGTTTAAATCGCACTTACTTAGGTAAGCAGCACGTTCTACTAGCTTAGGGTCGGCTTGAATTTGTGCAGCAATGGCTTGTGCTATCACGCTAACACGCTGGCTTTTATCCGCCAATGTACCTAGCTGTTGCTGGAAAACCACCGTTTCTAAACCAGCGTAACGGCTAGCAAGTGGGGTCTTTTTATCTGATTCAAAAAAGAAGGCAGCATCGGCTAAACGTGGGCGAATCACCTTTTCATTGCCAGCAATCACTACTGAAGGGTCATGGCTTTCAATGTTGCAAATGGTGGTAAATAACGGCAGTAAAGCACCTTTAGCATCAACCATGTGGAAGTATTTTTGGTTAGCTTTCATGGAAGAAATCAAGCAGGCATCTGGCACTGCTAAGAAGCGTTCTTCAAAGCTACCCGTTAGGGCAACGGGCCATTCAACCAAGCCAGTGACTTCATCTAACAAGTTTTCGTCGATGACCGCAGTGGCTTTATGGGCAACTGCTTCGGCCAATACTTGCTGGCGAATTACTTCACGGCGTTCAGCAAAAGAAGCCATAACTTTGGCGGCTTTTAAATGGGCAACGTAAGTGCTAGGTTCGACTAAAGGAATCGCTTCGGGTGCGTGGAATCTGTGTCCAAAAGTAATACGGTCAGCGGTTAAGCCCATCACTTGGGCAGGTACAACATGGTTGCCGTGCAGCAACACTAACCAATGTACAGGGCGCGAAAATTCAATGCGGCTAGCACCCCAACGCATACGCTTAGGCACGGGCAAGCTGGCAAATGCCTTGTTAACAATCGCGGGTAACAGGCTGGCGGTGGCTTGGCCTTGTTGCGTGGTGCGAAACACTAACCAGCTGCCTTTATCGGTTTCTAAGGTTTCTAAACTGGCAATATCCACACCGCAAGAAGCGGCAAAACCTAACGCTGCTTTGCTGGGTTCACCGTCTTTATAGGCAGCAGCTAAAGCAGGGCCACGGCGTTCAATGGCTTGGTCGGGCTGATAGCTGGCCAGTTCTTTAACGATAACGGCCAAACGGCGTGGCGTGGCGTAAATTTCTGTGCTGCTAAAAGGTACACCCGCTTCGGTTAAACCTGCTGCAACGCTGGCTGCTAAGGCTTCAGATAGGGGTTTTAGCAAGGAAGGCGGCAGTTCTTCACAACCTAATTCTAGTAGTAAGTCTGCAATTGCCATTACGCTTTCTCCTCAGCAGCAGCCAGTTGTGCCAATACTTCTTCGGCAAGTTGTTTAGGTGCAAGCGGAAAACCTGCTGCACGGCGTGAATTAAAGTACAGCAGCGCCACTTCTCTAGCCAAAGTACGCACACGTAAAATAAAGCGTTGGCGTTCGGTCACAGAAATTGCATGGCGTGCATCTAATAAGTTAAAGGTGTGTGAAGCTTTCAGCACTTGCTCGTAAGCGGGTAAAGACAACTTAGCGGCTAACAGCTTGTTGCATTCTTTTTCACACTGGTCGAACCAAGCAAACAAGGCATCAACGTCGGCGTGTTCAAAGTTATAAGCACTTTGTTCTTGCTCGTTTTGCAGCCAAACATCACCGTAAGTAACGGGATTGCCTTGGGGGTCACGCGTCCAAATTAGGTCATAAACGCTGTCTACGCCTTGTAAATACATGGCGATACGTTCTAAACCGTAGGTAATTTCCCCCGTTACTGGGAAACATTCAATGCCACCGGCTTGCTGAAAATAGGTGAACTGGGTGACTTCCATACCGTTTAGCCACACTTCCCAACCCAAGCCCCAAGCGCCTAGCGTGGGTGATTCCCAGTTGTCTTCAACAAAACGCACATCGTGGACTAACGGGTCAACGCCCATCATGCGTAACGAATCTAAATAAAGTTCTTGGAAGTTTTCAGGCGAAGGCTTCATCACTACTTGAAACTGGTAATAGTGTTGCAGGCGGTTAGGGTTTTCACCGTAGCGGCCATCGGTGGGGCGGCGCGAAGGCTGCACGTAAGCCGAATTCCAAGTTTCTGGGCCAAGTGATTTAAGAAAAGTAGCTGGGTGGAAAGTACCTGCGCCTACTTCCATATCAAGCGGTTGCAAAATTACGCAACCTTGATCGGCCCAGTATTGTTGTAGGGCAAGAATTAAACCCTGAAAAGTTGAGACATCTGGCGTTGACGAAGTCATGATCAAAACGGCCTTTGCAGCGGTGAATGGAGGTGTATTAACAGACGAATACAGTTGAATGAGTCAGATTATACCTTAACCTTTTTTAGCTTTCAGGTTATAGCCAGTCATAAAACTTTTTAGCCAAGCAGCAGATTG
>CAYJCB010000067.1:6518-8239 GCA_964368615.1 uncultured Halomonadaceae bacterium | reverse complement strand
TTAATAAACGCCCTTTCTAAACGCTGAATGTTGTTGTTGGCTAAAGTTGGGTTAGGCTGGGTTAGCTGGCAGCGGTCAAAATCAATTAACCATATTTTATTTAGAACAGAGTCTACTAAAATATTACGCGGGTTAAGGTCGGTATGGTTAACCCCTAGGGCATGAAAAGCTTGCACCGTTTTACCAACTTCTTGCAGCAGCAGGTTAAGGGTTGCTGGCTGCAACGGGTCGCTGTTGACTAATAAATCATGCAGCGGTTGCGCGTTAGGAATACGCAGTGTTATTAAATCAGCGGAATAAACTAAACCTTTACGCTTCACGCAGGCGGCTAAAGGGGTAGGAACAGGTAAGCCCATTTCTAATAGTTGGGCGGTTAATTTAAATTCTTGCCAAGCACGGGTGTTTTCTAACCCTTGCCAAATATAGCTGTCTTTAATAAAGCGCCCGGGTAAGCCGCCGCGCTGGTAATGCCGCCAAACGGCTTCACCTGCTGGGGTGTTAATAAACAGGCTAGTGCCGCGACCGGGTGCGCCACCTAATACGGCTTGCTGGGCTTGCCAATAATTAAGCGTAAACCAGTCGGCGCTGATTTTTGAGATTTGGGTGGGGTCATATAGAATGACCAATCCCTGATCCTTTAGCTGTTGGAAATTACTCATGCCGTCTTTGTCGTCCAGTCTTAATCTTGGTGATGTATGTATCTTACGGCTGTCTGCGCTAGGCGATGTATGCAACCTAGTGCCTGCGGTGAAAGCTTTGCAACAGCAGCAACCAGAAGTGAATATTACTTGGATTATTGGTCGTGCTGAGTATAGCTTACTGGCTGGCTTAGCAGGCGTGGACTTCTTTATTTACGATAAGAAAAGCGGCCTAGCTGGAATGCGAGTGTTGCGTAAAGAAATTATCGCTAAGCGTAATGGCAAGCCGTTTGATGTGTTGCTGCACATGCAGGCAGCGTTACGTGCTAGCGTCTTGTCGCGTTTTATTCCAGCCAAACGGCGCATTGGTTTTGATGCGCAACGTGCCAAAGACCACCAAGGCTTGTTTGTAAACGAACGCATTCCAGCCAACCCACACTCAAGGGTGTGTCATGGTTTTATGGATTTTGTTTATTATTTAGGCGTGCCTAACACTGCGCCTGAATGGAATATTCCCGTGCCTGAAGCTGACCAAGCAGCAGCTCAGCAATTAGTGGCTGATATGGGTAAATACTTGGTGGTTAGCCCTTGCGCCAGTGTTAGAAAACGCAATTGGCGCAACTGGGAAGATTTTGCAGGTTTTGCACAGGTGATAGATTATGCCCAGCAAACCTACGGTTTAAACACGGTTATTGTGGGTGGCAACAGCGAGTTAGAAAAAATTGCCACGCAGCAGATTATGCACCACAGCCAATCTAAAATTTTAGATTTAACGGGCAAAACTAATTTAAAAACCTTGCTGGCAGTGATAGATAAGGCGGACTTAGTTATCGCGCCTGATTCTGGTCCCATTCACATGGCGGTCGCCCGAAATAAACCCGCTTTAGGTTTGTACGCCACCACCAACCCCGACCGTGGCGGCCCTTGGTTCGACAAGTACGTGGTGAATCGTTACCCAGATGCAGTCGCAAAATATTTAAAGCAGCCCTTAAATGAACTGACTTGGGGGCAGCGGGTTAGAAGCCCTGATGCGATGGGCTTAATTACCCCCCATGATCTAATAGAAAAACTAGACCTTATTGC
>CAYJCB010000067.1:0-6418 GCA_964368615.1 uncultured Halomonadaceae bacterium | reverse complement strand
CTAAAGGATTTAAACAATGAAAGTTAATTTTGCAGCCTTTGAACAGGCCAAGGTGTTGGTGGCTGGTGATGTGATGCTAGACCGCTATTGGCAGGGGTCGACGACGCGCATTTCACCCGAAGCGCCTGTGCCAGTGGTTAGAGTGCAAGCCCAAGATGACCGCCCCGGTGGCGCGGCTAACGTGGCTTTAAATTTAGTTAGTTTAGGTGCTGCTGCTGGTTTAGCAGGCATTGTGGGGCGTGACGACAACGCCCGTTTGTTAGACGCGCATTTAGAACGGTTGGGCGTAAAAACTTTTTTTGACCGTTCCGATACGCAGCCAACGGTGACTAAAGTTAGGGTGATGAGCCGCAACCAGCAGCTGATTCGCTTAGATTTTGAAGAAAAGCTCGAAGCAGGGCAAAGCCTATTAGATGCTTATGGTTATGGTTTAGAAGCCACCGATCTAGTTATTCTTTCAGACTATGCCAAAGGCACGCTTAGCCAAGTGCAAGAAATGATTCAAATGGCGCGTAAGGCTGGCAAGCGGGTTTTGGTTGATCCTAAAGGCACTGATTTTTCGATTTACCGCCAAGCCAGTGTGTTAACGCCTAATCTAAGCGAGTTTGAGGCGGTGGTGGGTGTGTGTGAAAGTGAAGCCGAATTAGAGCAAAAAGGCGAACAGCTGCGTAGCGAGTTAGAGCTAGAAGCCTTGCTAATTACCCGCAGCGAAAAAGGCATGACGCTGATTAGAGCAGACTTTGCACCGCTGCACCTGCCCACCCGTGCGCAAGAAATTTATGACGTAACTGGCGCAGGTGATACCGTGATTGCCGTGCTAGGTTTGGCGCTGGCTTCGGGGCATGATTTTCCTGAAGCCATGATGTTGGCGAACCTTGCAGCAGGTGTGGTGGTTGCTAAACCCGGTACAGCAACGGTAAGTATGGGTGAAATTTATACAGCGCTGCACAGCGATACGCTCTTGGAATACGGTGTGATAACCGCTGACCGCTTAGCCAAGCTAGTGGCGATTGCTAAAAATAAAGGCGAAAAAGTTGTTTTTACTAATGGCTGTTTTGACTTGCTGCACGCTGGGCACGTTGCTTATTTAGAAGAAGCACGCAAGCTAGGCGACCGCCTGATAGTTGCAGTGAATGCCGATGCTTCAGTTAGCCGCTTAAAAGGCCCTTCACGCCCGATTAATCCGTTAGATAGAAGAATGCGCGTTTTGGCAGGTTTGCAATCAGTGGATTGGGTGGTGCCTTTTGAAGAAGATACCCCAGCAGAAATTATTGCCCAGCTAGTGCCTAACGTATTGGTTAAAGGTGGCGATTACCAAGTAGAAAACATTGCTGGCGCTGATACGGTTTTAAAAAATGGCGGTGAAGTAAAAGTGCTGACTTTTGTAGATGGCGTTTCGACTACGGCAATGGTGCGTTCTATTTTGGATAAAAACTAATGGTTTGTTTGTCGCGGTGGATTTATACCTCGGTACTAACTTTAGCCGCGCCTTGGGCTAAAAAGCGCATGGCAGTTGAAAAGGTTAACGAGTTTTCTGAACGCCAAAGGGCGGGGTATATTGCACCCTTTGAACAGCCGGTGATTTGGGCGCATTGCGCTTCTATGGGTGAAGTGTTGGCAGCAGAGCCATTGCTGAAAGCCTTGCAAGAACGCCACCCCGATAAACAGCTAGTAGTAACCACCATGACCGCTACGGGTGCAGCGCAGGTTAAGCAGCGTTTGCCCCAAGCTAAACATTGCCTAGTGCCGCTAGATTTACCTTGGAATACAGAGCGGTTTATTAAAACTTTAAAGCCAGAAGTAGGCATTATTTTTGAAACAGAACTTTGGCCTAACCTAATTCATTCGTGCCACTTGGCTGGCGTACCGTTAATGATTGCTAATGGCCGTTTGTCGCCTAAAGCCTTTGCTTCTTATAAAAAAATTCGTCCGCTAATGGCAAATGCGTTAAAAAAAATCGCTGTGCTGGCAGCTAAATCATCAGAAGACGCGGTGCGTTTTAGTACGCTTGGTTTTCCTACCGCAAGGGTTGAAGTGACTGGCAGTATTAAGTTTGATTTACAACTTCCTGCTGATATTACTGAACAGCTAACCACGCTGAAAGAAAATTTAAGCTGGGGTGAACGCCCTGTGTGGATAGCTGCCAGCACCCATGAAGGCGAAGATTTACCCTTGTTGCAAGCGCACCAGCAGCTGCTAACTAAACAACCTAATGCCTTGTTAATTTTAGTACCGCGCCACCCGCAGCGGTTTGATGCGGTGGCAGAATTAATAACAGCGCAGGGTTTAAGTTTGGCAAGGCGTGGTTTGCAGCAGTCAGTAACTGCCAGTACCCAAGTTTATTTAGGCGATACGCTGGGTGAAATGCTGTTGCTTTATGCTTTGGCAGATTTAGCCTTTGTAGCAGGCAGTTTAGAGCCGATTGGTGGGCATAATTTGTTAGAACCAGCTGCAGTAGGCGTGCCGGTTATAACTGGGCCGCACTTAGAAAACTTTAGCGAAGTAGCTGAATTATTGCGTGAAGCGGGTGCTTTAAAAGAAGTGCAGCAGGCAACAGAATTACCGAAACTGCTGCTGCAACTTTGGCAAAGCAAAAGTACCCGTGAAGCGATGACTACGGCAGCCAAGCGTGTGGTGGAAGCCAACAAGGGTGCCATGCATAAACAGCTGTTGCTGGTAGAAAGCTTGCTGCCTGAAAACCAGTCCAAATCTAAACCAGCCCAGACCTAAACCAGCCTAAGGCTAAATAAGCTTAGGCTGGTTGAAGTTAGCGCAAGAATAATCGGTAAGCTGGATTGTCGCTTTCACGCCAATAGCGGTAGCTGATTTTGTCTAAATAGGCTTCAACATCGGGCCTAGCGCCATTGGGTACTTGGAAGCCGACCAACACGCGACCGTAAGCAGCACCGTGGTTGCGGTAATGAAACAAGGAAATATTCCAGTCTTGCCCTAGGTTGTTTAAGAAATTAAGCAGCGCACCGGGGCGTTCTGGAAATTCAAAACGGTAAACTTCTTCGTTGCTATCTAAGGGGGCGCGTCCGCCACCTAAATGGCGAATATGCAGTTTAGCCAGTTCGTTATCGCTTAAATCGACCACTGGGTAGGTGGCTTCTTCTAGGGTTTTAATTAATTCTTCGCGGTCGCTGCCACCGGGTTTAACTTGAATGCCAACATAAACTTGTGCTTGTTCGGCATCGGCATAGCGGTAGTTAAATTCGGTGACCATACGGCGGCGGCCAATAATTTTGCAGAAGTTTTTAAAGCTGCCGGGGCGTTCAGGAATGCCAACCGCTAAAATCGCTTCACGCTTTTCGCCCAATTCAGTGCGCTCGGCTATGTGCTGTAAACGCTCAAAGTTGGTATTAGCGCCGGAATTAATGCAAATTAAATTGCTGTCGGTAATGCCAGTTTGTTCAACGTATTTTTTCAAGCCTGCTAAAGATAACGCGCCAGAAGGTTCAGCTACGCCACGGGTGTCTTCAAAAATATCTTTTACCGCAGCACACATTTCATCAGGGGTAATGGTAATAACTTCATCAACGTATTCTTTGCAGATTTTAAAGGGTTCTTTACCAATTTGTGCAACCGCAACGCCTTCGGCAAAAATACCTACTTGGCTTAGTACAACGCGCTTACCTTTTTCTAAAGCCGCTTTTAGGCAGGCAGCATCTTCAGCTTCTACGCCAATAATTTTAATGTCTGGGCGCAGGTATTTTACATAAGCAGCAATACCAGCGATTAAACCGCCGCCGCCTACTGGTACAAAAATAGCGTGAATCGGGTTAGGGTGCTGGCGCAAAATTTCCATGGCTACCGTGCCTTGGCCTGCAATAACATCGGGATCATCGTAGGGTGGAACGTAGGTGTAACCCTGTTCTTTGATTAGCTCTAAAGCGTGGGCTAGTGATTCATCAAAAGTGTCACCTTTTAAAATAACCCTTGCGCCTCTGGCTCTAACTGCCTGAACTTTTATATCGGGCGTAATGCGCGGCATAACAATAATGGCTTTTACGCCCATCACCTTGGCAGCCATCGCCAAACCTTGCGCGTGGTTACCGGCTGAAGCAGCGATAACGCCTTTAGATTTTTCTTCTTCGGTTAGCTGCGCCATTTTGTTGTAGGCACCGCGAATTTTAAAAGAATAGACCGGCTGTAAATCTTCACGCTTAATAAACACTTGGTTATTCAAGCGTTTAGACATAAAGCGGGCTTCAGATAAAGGTGTTTCAATGGCAACGTCATAAACACGCGCCTGGAGAATTTTTTTTACGTAATGCTCAAGCATGATGGGGGTTCTTCCAAGGGCTAGATTAGAATCAAGCAATGCACCATTGTGTCGTTTTGCTGCGCTTGCGTCTAGTGAAGCAGGTTATAGGTTTCTGTTATTTCGCTTCTTGTTATACTGCTAGGTAACGAACGGCTCACTAAAGTAGGAATCTTTATGAATCAAAATGAAATGAAGCAGGCTGTGGCTAAAGCTGCATTAGAAGAAATTCGCGATCAGTTAAAAAAAGATTCAATTATCGGTGTAGGTACTGGCTCTACTGCTAATTTTTTTATTGATGAACTTGCAAAACTTAAATATGATTTTGAAGGTGCTGTGGCTAGTTCTGAAGCCAGTGCTGAGCGCCTTAAAGCGCAGGGTATTAGGGTCGTCGATTTAAACTCTGCGGGTCGTTTACCTTTTTACATTGATGGTGCTGATGAAGTAAATGGCCGTTTACAAATGATTAAAGGTGGCGGTGCGGCCTTAACTCGTGAGAAAATTGTGGCTGCTTGTAGCGATGTGTTTATCTGTATCGCTGACCAAAGCAAGAAGGTCGATATTTTGGGTGATTTCCCACTGCCGGTTGAAGTATTGCCAATGGCGCGTAGTCACGTTGGACGTGAACTTGTAAAAATAGGTGTTACGCCACAATGGCGACAGGGTGTTACAACTGACAATGGTAACTGGATTATCGACTGTTATAACTTTATGTTAGATGATCCAATTAAGCTAGAAACCATGATTAACAACATTACTGGCGTGGTTTGCAATGGTATTTTTGCACACCGTCAAGCGGATATTTTGTTGTTGGGCAGTGCTCAGGGTGTTGAGCGTTTAGTTTATTCAAAGGGTTAAAAAAACGGAGTTTTTTATTATGAAGAAAAAACCAGATTTAATGGTCGTCCTTTCGTTAGTATTTGTTTTAGGTTTATTGGTGACGGGTTACGCGCAAAGCTTTTTCTTAACCTAAAATTAGCTTTAACTTAAACTGTATAAACTTTTTTTGCAGTTACTATGCCAGCAAGTGGAATATCCCAAGCCTCTAAAGGAAGGTGTTCAACTTTCTGGCATTCATGCGCTAAACCTATCAGTTTTGGGCGCTTGAAAGCTGCGGGTTTGATTGCCAACGTGCGATCATAAAACCCACCCCCCATGCCTAATCGGCCACCTAATGCATCAAAACCCACCAAAGGCATTAAAATTAAATCTAGCGTTTGCACCTTACAGCTATTGTGGCGTTCTAGCCCATAGCCTTTTAAACGCGGTTCTAAAATACCAAAACGGTTTTTTTGCAGTGGCGTTGTAGGCGTAAAGCGAATAAAAAATAACTGGTTTTTATTAAGGGAATGTAAAACTGGCAGGTAAACTTTTTTACCCATCTTATGCGCCATTTTCGCAAGCATTAAAGGGTCAACTTCGCCATCGGCAGCCATATAAACCGCTAAACTAGTGGCATTAAGAAACCAAGCCTGCTGACGAAGGTGCCGACAAATAAGCCGCGAGGCTTGCTGTTGTTGGTAGTGGGTAAGTTGGCGACGCTTATTACGAAGGCTGCGTCTTAGATTTTTGCGTTCATTGGCAACAGAAGAGGTTTGCATCGTTTATTTATTTAAAAGCCCCAGAGTGCCGCTGCTGTCGTATTCCTTGAACCCTAGAGTTCAAGGTGGAAGTAACCGATTTACTTAAGGCTTTCCGCTACAAGGCGGACCTGCACACTAGCAAAAGCAGAGAAACTCCCAGTTGATAAAACATAGGCTCGAGGACGTGGACAACTGGCCAACACCCCAGGGTTAGGCCTAGTCTAGCAAATAATAAAACTTTTATGGAAGTTTTCGTGACTCAACTAGCGTATCGAGTTCTGCGATTGCAGAATCCATTTTGTGATTAAGCTGTACTATTTTTGCGTCTCTATTAAGGTTAGCTTCATCTAATTTTAAAAATTCATTAGTAATATTAAGCGCGGCAATAATAGCTAAACGCTCTAAGCTAAGTACTTTTCCCGAATGGCGTATTTCTAACATTTTTTTATTTAAATGACGCGCAGCATGAACCAGACTGTCCTGCTCTTGGGGTGGGCAGGCAATCATGTATTTACGGTCCAGCAGGGTGATTTCAGTGGTATTCTTGTCACTGCTCATACATCTGGCTCCA
>CAYJCB010000066.1:0-10904 GCA_964368615.1 uncultured Halomonadaceae bacterium | reverse complement strand
CTTTAAAACACACAGCTTTAGCAGCAATAACGTGCATTAAAGGGCCACCCTGACCACCAGGGAAAACAGCCGAGTTCAGCTTTTTGTAGATAGCTTCATCGCCACAGGCAGAAAGAATTAAACCGCCACGAGGGCCGCGTAAGGTTTTGTGGGTAGTCGTTGTTACAACGTGGGCGTGTTGCATTGGGTTAGGGTAAACGCCCGCAGCCACTAGGCCAGCAACGTGTGCCATGTCAACAAAGAGGTAAGCACCAATTTTGTCGGCAATTTCACGGAACTTAGCCCAATCAACAATTTTAGAATAGGCAGAGAAACCAGCAATAATCATCGCAGGCTTGTGTTCTAGTGCTAAACGCTCAACTTCAGGATAGTCAATCTCGCCTGTTTCAGGGTCTAGGCCGTACTGGATAGCGTTGTAAAGCTTGCCAGAAAAGCTTGGCTTAGCACCGTGAGTTAAGTGACCACCTTCGGCTAGGCTCATGCCTAAAATGGTTGCGCCCGGCTCTACTAAGGCTAAAAATACGGCTGAGTTAGCTTGTGAACCTGAGTGCGGCTGGACGTTGGCATAAGTAGCGCCAAACAGTTCGCAAGCGCGGTCAATGGCTAGCTGTTCAATAATGTCGACGTGTTCACAACCACCGTAGTAACGCTTACCAGGATAACCTTCAGCGTACTTGTTGGTTAGCTGTGAACCTTGCGCCTCCATCACCGCTGGGCTGGCGTAGTTTTCAGAAGCGATCAGTTCAATGTGGTCTTCTTGGCGCTGATCTTCAGCTTGCATAGCGGCCCAGATATCAGCATCAAATTGAGCAAGTTTGGTTTTTCGGCTAAACATAATTACCCCGGCAAAGTTTAAAAGGGATTAAAAAAGCAAAATTCAAGTTAGCTATTCTACCTTAGTAAGCAAATCTGTTCACATGAAAAAACTCACTGCCCATAAGGAATTTTTTTCAGGCTAGCTTTCCCTGCTTGCTAATTCTATTATGCTTAGTCATTTTTTATAAATTCTTATACAAGTTAAATGGAGTCGATGCTTGCCATGACACAATACGTTTACAGCATGCACCGGGTCGGTAAAATTGTTCCGCCTAAGCGTGAAATCTTAAAAAATATTTCTTTATCTTTTTTTCCTGGCGCTAAAATTGGCGTACTGGGCTTAAACGGTTCAGGTAAATCAACATTGCTGCGTATTATGGCTGGCGTTGACACTGAAATTAACGGTGAAGCACGTCCTATGCCGGGCCTTAATATTGGTTACCTTCCGCAAGAACCAGAATTAGATGCCAGCAAAACGGTGCGCGAAGTTGTTGAAGAGTCTTTAGCCGTTGTTAAAGAAGCGCAGGCAAAGCTAGAAGCTGTTTATGCGGCTTACGCTGAACCCGATGCTGACTTTGATGCGCTAGCTGCCGAACAAGGCCGTTTAGAAAACATTATTCAAGCCGCTGATGCGCATAACCTTGAACGTAAGTTGGAAGTGGCGGCTGAAGCGCTGCGCTTACCCGATTGGGACGCTTCTGTTGCCCATTTATCGGGTGGTGAAAAACGCCGCGTGGCGCTGTGCCGTTTGTTATTAGCTAACCCAGATATGCTGCTGTTAGATGAACCGACTAACCACTTAGACGCTGAATCAGTAGCTTGGCTAGAACGCTTCTTGCACGATTACCCAGGCACTGTTGTGGCAATCACGCACGACCGTTATTTCTTAGACAACGTAGCTGGCTGGATTCTAGAACTAGACCGTGGCATGGGTATTCCTTTTGAAGGTAACTATTCTGGCTGGCTAGAAGCTAAAAATACCCGTTTAGAACAAGAATCTAAGCAAGAAAGTTCGCACCAAAAAGCGGTGCAGCAGGAATTAGAATGGGTTCGCCAAGGTGCTAAAGGCCGTCAGTCTAAATCTAAAGCGCGTTTAAAGCAGTTTGAAGAATTGTCTAGCCAAGAATTCCAAAAGCGTAATGAAACTAACGAAATCTACATTCCACCTGGCCCACGCTTAGGTGAAAAAGTAATTGAGTTTCATAATGTTAGCAAAAGTTTTGGCGACAAAGTGTTGTTTGAAAACCTTGACTTTGTGATTCCTAAAGGCGCTATTGTAGGTATTGTGGGTGGTAACGGTGCGGGTAAATCAACACTATTCAAGCTTATTAGCGGTAAAGAACAGCCCGATACAGGCGAAGTAGTGATTGGTGAAACCGTACAAATTGCTACCGTTGACCAATCGCGTGAAGGTTTGGAAGACAACAAAACCGTTTGGGAAGCCGTTTCTGGCGGATCTGATATACTTAAAGTTGGCACGGTTGAAACACCGTCACGTGCTTATGTGGGTCGCTTTAACTTTAAAGGCAACGATCAGCAAAAACGTGTGGGTGATTTATCGGGTGGTGAACGTGGCCGTTTACACCTAGCCCTAACCTTAAAGCAAGGTGCTAACGTATTATTATTAGACGAACCTTCTAACGACCTAGACATTGAAACGCTGCGTGCTTTAGAAGAAGCACTCTTAGCCTTCCCCGGTTGCGCCATGGTTATTTCGCACGACCGTTGGTTTTTAGACCGCATTGCAACACACATTATGGCGTTTGAAGGCGATTCAAAAGTAGTCTTCTTTGAAGGCAACTACCAAGAATACGAAGCAGACCATAAAAAGCGCGTAGGTAACGACACGCCTAAGCGCATGAAATACAAGCGTATCGACGCTTAACAGCGATATTGTTGCCTATAATTAAGGACAAACTAGGCAACAATTTGCTACTTAAGTGTTCTAGTATAAACATGGTGCAATTATAGATAATTGCGCACTTATAACTAAAGCGTAAAGGCAAAGGATGCAGGTTTTTCGAGTTTACCATCATAAAATTAAAGGCTATCAAGCTGTGCCTATGGGCTTCAGCATTAGTGCTTTTATAACCAGCTTTTTATGGGCAGCAGCCAATAATCTCTGGGGCAAAGCTATTATGCTTTTTTTAGGCTTTGCTCTTATGGCAGGCGGCATTGCCGCAGGTGTATTGCTTAAATTTCCACTGCTATCGCTAAGTGCTTTAGCAGGTTTTGCTGTCTTGCCTTTGTGGGCAGGTATGCAGGGGCAGCAATGGGTTTGCGACAAGCTAGAAACCCAAGGTTATTACCTTGCTAAGCGCATTACTGCTGCTTCAGCCAACAACGCCATTGCTGCTGCTAAGCGTGACGAAGATAAAGGCCAAACCAGCAGCGCACCTCAAAAAGACACTACACCACGCCCAGCAGCAACTTTTGGTAAAGATTTTCGTGACATTCGCGATAACTCTGCTGCTAACTCTAATCAACCACCACCCAAGGAATTTAATGCCCAACCTTGGAAGCGGCGCTAGTTAAACACTTTACTAAGCTTGATATTAAGCTTGGCTAGCCCCACCTAGATTGTTATAAATTCTTATTGGCTGGAGCAAGATTTACTATGAGCAACTCCCCGTACATTGTTGATGTAACCCTAGAAAACTTTAAACAAGTTATTTTAGAAGGCTCTATGCAGCAGCCTGTATTGGTTGATTTTTGGGCTGACTGGTGTGCACCTTGTAAAGTGCTGATGCCTATTTTGCATAAGCTAGTTGAAGAGTTTCAGGGTCAGTTTATTCTGGCTAAAATTAATATCGAAGAACAACCAGAACTCGCGCAGCAGTTTCAAGTACGCAGCGTGCCTACGGTAATGCTAGTGGGTGAAGGGCAGTTGTTAGATAAATTCGATGGCATGAAACCTGAAAGTGAGATTCGGGCTTTCTTAAAGCAGCATTTAATCAACCCTGCTGATGCCTTTAAAGAACAAGTTAAGTTGCTAATAAGTGAAGGTGAGCTAGACCAAGCCCAAAATCTGCTGCAACAAGGCATTAGCCATTGGCCAGAAGACCTTGATCTACAAATTGACTTAGCGCGAGTGTTGTTACAAAAAAACCTAGCCACTGATGCCAAGTTAGTGCTTGAAAACCTACCTGAAGCCGACAAAGCCAGACCCGATGTTAAAGGCTTAATGGCAGGTTTAAAGTTTAGCGAAGTTGCCCCTTCAGCAGAACAACTAGCAGCACTAGGCGAACGTGAAGACAGCGAGGCCAATTACTTAAAAGCAATGGCTGCCCTGCTGCAAGGGCAACACGAACAAGCTTTAGAGCGACTTTTAAACCTGTTGCGCGATGACCGCAACTACCAAGAAGGCGTAGCGCATAAAACTTTGCTAGAAGTCTTTGCTATGCTAGGTGAAAGCAATCCATTTGTGGTAAAAGCACGTCGAAAACTCTATACCTTAATGTACTAATATTCAGTCGTGACAATTACATTAATAAGTCTTAGAATGAATATAACTTGATTAAAATCAATTTTTGAACACTTTAAGTTAAGAGGTAATGTAGATGTCTGAGCATGATGAAAACTTTCAAGATAGCACTGGCCTAGTTTGGATTCCTATTGGTCTCGTTGTATTGCTAGCCATGCCAACGCTAACTGCCGTGGTTGGTTGGTACAAGGTGCTATTTGTTTACTAGAAGCTGTTTACTTTAAGTAAAAAGTTTCCACTTTTAGCCTGAATTTAATTCAGGCTTTTTTTTGCCTTCTTTTTATGAATCTTCAAAGTCCTTCCCAAAACCCTTCTAAAACTTTTCTAAAAACCAATTACTTAACTCTACCCCCTGTTTAGGGGTAGGTAGTTTTTTTCGTCTAGTTTTATACTTGGAAAAAGCACTTGAAAAAAGTACTTACAAGTTGAACCCAAGAAACTAAAACTGAGGTAGCTTAACTATGAAAAACACGACCCGCTTATTTTTAATTTTATCCCTACTCTTCGCCCTATCAGGGTGCTCTGATTCTTCATCAAGTGGCTCTGCACCAAGCGGCTCTACACCAGATTCAAATATTAAAGACACATCAAACCCTAACCCTACGCCCGATACAAATCCTAAAGACACCACAACGCCAAATAATGGAAAAGTTGGTTGCCTTACTTTAGGCCATCATTTTTCAGTCACCAATTTAACTGGAAAAGAATTTTGCGCTGATACGCCCTTATTTTCTAAAGAAGATGATGCTATTACTTTTACTGATAGCGTTAATGTGGAAAATGGCCAGAAGAAAGAAATTAGAATACTTAGACCCAATAATAAAGCGGCCAACAGCCTACTTTCAACCGATGGCGAATTACAAATAGACTATGTTTTTAATACCGACACCAGCAAGTATCAGGGCAACAAGTTGTGCTTTAAAACATCAGACCTAAATGCGGGTGTAGAAAAATACGGTATTAGTATTGATACACTAGCAAAAACTTTTACATTTAAAGAAGTAAAGCTACAAGAAATGCATGACCACGCCTGCTCTATTCGCACTAACAATAAAAACAACAACAGCACACTCTTCCTAAACGGAACGCTGAAATACGAATAGCCAATAAAAAAGCTTTAGGCCTTGAGTTCTTGGCGGATTATTTCTGCTCCGGTACTTGAGGCTTTTAGTTTGCCCTTGGCAACACCTTGGGCTTTACCTAGTACATTTTCTTCTTACTCACTTAATAAACACTTCTTCCCCATCTTTCTCAGCTCTAATCAAAGTTTGCATGGCTTGGTGTTGGGTTAAAAAAACTTCGCCCGACAAGGCTTCCACAAACTCAATTTGTTTTAATCTATCTAGCACTGGGCCTTTAATTTCTGACAAGTGTAGATAAATACCCTGCTCATTCAGCAAGCTATTTAACTGCGCCAGCATTTCCACACCGCTGGCATCTATATGATTAATGCCTGAACCCATCAACACCACATGGCGTAATTCATTGTGCAGCGTCACTTCTTTTAAAATTTGCTGCTCCACTTCTTGTGCATTAGCAAACATCAGGCTTTCATCAATGCGTAACGACAAGATAGCTGGGTGCAATTCCACCTTAAAACGCTGCACATTACGGTAATGTTCGGTTCCAGGTATCAGCCCAACCACCGCCATGTGTGGGCGACTATTTTTAGCCAGCCAAGCCGCCAAAGAAACCAGCACCCCCAGCAACAAACCCAGTTCTAAACCTAACAACAACACACCGCTAATGGTTACTATCCAAGCCCAAGCATCTTCTCGGCTGTAACGCCATAAATAAGGCAATTGCCGCCATTCAATTAACGATAAAACCGCCACAATAATGACTGCCGACAACATCGCTTGGGGTAAATAATATAACCAGCCAGTAAAAAACAATAAAATAATGCCCATCGCTATGGCAGTTAATACACTTGCCATAGGGGTTAGTGCGCCAGCATCGTTGTTTAAAACAGTGCGCGAAAGCCCACCCGTTACTGGCAAACTGGCGCTTAATCCAGCAACGATATTCGCCATTCCTAAGCCCATTAACTCACGATTACTATTCACCTGCTGCCGGCGTTTAGCCGCAAAAGTACGCGCAATGGCTACTGATTCAGCAAAACCAATCAAGCTAATCATCATCGCCATTGGCAAAAGCGTCGTAAAAGTACTCAGCTGAATACCTTGCCATTCAATACTAGGCAGTTGCAGCGGTAACTTGCCAACAATTTTAACGCCCTGCTGATCTAAACCACTCAGCATCACGCCTAGCGTTGCAGCCACTAATAAAACCAAAGGTGCCATACGCGCTAACAAGGCAGCCGTTGATTTTTTTAAGCCGAAACTTTGCAGCCTACTGGCTAGGTATTTACGCGATAAATAAAGAAACACCACAAACACGCAGCCCAACAAGAGCGTCGTTAAATGCAGCTGATCTAAGCCTTGGTAAAAACTTAGCAGCTGTTCAGGCAAACTAGCGCCCTGCACAGGAATGCCAGTAATGCCTTTAAGCTGCCCCAATAAAATCATAATGGCTGCGCCGCTAACAAACGCCGACATAACAGGGTGGCTTAAAAAGTTCGCCAAAAAACCCATGCGTAAAACGCTCATCAACAGCAAGCAAACGCCCGACATCAGCGCCAGCAAAATCGCTAACAAGATGTATTCATCAGAACCCGGTACAGCAATGGGGCTTAACGCACTAAAAGTTAGCAGCGAAGTAATCGCAACAGGGCCAACCGCCAGCACGCCACTTGTTCCAAATAAAGCATAAGCAATGGGTGGTAAAATACTGGCGTACAGCCCAGCCTGCAAAGGCAAACCCGCTAACAAGGCATAGGCTAGGCTTTGCGGAATTAACAATAAGCTAACAATTAACGCAGCGCTGGCATCTTGCTTAAACAATTTACGGTTATAAATACCGCCACGCAATAAACCCCACAAGCCTTGGCGCATGGCTGTGCCTTGCAGTTCTGGGTATTCAGGCGCAGTTTCTGGCGCTTGCTTCATACTGGGTTTGAAGTAAGGCGCTTAAAAAAATCAGGCATATCAAAACCCGCTTGCTGCATTTTAGTCACTAATTCTTCAGCAGATTGTTCTTGGTGCTGGCTAAGCGCCCACAAACAACCACAACGCGCACCGCTGCGACAAAAAGCCACCACAGGTTTTTCAGCAGCAGCATACAAACGACCAAATTCAATGCCTTGCTGTTGCGTTACCTGCCCCGATGCAACTGGCTGGTGAACCCATGTCATTCCTGAAGCTTCGGCTTGCTGTTGCAAATCAGCCGTTGCTGGCTGGTTATATTCTTCTGCATCAGGGCGGTTAAAAATAAGCGTCTTAACACCTTTGGCTGCTAATGCCTTAACGTGTTCAACATTTAGCTGACCATAAATGGTTAAATCGTCTAGTTGACGCTTAAAAGGTAGGTTAATCATAAGTTGTACTCTACTTAAACTGGTTTAAAGGAAGCTTCAAATAGCTTACACCATTTGCTTCAATAGGCGGAAACTGACCAGCCCGCATATTAATTTGTACAGAAGGCAAAATAAGGCGCGGCATTTCTAGCATTGCATCACGCTCGGTACGCAATTTAACAAAATCGGCTTTATTTTTACCTTCACCCACATGAATATTGTTTTTTTGCTGTTCACCAACCGTTGTTTCGTAAAGGTATTCGTCCCGCCCTGGCGCTAAATAATCATGGCACATAAACAAACGGGTAGCAGGCGGCAGGGCAAAAATACGTTGAATAGACTGATAAAGAACTGCTGCATCGCCACCAGGAAAATCGCAACGGGCGGTGCCATAATCAGGCATAAATAACGTATCGCCTACAAAACCAGCATCACCAATTAAATAAGTTAAGCAAGCTGGCGTATGCCCAGGGGTGTGCATAACTTTAACTTCAAGCTCACCTATTTTAAAAGTATCGCCCTCGTTAAACAGCTGGTCGAACTGGCTACCGTCTACAGCAAATTCTGCACCAGCATTAAATACTTCACCAAACACCTGCTGTACAGTTTTAATTTCTGCACCTATAGCAATTTTTCCACCTAATTTAGATTTTAAATAGGGCGCAGCAGACAAGTGGTCAGCATGAACGTGGGTTTCTAAAATCCATTCCACCTGCAACCCTTGCGCTTTTACCGCAGCAATCATTAAATCGGCACTGGCAGTGGTTGTTGTACACGAAGCAGGATCAAAGTCTAGCACCGAGTCAATAATTGCACAGCCACTACTCAGCGGATCACGCACTAAATAACTATAGGTGAAGGTAGTTGGTTCAAAAAAAGCTTCAACCTGCGGCTTCAACATAAGAACTTCCTTATATAAAATTCAATTAAGTTTAACTTATTATTTAAGCTTTATGTGACATAAAAAAAAGCCCTGTACTTAAACAGGGCTTTAATTAGCAGCTAATTAAAACTTAAGCTTTGCTATTACGCATATAGCAAATTGGGTGAAATACAAGCCAAGCATAAACACCTAAACCAATCGAAGCGCCGATTAGGTTCATCCAATCCACCCAAGTATTTACATAGGCAAGGCTAGACTGGGTTTGCATTGGCACTAAAAATAGCGCCAATACCGCAACCAAGGGCGGCATGTATTTAGAACCCATGCCACCTTTACTAGCAAAGCTATAACCTTTCATACGTGCCAAAAACTGCGGCACTAAAAGAATAATCAGCATTAATGCAATCAACCATAACCAAGGCAAAGCGGAATACCATACAACAGTCAAGATACCTAATAGTGTCATGGAACTTTCTCCTTAGATTTTGCCTTCAAGCATGGCGTAGTAAGCGGGGCGCAACATGCGTTCTTTCATAACCCAAACCGTCCAAGACTCTTTCTTTGGGTCAATAAAGGAGAAAGAAGGCAGTAATTTACTGTCCCAACCAAATTCAACCAGCATCGCCTTACCAATTGCCGTAATCATCGGGCAAGAAGTATAACCGTTGTGCCTAGCTGTTAAAGGCTTGCCTTGTAAGCTGGCTAGAAAGTTTTCTTCCAGCACTTTAGCCTGCATTTTCACACTGGCTGCGGTTTTGTTACTGGGCATACCCATCACATCACCAATACCCCAAACGTTGGCGTAGTCGGTGTTTTGTAGCGTTTCACGGTCAACTTTCATCCAACCCGTAAAGTTTTCACCTTTTTTGAAGGCCAAAGGACTATTTTCAATCGCAGCGCCAGCCGTCATAGGTGGTACAACGTGAATAAAGTCATAATCTTTGACTTGATCTTCACCGCCTTTAACACTGTAGGTGGCTTTTTTAGCATCGGCATCAATGGCTTTTAATGTCCATAAATCGTTGCGGATAACGCCTTGGTCTGAAAAACGCTGTTTTACAAAATCATTGTAAAAAGGCACACCAAACAAGCCGCCTGAAGGGGTCATAAATTCAACAGTGAACTGATCGCGGCGGCCAGTATCTTCTAAACGGTGCAGCGTGGTAAAAGTCATTTTTAAAGGTGCGCCAGCACATTTTAGTGCAGTGGGCGGCAAGTTAAATAAACCCGTACCGCTGCCTTTACTAATCCAACGCTTAATTTCATCGTTAGTGGCAGCAGCAGCTTCAGTGCTAGCGTAAACACTGCCAACGCCTTTGCCTTTACCAATTAAGTTAACGTCCATGCCTTTAATAAGGTCGTAACGCAACTGCAAACCTGACGCAACAATCAGCTGATCGTAAGCAACCGCCTGACCGCCTTCAAGAATAACGCGATTATTATCTGGATCGTATTCAGCCACCATGCCTTTAATCCAGTTAACACTTTTAGGTAGCCAATCAACAATATCAGTGACTGTTTTATCTTTATTCCACACGCCCGAAGCAACCAATGTCCAGCCAGGCTGGTAATAATGCTTTTCACGCGTATCAATAATAGTAATTTTAGCGCCTTGTAAGCTATTCGTTAAACGATTAGCCATGGATATACCACCGGCACCGGCACCCACAATAACCACATGGGCTTTAGTGCTTAAAGCTTTAGCACCCGTTGAAGCTAGGGCTAGTGGGCCGACAACACCAGCACCCACACCGAATTTTAGAAGGTCTCTTCGACTAATACTTTCAAAAGGAAGGTGTTTTTTTGGCATGAATCTCGCTCCTGCTTTTTTTAAATGTTTTTATGAGCTAGTGTTAATTTAGCTTTAACTTAAAAGCTATGTCCCTACCACTTTGGTTTAGATTACTATTTTTTTCAACTAAATCTGATGCATATCAACATTTAATAATGCGCTCTATCGCTCGTTGCGCTGCAACAAAACCAAAAGTGCCCGTTACAAAACTAGCCGAACCAAAACCACTGGCGCAATCTAATTTAAGTGCTTCACCGGCTTGGGGTTTACGGCAAGCAACGCTCCCATCTGGTTGAGGGTAAACCAGCTGTTCAGTCGAAAACACGCATTCCACATTAAACCGCTTTTTTACATCGCGGGTAAAGCCATAATCGCGGCGCAATAAGTTACGCACTTTAGCCAGCAACGGATCTTGGGTGGTACGCACCAAGTCTTCTGTTGCAACTAAACGTGGGTCAACCTGCCCACCTGCACCACCCACTACAACTAAACCTACCTTGTTGCGGCGACACCA
>CAYJCB010000065.1:5680-11152 GCA_964368615.1 uncultured Halomonadaceae bacterium | reverse complement strand
TGAAAATGGTTATTACTTTGGTGTGGGTCAGGTCATTGATTTATTAAAAATGATTACTGAACTACAGCTTAAAAGTGCCCAGAATTCTAACCCTTTAACAGGCTTACCTGGCAATCTAGTCATTCAAGAACACCTTGATCAGCTTATTAGAAATAACAAATCTTTCGTTGCCTGCTACTTTGATTTAGATAATTTTAAACCCTACAACGACCAATATGGCTATGCAAAAGGTGATGAAATATTAATTCACCTAGCCCAGCTATTAAAAAAGTACAGTAATTCTGAAATAGATTTCGTAGGGCATGTGGGCGGCGATGATTATGTGGTGGTTTTCAGAAGCGATAATTGGCAGGAATACGTTGCCAGTATTTTAGAAGAATTTATTCGCTGCCGTGAGTCTTTTTATAGCCCAGATCACTTAGATGACAAGGGCATTTGGGCTGAAGACCGCTTTGGTGAAAAAAGGTTTTTTAGTTTAATGAGTATCTCGGTTGCAGCGATTGATTCAGGGTCAGCTAGTTTAGGTTCAGCTAATGATATTGCCGGTCGCTTGAGTGTTATAAAGCATGAAGCAAAACAAGTGAAAGGTAATAGCTTGGTCGCAGAGTTATCAGGTTCGGTTATTAATTTAATAACTGAGATTAAAAATGATTCTGATTTAAATAATAAAGAAGCTACTGTTGCTTAGGTTATAAATTAATTATTTTATAACTAGAGGGTTATTTATGCGTATTGTTACAATTACTCGATTAGCAGCATTTTTACTTGTTTTTTTAGCCTTGTCTTTGGCTATTGTCTTGTATTGGGGGGTGGGTCAGTTAAATCAATCCTTTATTAGCACTTTAAACTATTCTGAATTGCACCGGCAGCTAGCTGTTGATGTGCGGGGTAATATTGGTAACTACTTGGAAACTGGTGATGCAACCCAGCATTCGGCAGCGGTGAGTGATTTAGAACACCTTCAACAGCAGGTTATGCCTAGCTTGCCAGCCACTTTGGTAGACCAACTAGAACCTGTCGCTACAGCCCTTCATTTAGGGTTAACGCATGAATTATTGGGCGCAGGCAAGTTGGCTGGTGATGCCCAAGGTTTGCTTTATCAAAATGAACGAGAAACAACGACCGAGTTACGTCGCCTTGAAAATTATGCCCTACAAGTATTAAAAGAACAGCCAACCACTGGCGTTAGTTATTTACAGGGTATTTTTCGTTTAACCGACTTTTTATCGGCTATTAAAACTTACCGTGAACAGTTTTGGACCAGTGGTAAAGATAGTTATTTGCAACAGCTTAACCTAACACTATTAAATTATGAAACAGCACTTGAAAACCTAAAAACTTTGCCACGTATTGGTATTTATCCAGAAAAAAAACAAGACAGCATGGCAAGTTTAATGGGTTGGAAAACTCAGTCACTTGCGGTTAATGAAGAAGAACAGGGCGATGAAATATTACGTAATTTAACTAGCCTGCATAAGCGTTACCCTGCTGAAATAAAGCGGTCAGTCAAATGGCAACAAGATCGTATTGATAGTTTTACACTGGTTAATAAGCTAGTTAATGATTTTGAGCAGGCGATTATTCAAGGGCAAGCAGAAATTAATCTTAACAAAGAAAATGTTGAGTCTTGGGTTAAAACGCTATTTTTTGCCTTTGTGCTAGGTTTGTTACTTATGGCGGTATTACTTTATATTTTTCAGCAACGCTTTGTGATTAAAAATTTGTCCAAGTTAGAGTTGGCGCTTACTGTATTGGTTAAGCAGGGTAGCTTGAATTTTGTGGATATGGAAACGGATAAAACTGAACTAGGCCAACTAGCCAAACGTTTTAATCAGCTGATTTCAGGTATGAAAAAGCAGCAAGAACAGAAAGATTTACAGTTGCAGGAAGTGGGAATTACGCTCGAACAACTACTAGAAAGCTTTGATAGCATTGCTGATAATACTGTCAATACACGCCAGCAGCTTAATAAAGCGGGTGAATCAAGCCAAGAGCTGAATTCTTTAGCTAAGCAGGTTAGCTCTAGTTCTGCCGTGGTTAAAAACTTCGCTGAAGAAACAGCCAGTCTTATGGATAGCAGTGAACAAAGTGCGGTGGAAGTGGTTAAAGCGGGTGAAGAAGCCATTCAAAAAATTGATTTAGGGCAGTTGGCGCTAGTTGATTTAACCCATGCTGTTAAAGAAGTAATGGGTATTTTAGATCAGGTTAATCACATATCAGACCAAACCAATCTTTTGGCATTAAATGCAACCATTGAAGCCGCCAATGCAGGTGAATATGGGCGTGCTTTTGCTGTGGTTGCTGATGAGGTTCGCCAGTTATCACAAAAAACCCAAAGCGCTGTTGGACAGTCGACTGATTTATTAGGTGCACTAAACTGCGTAACTGACCGGCTTAAAAAGCACATTGAAGCAGTTGCTGAATCGACTGATTTTCAATGTGAATTAGCTAAAAAGCTGCAAAAAACTTCGCAGCAAGTGCGCCAACGTTCTGTACAGGCTTCAGAAACAGCACAAGAAAGTTCAAACCTTACCCAGCGCCAATGCGAAAGTGTTGGTGAATTTAATTTTCAAATGCAAGAAATGGAGCTTAGTGCTAACGAAGCAGGTACAAAAATTAAGCAAATACGTGCCGATGTTAGTCATCAAATTAATTTGTTACGGACTAATTTAGGTTTGTAGATTTAAAATATACAAAGTTATATAAGCTAGAACAGTATAACGACCACTTTTAGCAAGGCTAACCAGTAGCGTAAAGCGCCAAAAAGGTTCGCGTAAAACACCCGCAACCAATGTTAAAGGATCGCCAACTAAGGGTAGCCAGCTGAGCAATAAACTCCAGCGCCCATAACGCTGATACCAGTGTTCGGCACGTTTAAGTTGCATGGGTGTAACTGGAAACCAGCGGTGGTTCTGCCAGCGATGCAGTTGGCTACCCAGCCACCAATTAATTTGCGAACCGATTACATTGCCCAATGTTGCAACAGCGACCAGCGAATAAACTGCACTGGGTTTTAAAGTAAGCAGCACAACCAGCGCGGCTTCCGATTGCATGGGTAGCAAAGTTGCAGCAATGCAAGCAGAGGCAGCCAGGCCTAGGTAGCTAAACCAGTTCAATGTTTTTTAGCTCAATATTAAAAGTTGTTTAGGTGGCAACAGGCTTTGAACTTTTTACCACTACCGCAGGGGCAAGGTTCGTTGCGTTGTGGTTTTAAAATACCTTCCCTAGGATTGCCTTTTAGGTAATACCAGCGCCCATTTTCTTTAACAAACTCTGACGCTTCTTGTAAATAGCCCCAGCCTGAAGGGAGTCGATAAATTGCTTGAAAATGCACATAGCCACGATTACCTTTACTGCTGCTGTCTAAAATACTTAGTGCAGACCAGTCAGGTAGGTTGCTGAAATCCACTGCTGCTGGCTGGGTGCTAGCGTGCCAGCTGCTAAGTAAATAGTTTTCAAGCTTGAGTACAAAGGCAGTAAAACGTGAACGCATTAAGGCTTCAGGTGTGGGTGCTGTTTCGCCCTTGGCCTCTTTTATGCCTTGATGGTAACGCTGGCAGCAATCGCTATAGCTATTTTGACTGCCGCAAGCACAGGGGGTAAGAATTATTTTATCAGGCATAGTTACTTTTGAGACTCATGTATTAAGTAATTTTTTACAGCGAATTTTTTAAATGTTTTTACGGCGTTCAGAGCGTTGTAATCGTAACTGTTCTTCATCTGCTTCGGCCAGTACTTCACCTACATAGTCGATGTGCTGATTTGATAAGTGCCGTGCTTGTTCCGCTTCTCCAGCTTTAATTGCATTATATAGAGCGCGGTGCTGTTCAATTAATATATCGCGTGTTTCACTACGCTGAATGTACATATCACCGATATTAATCACTAGATTACTACGTAATAAATCAAATAAACCACGAATGGTATGCAAGAGCACAACATTGTGACTGGCTTCAGCAATGGCTAAATGAAAATGTGCATCAGCAAGGCCTTCAGCGGCTTGGTTAATTTTAGTTGTATTGTTGTAGCAAGTTTCTAACTCAATAAAAGCTAAGTCTAAACGCTCATGGTCTGCTGGCGTTGCTCGCAAAGCAGCATAATAAGCACACGCACCTTCTAATGTATGTCGAAACTCTAATAAGTCTTTTTTGGCGCTGGGTTTTTCTGCTAACAGGGTAAGTAGTGGATCGTGAAAAGTTGCGCCCAGTTGCTTGCTAACAAAGTTACCACCACCTTGGCGGCTTATCAGTAACCCTTTAGTAACTAATTTTTGAATAGCTTCGCGCAAAGATGGGCGTGATACCCCAAATTGTTCTGCTAGCTTTCGTTCAGCAGGAAGGCGTTCTCCGGCTTGCAGGGTGCCTTCTAAAATCATTGTTTCTAGCTGTTCAACAATTTCATCTGATAAGCGGCGTTGCTGTATATGCTCAAAACTCATTGCTTTTTTTACCTGATTAAAACACCTAATTAAGGCGTTCAAGGCTAACACAAGCCTACTTTTTCAGCAGCCGTATAAAAACAATTTGACAGATGGGTCGTTACGTATTTAACTTGAAGGCATAATTTGTAAATTGGTCTGACCAGTTTGCACTTATGGAATCAGTATTTTAAATACATTTAAATTAATGACGATGGATAAATTAATGACACTGGAGCTTGCCATGAGCGATCTTTTTTATAACGCAGCCCCTCAAGAAACGCGCATTGCGCCGCCACGCAAGCTGCCACGTGAGTATCCCAGTGTAAAACCTACCCAGGTTTACTTATATGGCACCTGTCTAGTCGATGTGTTTTTTCCTGAAGCAGGTATAGATGCTATTCATTTGTTAGAGCGTGAAGGTATTAAGGTAAATTTTCCGCAAGCACAAAGCTGCTGTGGGCAACCCGCTTACACTTCAGGTTACACCGAGCAGGCGCGTGAGGTGGCTAGAACACAATTGGCTTTGTTTACAGAAAACTGGCCGGTTGTTGTGAGTTCTGGGTCTTGTGCCGGTATGTTTCGTGAACACTACACCGATTTATTTAAAAATGAACCCGAAATGCTTATAAAAATAAAAGCTTTAACAGAACGTACCTATGAACTGGCTGAATTTTTATTAAATGTTTGCCGTATTGAATTAATTGATAAGGGTGAGCCTTTGCAAGTGGCTTTGCATACCTCTTGTTCTGCCCGCCGTGAAATGAATACCCACATTCATGCGCGTGCTTTATTGGGACAGTTGTCTCAGGTAGAACGAGTCGAGCATGACCATGAAAGTGAGTGTTGTGGGTTTGGTGGTACTTTTTCGATACGTATGCCAGACATTTCTGGGGCAATGGTTAAAGATAAAACGCAAGCTTTAGTGGCCAGTGGTGCGCAGCAGCTAGTGAGTGCCGATTGTGGTTGTTTGCTGAATATCAACGGTGCTTTTCAGAAGCAGAATCTGCCTTTATTGGGGCAGCATTTAGCCAGTTTTTTATGGCAGCGTACTC
>CAYJCB010000065.1:0-5580 GCA_964368615.1 uncultured Halomonadaceae bacterium | reverse complement strand
CTCAGGCTAAACAGGAGCTGCACCATGACTAGCCAAATCATTCCTCTTGTCGATATTACTTCACGCCATTTAAAAACTAACGCGCGTAAAGCGTTAAAAGACCAGCAGCTACGCAGTAATATGCGCAGCGCGATGGACTCGTTAATCAGCAAGCGCATTATTTCGATGCCTGACGAAGAGGAACGCGAGAATCTGCGTGAATTGGGTAATAAAATTAAGGCTAGGGCTTTATCGCAACTGCCTGATTTATTGGAACAACTAGAGACCAACTTAACCCAGCAGGGTATTCAAGTACATTGGGCTAGCACCACAGAAGAAGCCAATGCCATTGTTTTAAACATTGCCCAAGCGCGTAATGCTAAGCAGGTGATTAAAGGTAAGTCGATGGTCAGTGAAGAAATGGCCATGAATGAACACCTCACCGAACATGGCATTGAAGCGCTGGAATCGGATATGGGCGAGTATATTATTCAATTGGATAATGAAAAACCCACGCACATTATAATGCCAGCGATTCATAAAAATGCGCAGCAGGTGGGTAAACTTTTTGAAAGCCGTTTAGCCCTACCCTATACCGATGATGTTGACAGCTTGATTCAGTTTGCACGGGGTATTTTGCGCGAGAAGTTCTTTCATGCTGATATTGGTATTTCAGGAGTTAACTTTGCGGTCGCAGAAACGGGTACTTTGTTGTTGGTAGAAAACGAAGGCAATGGCCGTATGTCGACAACTGTGCCACCGGTACACATTGCTGTAACAGGCATTGAAAAAGTGGTGGCTAATTTACAAGATACTGTGCCACTTTTGTCTTTGCTGACTCGTTCAGCGCTGGGTCAAGGCATTACCACTTATGTCAATATGATTTCTGCGCCACGCCAAAAGGGTGAGCTAGACGGTCCCGAAGAAGTGCACCTAGTGCTGCTAGACAATGGCCGCAGCCAAGCTTTTGCAGACAGCGAATTAAGGCAAACACTGAACTGCATTCGCTGTGGTGCCTGTATGAACCATTGCCCTGTTTATACTCGCATTGGTGGGCAAGCTTATGGCACGGTTTACCCTGGCCCGATTGGTAAAATTATTTCACCACACTTATTAGGTTTAGAAAATACTCCAGATCACCCTTCGGCTTCTTCTTTGTGTGGTGCTTGTGGTGAAGTTTGCCCTGTAAAAATTCCGATTCCTGCCCTGTTGCGTCGCTTGCGTGAAGAAAATGTTAAATCACTGCAACAACAACCGCAGGTGATGCGTGGGCAAGGTAGCCGATATTCAGCTAAAGAGCGTTTGTTATGGTTGGGCTGGCAATATTTTAATCGGGTACCTTGGTTGTATAAAACGGGCATTTTTCTTGCCACTCGCCTGCGTGGTTTAACACCTAAGCGCCTAGGCCCTTGGACAGAAAATCATAGCGCCCCTAAACCTGCTGCGCGTAGTTTGCATGAGTTAGCAAAACAGCATTTGGAGAAAAAGTCATGAGCGCCAGAGATAAAATTTTAGCCAGTTTACGCAGCAGCCTTGTTGGTACCACGCCGCTGGATGATCCTTTTGATGCCACTTTAGTCGATGAACCTTGGCGTTATAGCGCAACAGAAAGGGTAACACGCTTAAAAGCATTAATGACTGCTGTGCAGGGTGAGGTTCACCTTACGCTAAGTAATGAGTGGCCAGCGTTGCTGTGTCAATTATTAGCTGAGCGCCAAGTAAATAAGCTATTAATAGCGCCTGAAACTGAACATGGCAAAGTATTAAACAACTACTCTAAAACTCAACCTCAAGCTTTGCAGTTGTTAGCTTATGATCGCCCGATTGAAGCTTGGAAGCGTGAATTGTTTGATGATGTACCCGCCAGTTTTACTGGCACACTCGCTGGTATTGCTGCAACGGGTACTTTGGTTGTTCAGCCAAGTGTAGATGAACCGCGCTTAATGAGTTTAGTGCCGCCGTTGCACATAGCTTTGCTTAAAGCCAGTCAGATTTATGACAACTTGTATCAAGCTCAACAAGCTTGGCCAAGGCCAATGCCTAGTAATCTGCTGCTTATTTCTGGGCCGTCTAAAACTGCTGATATTGAGCAAGTTTTAGCCTATGGCGCACACGGCCCAAAAGATTTAATCGTTTTAATCTTAGATGATGCATAGATTTTAAAATCAATGTAACTTAATTTTTTTAATTTTATAGCCTGCTTCTTCATACTTATAATTATTTAAATCATTTTTTATGCTTAATAATTCTTCTGGAGCAGTATGTTTTTTTAGTAGCTGTAAAAAAATATTTACCTGCTCTGGAGTCATTGCAATAAAGTTATCTAAATTATCCATAAATTCTTTTAAAAACTGTGCTTCATCATTTATTTTATAATGAACACTTGCTTCACTGCGATAGCTATTACTATTGAGTTCAATGATTAGTTTTTCTCTGGTCTTTTTCAGTAATTCTATAAGCTTTAACGTTAGCTCTGTTTTTTTATCACTTGAATTGCTTTCGTAGATTTTTTTTGATAGTTCAAAAATATCAGTTAATGAAATGTTTCCACTAATACCTTTTAGGGCATGTATAGCTTTATCAAAGTTGTCAGTTTCAATTATTGAAATGTCAAATTTTTCTTCTGGGAATTGGTAGTCATCACAAAAACTTAATAGTAGCTGTTTAATGATTTCTGGGTTATCTCCAACTCTGCCTTTAAGGTCTTGAATATCTACGCCATAAAAACAGTCTTTACTTACTAACGACTCATTTTTTAAGGATTCTTTTTTTAAGTTTTCTAGTTTAGGTGATATATTATCTATATCTAAGTATTGCGATATAATATTACTTAGTTTTTGTTGGTCTATCGGTTTTTCTAAATGTGCATTCATACCTGCTTGCTTAGTTTTTTCTTTGTCTTCAATCAGTACAGCTGCACTTAATGCAATAATAGGTATATCTTTATTGAAATTTCTTATTTTCTTTGTGGCTTCAAAGCCATCCATTATAGGCATTTGAATGTCCATCAAAATAAGGTCATAGTTTTTGATTTTTGCTTTATCAACAGCTTCTTTGCCATTGTTTGCTATATCTACATTAATACCTAAATTTTCTAGTATACCTACTACAACTAATTGATTAATAGAATTATCTTCTACTAGTAAGATAATGCAGCTTTTAAATTTATTTTTTTCTTTTATTGGTTGTTTTGTTTTTTCAGCGGTGAGTGTTTCTTGCTTAGTAAATTTTATGCTAAACATAAAATCACTACCAACGCCAAGTGATGACTCAAGCGATATTTTACCGCCCATAAGCTCTACTAGCTGTTTTGATATTGATAATCCTAAACCAGTACCACCGTACTCTCGTGTGATAGAGCTGTCTGCTTGAGTAAATTTTTTGAAGAGGCTTTCTTGTACTTCTTGACACATACCTATACCGCTGTCTTTTATACTGAAGTCTAGATTAATAGAGTTTTTATCTTCATTTTTAATGCTTATAGTTACTTTTACAAAACCCTTTTTAGTAAACTTTATAGCATTGCCAACGATATTGGTCAGTACTTGGCGTAGCCTCAGCGAGTCTCCAACTAAGTTTAGGTTTGGGGGTGTGTCTATTTCTAATAATAGGTTACGGTTACTTGCTTCATGTTCAAATAAGTCGATAACACTACCTATTACCTCATCAAGGTTAAAAGCTCTGTGTTCTAAATTTAGTTTTCCTGCTTCTATTTTTGAATAATCTAAAATATCGTTAATAAGACTTAAAAGTATATTTGATGATTTTTGAGCTTTTTGTAAATAATCTCTTTGCTTTTCATCAAGAGTGCTTCTAAGTACTAAGTCTGTTAAACCCATTATTCCATTTAAAGGCGTTCTTATTTCATGGCTCATGTTTGCTAAAAAGTCTGATTTTTCTATATTTGCTTTTTCTGCGAGTTCTTTTGCTTTTTCAAGTATTCTTTGGGTGGATTTTTGAAATTCTAATTCATGTTGCTTTTCTTTTGAATAGCGATATATAAGAATAAAAACTAAAGCGATTAGAAACAGCACTAAAAGGGTAACAATTAGAATGATTGTTATTCTTTTTTCTTCCCATTTAGTCATGGTTTTTTCAAAGTCTAGTCCTATAGCAACGTTCAAAGGAAACGTTTCTATTAGCCTATAGCTTGTTAAATATTGTTTATTGTTTATTGTCTCTATCCCTAAAGATTTACTTTTTTGAATAGCTTCTTCAATGAGTGCTGAGTTTTCTATTAAAGCACCAACTTGCCGGTTCTTATTTGATGAAAATAGTAGCATTCCATCAATTCTAATTAACTCAAGCGTTGCAAAATTGTTTTCTAAATTTGTTGAGTATTTGTTGATGAAGTAGTCACTATTAATATTTATAGCTATAAAAAAAACTTCGTCATTAACAGTTATTTTTCTTATGATTGGTAAAAAGCTTGCGCTTTTTTTATCTATAGAAATTAAAGTAATAATATCTTTACCATCTTCAAAGTCTCTACCTATCCAAGGGTTTCCAAATCTTAATATTTTATTGTTAAACATGGGTTTTGGATGAAAGTTACTGTCAGTAATTTCGACTCCAATATTTTTTTCGTTAGAGCTGCTAATGATTTTATGGTCTTTGTCTAACAGGCTTATAGAACGAATGTAAGCATTGCTTGCTATTATGTTTTTAAACTTGTTTTTTAGTAGATTTAAGTCTTCTTTTTTTACTATAGAGTTGTCGATTTCTTTTATAGTAATATCTAGGCTTATGAAGGTTTGCTTTATTTGTTCAGATAAAGAGTTTGCGTGAAAGTCAGCAATTTTTAAGTTGGTGTCTATGGCTTCATTTTTCAAAATAGATAAAGATAAGTTTACACCACCTATAATAATAAGTAGTATAATTATAGTTATTATTGCTGCTTTGTAAGTGTCTTTTAGTTTTTTTTCTATCATGGTTTTTTTAGTCATTTTTTATTATAGCTTCAAGAGCATTTTTTTTAGCTAAACTTACAAGCCTGCCATCTTTTTTTATTTCTTTTATGAATTCTTCAATTCTATTATAGAATTTGTCATCTCCATAGTTCATTGCCCAAGCGTAAGTTGTTTTATGGTACTCAGTTGTTGGTGAGATAAGTTTTGCCCAATCTGTTTCAGCTAACATTTTTTTAGCATAAGGATAGTCAGTCATAAAAACATCTGCACGACCCGAAATAACTTCATGTGATCTAGTGTAAAAATCTTTTGCAATTAAAATCTGTGCATTTTTTAGTTTTTCTTTCATAACGGTTTCATGATAGGTGTCTTTACCTACCGCTACGATTACGTTTTTTTTATCTATGTCATTCCAGCTGTTTATTTTTCTATTTGTTTTTGTTGTAATTGCATAAACATCACTTGAAAGATGTGGTGTTGTAAAACGTATTTTTTTTGTTCTTGATGCAGTTTTTCCAATAGCAAACATCGCAATGTCGCACTTGTTTTTATTTAAATCTTCAATAACTGTTGGAAAAGAACTTTGCACATATTCTATTTCTACTTTTAAGTCTTTTGCTAACTCTAAGGCTAGGTCGCTATCTATACCTATAAGTTTTTGAGTTCTGGGGTCTAGATAAGATATTCCATA
>CAYJCB010000064.1:0-11474 GCA_964368615.1 uncultured Halomonadaceae bacterium | reverse complement strand
GAACCTGCGACCAATTGGTTAAAAGCCAACTGCTCTACCACTGAGCTAACGGCCCCTGTAACGCGGTGCATATAGTAACTTTTCTAAGAACTATTGCAACCCCCTAAAGCAAAATAAACACAAAATAATTCATATTTATTTAGAGCGACGACCAATTGCGTGCACAGGCTTACGTGAATGACCACGATTTTTCTGTCCAGGACGCCCAGTAGGTATGGCTTCTACTGTTTTTACAGCCAAGCCACCTAACGCAGAAAGCTCATCAACTTCATTTTGCGTTAATTCTATCCATTCACCCATTTTGGTGCGCTTATCTAAATAAATATTGCCATAACGAACCCGTTTTAGGCGGCTAACCGTTACGCCTTGCGATTCCCACAAACGGCGAACTTCACGATTACGCCCTTCGTTGATAACCACGTGGTACCAAACGTTAATGCCTTCACCGCCCACCAACTGAATGGCAGAAAAACTGGCTAAACCATCTTCTAGCATTACGCCATCTTGCATGGCTTGTAACATTTCTTCGGTAACAGCGCCCATTACACGCACCGCATATTCGCGCTCAACTTGGTGCGAAGGGTGCATTAAACGGTTCGCCAACTCGCCATCGTTAGTAAACAACAACAAGCCAGCGGTATTAATATCAAGGCGACCAATCGCAATCCAACGCTCGCCACGCAACTTAGGCAGGTGGTCGAACACCGTACGGCGGCCTTCAGGGTCTTTACGCGTTACTAGCTCGCCTTCAGGCTTGTTATACATGATAACCCTGCGGGGTAAGTCATCTTCGCCTTTAAGCTGCACAGGACGGCCTTTAACCGTTACACGGTCTTGGCTAGAAATACGATCACCCAAAACAGCAGTACGGCCATTCACGATCACTAAACCAGCATCAATCACCGTTTCCATTTCACGGCGCGAACCCAAGCCAGAACGGGCTAACACTTTTTGCAGTTTTTCAGTTTTTTCTGGAGTTAAATCAACAACTTCAGTTTTAGGGGCATTAAAATATTGTTTATTTTTCATAGGTGTTCACACACGGTGGGGAAATGGGTGGAGAATTACTCTCCGTTGGTTTCAAAACGTTCTGCTAAATCAGCAAAGGTTAATTCTTTAACATCAGGTAAATCTTGGTCTAACAAGTCACCTAAACTTTCAGGATCATCTGCCTCACTATCAGCCTCATTAGCTTCACCGTCAAATAAATCTAACAAGGGCGAACGTGGTGCTTGGTCTAAATCATCTTGCCATTCTTGCTGCTCATTTTCTGCTAGCTCGCGCAAGGCATCAAGTGCTGGCAGCTCATTTAAGCTTTTTAAATTAAAATAATCTAAAAAATGCCGTGTAGTGGCAAAAAGGGCAGGTCTACCTGGCACTTCACGGTGCCCAATAACCCTTATCCACTCCCTTTCTTCAAGGGTGCGAATAATTTGCGAACTCACGCTAACACCGCGTACGTCTTCAATTTCACCGCGCGTCACTGGCTGGCGATAAGCAATTAACGACAAGGTTTCTAATAGCGCACGGGAATAACGCGGTGGTTTTTCATCGAATAAACGACTTACCCAAGGCGCATAATCAGCTTTAATTTGGTAACGAAAACCACCAGCAACTTCAACTAACTCTTGGCTAGAACCAACAGACTCTTGTTGCAAAATAGCCAAAACTTCACGCAACTTGTTAAGCGTAGGGCGTTGATATTCATCAAAAACTGCTGCTAACTGATCGGGCATTAAAGGTGTTTTAGTGGCTAACAGTAAAGCCTGCACAATGCGCGTTAATTGCTGCAAAGAAAACTCGTTCATTCCAAAACTTCATCTTTTATCTTTACATGAATCATTGCAAATAACTGGGTTTGAACTAGCTCGATAAGCTGTTCTTTAACCAATTCTAATAAGGCTATAAAAGTAACCACCCAGCCTTGCCGACCTTCAGTTAAATCAAACAGCACCTCAAAAGCTAAGTAGCTTGGTGCGTCTTTTAAATGGTCTAAAATCTGCGTCATGCGTTCCCGAATAGACAGCGGTTCACGGCTAACTTGGTGATGTACCAATAAATCTGAACGTTGCATTAACCGTGCAAAAGCCAGCAGCACTTCCTGCAATTCAACTTCTGGGTGCAACACACGGTTTTCTAAGCTAGGCAGGTTAGCGTTAACAGGAAAAATATCCCTTTCTTGGCGTGGCAAGTCATCAAGGCGTTCTGCTGCTGCTTTAAATCGCTCATATTCAAGCAAGCGGCGAATTAATTCAGCGCGAGGGTCTTCTTCATCGGCTTCGTCTAACACAGTTTGGCGTGGCAACAAACTACGCGATTTTATTTCGGCTAACAACGCCGCCATCACTAGGTATTCAGCGGCTAATTCTATGTGTAAATCCTGCATTAAATCTAAATAACCTATGTATTGGCGAGTAATTTCAGCCACGTTAATAGTTAGAATATCTAGATTATGTTTACGAATTAAATACAGCAATAAATCTAGCGGGCCTTCAAAGGTTTCTAAAAAAACCCTTAACGCCTCTGGCGGAATAAATAAATCTTCCGGCAGCTGCGTGTAAGGCTCGCCATCAACCCTAGCTAAAAGTTCTAGTTGCACAGGTGTCGTTAACTACCAAAAGCCGATAAATCACCACGGCCTTCACGGATTATTTCTGGCACACCCGTACACAAATTAATAACGGACGTTGGCTCTATCGAACAAGTACCACCGTCAATTACTAAATCTACCAATTTACCTAAACGCTCTTGAATGGCTTGTGCGTCAAATAAAGGCAGCTCTTCGTCGGGCATAATCAGCGTAACGCTCATCATGGCGGTACCTAATTCTGCCAACAAAGCACGGGTTAACGTATGGTCAGGCACACGCAAACCTATAGTACGACGCTTAGGGTGCAACAGCAGACGCGGCACTTCGCTGGTCGCGTTTAAAATAAACGTATAAGGGCCAGGCGTGGCATTTTTAAGCATACGAAACACCACGTTATCAACCTTGGCATAAGTAGAAAGGTCGGATAAATCAGGGCACATTAGCGTAAAATTATGCTTATCATCAAGGTTACGAATGCGCTTAATTCGCTCAACCGCCTTCTTTTCGCCAACGCAGCAGCCTAGCGCATAAGCAGAATCGGTTGGGTAAGCAATTACACCACCATCACGTAAAATAGTGACAGCCTGCTGAATAAGCCGTTGCTGGGGGTTGTCGGGATGTATTTCAAAAAATTGGCTCATAAACAATCACTCTCTAGTTAAGCACTTCACTTAAAGATTAAATACTTGGCTTAAAGGAATACAAGCATTCGGTAACGCTGCATAACGACCCGGTGCAGGACAAACAATACCTAGGTGATGAAAGTCGCTGCCCCAAGTTAATTTAAGCTGCAACTCTTCTGTTAGGCGTAATAAACTTTGGGTTTGCTGCGGATCTTGCTGGCCGCTCACTACTTCAACAGCATGACCACCCGCTTCAGCAAAGGCCACAATTAAACGCTTACGCTTGCTGCGCGTTAATTTATAATATTGTGGGTGCGCTAGGCTAACAAAAGCGCCGGTTTCAACCAACCAAGGTACGGCGTCACTAAGCAGCTTCCAATGGCCTTTAATATCGCCTAGTTTACCGCTGCCTAACCATTTGCGAAACGCCTGACTGTGGTTAGTCACATAGCCAGCAGCTACCATCGCTTCAGCAAAATGTGGGCGACCCGGTACGCCACCGTTAGAATATTTCAGGACGGTTTCCAATTCAAGCGGGGCAGAAGTTTTGGCTAGCCTTTCGATGATTTGTTCAGCGCGACTCCAGCGGGCTTTACGCTGCGCTTCGGCTAAGTCGTGCGCAGCTGGGTTTAAACCTGCTGGCCACAAAGCCACTAGGTGAATAGTAATGCCCTGCCAGCTGCAAGAAAATTCCATAGCAGGTATTAAGCGTATGCCCTGCTGTTTTGCAGCAATAGTGGCTTCGGCAACGCCGTCGAAGGTATCATGGTCGGTTAAAGCCAACTCTTTAATACCTTGCTCAGCAGCGAACACCATTAACGCCGTGGGGCTTAACGAACCGTCTGATGCGGTGGAATGCATGTGATAATCGCATTCTTGAATCAATAAAGAAGACATAACGACCACTGATTACTTTTAAGGTAATCAGATTAACATTTTTGCAAGGAGAAAAGTTGAATGTTTTATGCGCTAATTTGCACCGACAAACCCGATACATTGCAGCAAAGAATGCAGGCTAGACCAGAACACCTAGCCCGTTTAGAAGTGTTGCGCGATGAAGGGCGTTTACTGCTAGCTGGCCCTAACCCAGCGATTGACAGCGAAAACCCCGGTGAAGCAGGTTTTACAGGCAGCCTAGTGGTTGCAGAATTTGCAAGCCTAGAAGCAGCACAAGCTTGGGCCGATGCCGACCCTTACGTTGCAGCCGGTGTTTACCAGCAGGTAAGCATCAAACCCTTTAAAAAAGTGCTGCCTTAAAACGGCTTACCTAAAACAGCTTGCTTAAAACAGCTATTGACGGGTTTTTACCTGCCCGTCTTCTAAATAAAAAGTGATTTTATCCAGCTCTTTATTCACATCAAGGTGTGAACCCGCCAGAACAATGTAAGTACCCGGATAAGCGCGGCGAGCAACAATTACCTTAGCAGCATAAAAACGTTTTAACTGCTGTTCAATCGCGGCTAAAGAAACATTCAGCTGACGTGCTTCTTCTTGTATTGTTTCTTTTGCGGCAATTAGCTTATCTTTCATTTTCAAAACTTCGGCACGGCCTTTTTGACGCACTTTACGCGCCAATTCAATTAATCGGTACTTTTTATCATCAATTTGATTCAGCATTGCCAGCAGAGCAGTGTACTGAACTTGCAGTTCAGAACATTCACCCACTTCTAGCTTGGTTTCGCTGTAGGCAATCGCACCAGTGGTGTTTAATTCAATGTAATCAACGGCTTTCATGCTGCCACCTACCGCTTGCCCTTTGCCCAATATTTGAATAAAAGTACCAGACGTTAAATTAGAGTGCATCACCTGATTGCTTACAATAATCTCTTGGCCTGCTTCAAGAATCGCTTCGTGCGCAAAACGTACTTTAATAGTGCAAGCAGCTTTAAGTGCAGCTTTTCCCGTGGTAAATTCAGCATCTTGGTGCCCTATAGCGCCACCAATCACTTCGATATGACCACCGGCTTTAATAAAGGCTGCGTCAACACCGCCAAGAATTTTAATATCACCCGTGGCAACCACCTGCATTCCATCGCGCACATCACCTTTAACCTCAATACTGCCTCGGTAACGCACATGCCCTGTTGTTAAATCAACATTGTCTATTTTTAAGGTTTCTTCTATTTGTGCACCCTTGTCATACAGCACCGGCAAACCTGATATCGCTGCAATCAAAAGGTTTTCATCAGTTTCAGATGCTTTCACACTGGCATCTTTTAAGCGAAACTGAATATCTTTACCATCTTTCGCGCGAATGGCTTTACCATTCACATTCATGCCAGGCTTGCCCTTAGTGGGCGGATAGCGCCGTAACAAAGGGGTTCCTTCTTCTATATAGGGGAAATCACCTTTTTCAAGGTAGTGCATGCGTTGGTGCTCATCTTGTATCGGTCGCCGGTCAGAAGCGTCTTCTATTAAAACTTCTAAAGTAGCATCTTCACCGTGAAAATGGGCTTCGCCATAAGCAATAACGGTACAGTAGCTATCACTCGTATTACGCAAGCTATCTGCCAAAGCTCCATTAAGCAAATCATCTAATATACCGTCGATTAAACCGTAAGCAATCTTAGATTTTTTAAGTGCTAAGTCTAAAGCTGCAGCATCAATCGGCTTACCCAAACCTTGAGCGCCATACAAAACCATGCCAGCTAAAAGCTTGTCGGGGCTTAAAAAAACTTCAACATGCGCATCTTGCGGCACACTAATACAGCTAATCTGTGGCTGGCGACGACGCACCGCATCTAAAAAAACTGCAACATTGGCAGCAATCAGTGGGTAGTCTTCGGGTAAATAACCCGCCTTAAAGGTAAGCATAGTAAACTGCTGAAGGCTTAGCTCGCGCGTCGTTTCTAAAGGATTAAACTCTGCCCACAGCTCATTATCATCTTTAACACTATAAACAATACCCAACAGATCAAGACTCAGCGGCTCGACGGGTTTAGTGTTTTTATTATCAGTTTTTTTATCCACAAAGCTACCTCAATCTAAAACCATCAATCAAAATATGATTCAAGCTAGCATGTTTTTTTAATACCACAAGCAAAAAACATAAGAAGAACTGATAGTGTCAATTAATTAACCTTTCCTGATGGATCAATTTAAAGGTAAGCTAAAAGAACATTTAAGGTAAGCACTAAAATAAAAAAGGAGAAAGCAAGATGAGTCAAACGTTAAGTATCGCCTTGATTGGCGCGGGCAGAACAGGAACACCTTTGCTGCAAGATTTATTAAAGTACAACTACATTAATATTCTTGGCGTAGCTGATGTCGATTCTAAATCACCAGGTATGCAGCTAGCAGCCGAGCATAAAATTCCTTGTTTTACTGATCCTATGGAATTAGTCAAAGCAGTTGATAAAGTTGACATACTGGTTGAAGTGTCGGGCGACCTAAAACTTAAAGAGCAAATCAAAAGCCATTACGAAACAACCAACAACCGTAAAACGCTTATTATGCACGATCTAATTGCTCGCTTATTAATCAGCCTTTGCAGCCATAGCCCAGAGCTAACGGCTTCTTTTCACCCTGACGATCAGGGTATTGGCTAGCAACTCTAAGCTAAGTCTGGCTTGCTCTACAGCCTTAAAGCTGTAGGGCAACAATACCAATAATAATAAATACAATGCCTATTAAACCCTGTTTGCCTAAGCGCGAATTAAACACAAAGCGGTCAATCAGCACTGTACCCAACACGCCTAAACTACCCCAAATTGAATAAGCAATACCTAACGGCATATAGCGCACAACAAAGCTCAGCAGTACAAAAGCCAGTATTATAGACACTAGGCCAACCACGCCCCAAGCCACGCGCTTAAAGCCTTTAGAACGCTTAACACAATAGGTAGCAACCAAGTCTAACGAAACTGAACCTAACAATAACGACACTGGAATAATCATACAGTTAACTCCTTAGTCATTAATTGCTTAGTCATATTAGCTGTATTTAATTCAACAACTTCATCTTCATCTTGTTGATCTTTTGGACCTTTATCAAAAGTCACCAGCATTAGACCGAACATCATAATACTAACAGCCAGTATCTCATTTGGGCTTAGGTATTCACCAAAGAACACCACGCCAGAAAGACCAATTAAGAACAAGCCTAAGCCTTCCCAAATAGCATAAGAAACCGCTAAAGGAATACGCACAACGGCACGAGAAAAAGCATAGAAAGAGAAGGAGATCATCACTGCCATTAGCAAGTAGCCAAGAACAGGTGAACTGGTAGCGGCAAATTTCATGCCTACGGTACTGATAACTTCAGCTAGGACTGCTAGTGCAAGCATTATCCAATAATACATTTTGAAACCCCTTGAGGGATTCTCTGAAAAAACACTGTAAGCAGTTTGCTTGATAAAATCAGCGCTTTTTGAGAGCTTCCATACATTTTTTTAAAATCATTAAATTAGCGAAAAACATTTTGATGAGAAAAAGCAGTAATTGCTTTAAAGCTCACCGCGCCAAGTGATTTCAAAAAGGTGGGGTGTTAATGAGGTGCTGAAGCCTAAGCTGCAACTAAACATAAATTCCTGAGAGTGGCTAAGAGGCGTTTATTCTAACACACTAGGGTAGAAAAAGCCGATAAAAAAACCAGTCGCTGTTGCCAACGGCTGGTTAATTTAAAATAAATTAAGTATTTTTAGAAACGCATATTCGCTGAAAGCCAGAAGTTACGCGACTTATCAATCACTTTATAATCGTCTAGCTTAGTGGCTTCCCACTGCCCCGCATTATCTTTCCAATCTACGTCATAAGTAGAGAAATCTTTATCAAACAAGTTATTGACACGGGCAGAAATAGTTAAAGTTTCAGACACGTTATAGCTGCCGCCTAGGTGGAAAACTTGGTAAGACTTGTAGTCAGGCAAATACTTACCATCGGCATCCCAACCACGCACACGATCCATTTCAGCATACATACCAAAGTACATATCTAAGTCTTGGCTAGCCTGCCAATTTAAGCTTAAGTTTGCCATGTGCTTGGCAGGCGTATCCGCAGAACTAGCCGAAGCGCTAGTTGGATTACCCGTTAACGGGCGGCCTTTGGCAGGGCCTTTAGTCACTTCAGTATCGGTATGAGTGTAGTTAGCTTTTAAAGATAAGTTAAAAGGCAGCAAGTAACGACCAGCTAATTCTAAGCCCTTAATTTCTGCTTCAGAAACATTGCCCTTGTAGTTAATTTTCTGGTTAAAACCACCCTTTGCCACCGAGTCTGTCCAAGCGGAATTAATGTTGGCACAGGCTTTACTACCCGATGGGTTGGCTTGGCAGTTATCAATATTTTGAATTTTGTCTTTAAACTGCGTCATAAACAAGGTGGCATTAAAAGTATGCCCATCTTCAGCAGTAAAGTAAGCGGCTAGTTCACCACTGACACTCGTTTCAGGTTTTAAGTCAGGGTTACCTGCCCAAGGACTAGTCCCTTGATCACCAAAGCCCGTAATACCCGCATACAAGTCAGAAGTTTTGGGTGTTTTATAACCTGTACTTACACCACCTTTAACTGTCCAAGCATTAGTCACGTTATACACACCATAAACCCTAGGAGAAACATGCCCACCAAATTCGCTGTGGTCGTCATAACGCAAACCACCCGTTAAAGTGAAATCCTGCGTTAACGCCCAGTTATCTTCTGCAAACAATGAAAATTGTTTGTGTTTTTGTACCGCACCACCTTCATAACCAGCACCCAAAATACCAAACACGTTATCGGTCATTTCTTGGTCAATCACTTGGCCACCCACCACAGCAAAGTGATCGCCCAAAGGTAATTCTAACTTAGCATCTAGGGTTAAACCTTTGCTGGCTAAATCACGGTTAGGGCGCGGCAACAAGTTAGCTTCTATCCAAGCTAAATCTTGTGCTGCAGTTTCTCCATCAGCTTTTTTATCGCGTAGAGCGATACGCTGCTCTAAACTTAACGGCAAGGAACGCCCGTCATTTTCAGTTTTAAGGTGGGTTAAGGTAACTTCGCTGCGTCCAAAATCCCATTTGCCCACATGAGTTAACGAGATTTGGTCACGTGAAGTACGCTGCGTAGCTTCATAGCCTACTTGCGCTTTGGCTAAAATGGTTTCAGCAGAATCTAGCGTACCAAACTGGGCTTCGCGGTTATCGTATTTTTGGCGTGAAATATCATAATCTAATAAAATTTCGTTTTGGGCATCGGGCGTTAAAGCCAAACGAAAGCCTGAAGTGTAGTTGGTATTATCAGACGTTGAACCACCGCCACCAAAACCAGTACTAGGCTGGTAAGGCTTACCTGAAGGGTCGGTTGTTGCAGCATATTCAGGGGTCGATTCTTCTTTATCATAAATAGACCCACGCACGCTAAGACCCAACAAGTCTTTAATCAGTGGGCCAGCAACGGCAAAATCAGTGGTTGTATCGTTACCTAAAGCAGAATTTTCTTGGAAGGTACGCCCGTGAGTAATCGAACCAACCCACTTATCGGTAACGCGTTTAGTGATGATATTAATCACCCCACCCATCGCATCAGCGCCATACAGCGTTGACATAGGGCCGCGTACCACTTCAATGCGTTCAATCATATCTAGCGGTGGAATGTGTGCTGACTGAAAACCACCAAAACCATTCGGGTAAATATCACCGTTGTTGTTTTGGCGCTTGCCATCAATTAACACTAGCGTGTAATCGCTGCCCAAGCCACGCATAGAAATACTGCCTTGGCCGCTTTTATCTTGACCTGTGCCTAAATCAATACCTTCTACATCACGCATAGCATCTAACAAGCTGGTGTAAGGACGTGAGCGTAGTTCAGCAGCAGTAATCACCGTAACACTGGCAGGCGCATCGGTTAACTTCTGTTCATAACCTGCTGCTGTCACAACCAAGGTATCCATTTCTTGGGAATCTTTAGCGTAAAGCGAGGTTGAACCGGCAAACAAGCAAAGAGCAACTGCAGCACTTAGCGGCGTGGTTAAAAACGAACGGGTTAAAAAAGACGAATCATTTGTGGCGCTAGACATTTAAAGCCTCCAGTCAAAAAACTTTTAAGAACTTTTTTGGCTGGCTTGCTATGAAAGGACATTTATTTTTTTCAAAATAGCGGGAACTTTTTGGCTGGCTGACCATACAATGCTAATACTAATCTTTCTTATTAGCGTTTGTCTAGTAACAGTCACTAAAAAGCCATAAAAAAGCCTAATTTGCGAAACAACACAAATTAGGCTTTTATTGATCAAAATAATTTAAAGCTATGGCAGGGCAGGAATTTCTATGTGTGGCATTTCGCCAGTTAAAGAATGCAAGAAGGCAACTATATCAGCCACTTGGCTCTTCTTATATTCACGGCCTAGCATTTCTTTACCCATAACCTGTACTGCTTCTTCTAATGTCGCCGTGCCACCATTGTTGAAATAAGGGTAGGTAACAGCAACATTACGCAGAGTGGGAGTTTTAAAGGCATGTTTGTCTGCTTCATCACCGGTTACCAAAAAGCGCCCTAAATCAGTTGATCCTGGTACTTTAATAACGTGAAAATAGCTATCAGTCATTGCTGGACCCGAGTGGCAAGCACCACAACCACTGTCAGCAAATAATGCCATACCACGTTTCTGCTGTTCCGTTAGTGCGTTTAAGTCACCGCTTAAATAACGATCAAAAGTTGAATTAGGCGTGTTCAAAGTCCGTTGAAAACTTGCCATAGCATGCGCTACGTTATTTGGCGTTATTTGCTTTTCACCATTACCACCATAGGCTCTGGCAAAAGCATCTTGGTATTCTTTAAAACCTTTTAAACGTGTGATGGCGTCGTCAAGCGACATATTCATTTCAATATCGGCTTCAATAGGACCAAGCGCCTGTTCTTCTAAGTCAGCAGCACGACCATCCCAAAACTGAGCACCAAAAAAACCTGAGTTAAGTACTGTTGGTGTATTACGCTCACCCACTTGGGCAGCATGACCGGTTGCGCGTGGAATGCGGTCTGTCCAACCTAACGCAGGGTTATGGCAAGTTGCACAGCTAATCACACCACTACCTGAAATGCGTGGTTCAAAAAACAGCATTTTACCTAACTCAACCTTAGCTTTGGTTAAGCTGTTATTGGCTGGAATCGGTGAAATAGCGGGTAAAGCTTCAAAGCGGTTTGCATATTGAGCATGATAACCGTCATCAGCCAGTAGATTACCGCTTAAAGTCACTAGTCCTACGACTCCTAAGATAGAGCTTGCAGCATATTTGAAATGTCTAATTAAGCGCATTTTTTTATTCCTCATCTATTTTTAATGTAGCCTTATA
>CAYJCB010000063.1:9969-11676 GCA_964368615.1 uncultured Halomonadaceae bacterium | reverse complement strand
AAAGATTTCTGTTCATCTTTAAGCTAGGTCTTTTTCAAGTGCAATATTAGGGTGGGCTGGGTAGAATGCTAGCCATCTAAAAAAGCTATCAGGAGCTGCTCTAACATGAGTGAATATTCTTTATTTACCTCGGAATCTGTTTCCGAAGGTCACCCCGATAAACTAGCTGACCAAATTTCTGACGCGGTGCTTGATGCACTGATTGCCCGTGATAAACAAGCGCGTGTTGCTTGTGAAACCATGGTTAAAACTGGCGTGGCGATTGTGGGTGGTGAAATAACCACTTCGGCTTGGGTCGATTTAGAAGACCTAGTGCGTAACGTGATTAAAGACATAGGTTACAATTCATCGGACGTAGGTTTTGATGGTGATACTTGTGGCGTAATTAATATTATTGGTAAGCAGTCAGCTGATATTGCTCAGGGTGTGGATCGTCAAAGCCCTGAAGACCAAGGTGCTGGCGACCAAGGTTTGATGTTTGGTTATGCCTCGAATGAAACCGATGTGCTGATGCCAGCACCCATCACTCTAGCGCACCGTTTGGTTGAGCGCCAAGCTGAAGTGCGTAAAAGCGGTCAATTAAACTGGCTACGCCCCGACGCTAAAAGCCAAGTTACTTGCCGTTATGAAAATGGCAAGGTTGTAGGTATTGATGCGATTGTTTTGTCCACTCAGCACAACCCTGAAGTTAGCCAAAAAGACTTACAAGAAGCGGTGATGGAGCTGATTGTTAAGCAGGTGATTCCCGCTGATTTGTTAGATAAAAATACCAAGTACCATATTAACCCAACGGGTAAGTTTGTGATTGGTGGCCCAGTGGGCGACTGTGGTTTAACGGGTCGTAAAATTATTGTCGATACCTACGGCGGTATGGCGCGTCATGGTGGCGGTGCTTTTTCGGGTAAAGACCCTTCTAAAGTTGACCGTTCAGCGGCTTATGCAGCACGTTATGTAGCCAAAAACTTAGTGGCTGCTGGTTTGGCTGACCGTTGTGAAATTCAAGTTTCTTACGCCATTGGTGTTGCAGAGCCGACTTCGCTGTCGATTAATACCTTCGGCACCGGCAAAGTTTCAGAACAATTAATTAACCAGCTAGTGCGTGAGCATTTTGACCTACGTCCTTATGCCATTACGCGTATGTTAGATTTGCTACACCCTATGTATCAGCTAACCGCTGCTTATGGTCACTTTGGCCGTGAAGCTTTTGATACTAACTACACTTGGTTTGATGATGACGGTAAAGAAATGATTGAAACCTTTACTGCCTTCCCTTGGGAAAAAACTGACCGTGCGGCAGAGCTAAAAGCAGCAGCGGGTCTTTAGGTTATACTAGCGATTGGTTTACGCCTTGGCGTTTTACATTCTTTGAAGAAAGGTTTTTGCGATGAGTGGTTTACCCAACTGTCCTAAGTGCGGCTCTGAATATACTTACGATGATGGCATGCAGTATGTTTGCCCTGAATGTGCTCATGAGTGGTCGAAAGATGCTGCTGAGACCAGTGGCGACGATGAGAAAGTGTATAAAGATGCCCACGGCACTGTTTTAGTTGATGGTGACAGCATTACCGTGATTAAGGATCTGAAAATCAAAGGTTCTTCTTCTGTGGTTAAAGTTGGCACCAAGGTGAAGAATATTCGCCTAATTGAAGGTGATCACGATATCGACTGTAAAATAGATGGTATTGGGCCGATGAAGTTGAAAACTGA
>CAYJCB010000063.1:8401-9869 GCA_964368615.1 uncultured Halomonadaceae bacterium | reverse complement strand
TTTATCGCTTCAAAAGCTTGCATTACTCTGTCTCTGCTTAGTTTTAAATCCACTATAGGCGCTGGATAGGCTTGGTTTTTAAGCTCATCACTATTCCCAAACAAATCACCACTTAACTTATCCACACCCAGTTGTGGGTTAAATGATAGGTTCGCAGGTGGTTGGTGAATTTGTTTGTTGTTTAAATGCGCTAATTCAGGAACAAAGCGGCGAATAAATTTCCCTTCAGGGTCGAATTTGGCAGATTGGCTGTAGGGGTTAAAGATGCGAAAGTAAGGCACTGCATCGGTGCCGGTTGAAGCTGCCCATTGCCAGCCACCGTTGTTTGCGGCTAGGTCGCCATCAATCAAATGCTGCATAAAAAATGCTTCGCCAGCTCGCCAATCAATCAGTAGGTTTTTGCTTAAAAACATCGCCACCAGCATTCTTAAGCGGTTATGCATCCAACCAGTTTCTAACAGTTGGCGCATGGCAGCATCTATAATAGGAAAGCCCGTGTTGCCTGTTTTCCAAGCCTGTAAATCCCTTTGCACTTTAGAGTTTTCCAACGAACGCCAAGCCAATTTTTCGGTCGCTGGTTTAAAAGCGCGGTCTTTGCTGATGCGTGGAAAGCCTATTAATAAATGCCGATAAAATTCACGCCACACCAGTTCACACACCCAAACGCCTGCGCCAGTGGTTTTATCCATCATTCTACCGGCAGAACTAAAATGCGCTGCGGCTATGCATTGGCGGGTAGATAATACGCCAGCGGCTAGGTAGGCAGACACTTGGCTAGTGCCTTCTATGGCAGGAAAGTCGCGCTGCTGGTCATATTGGTTAAGTGCTTCTGCACAAAAATCTTGCAGCTTTTGGTGGGCTGCTGCTTCACCAATTGGCCAGTGCTGTAGCTGTTCACAAGCAATAATGTCGGGCAAAGCATCTTGGTTAACGCTATTTAAAATACTGGCGGCTTGTGCAGCAGGTGCAGGTAATGGCGCGATATGTTCTGGGCGCAGTTGGCTTAACCAGTTGCGGTAAAAAGGCGTAAAAACTGTGTAAAAATCGCCCTTGCCTGTGCGTATTCTGCCGGGTTCAAAAATTACTTGGTCGGTAAACCGCTGCACTGCTAAACCGGCGTTAGCAAAATCTGCAACCACTTGTGCATCGCGCTGCTGTTCGTTCCATTCGTATTCATCGTTAAACAGTAAACCGCTAACATTTAGTTCTTGGGCAAGTTGTAACAGCGCAGCGGGTGCAGCAGCAAAGTTTGCAAGGGTAAGTATTTTTAACGGAATATTTAGCTGATTTAATTGCTGCTGTAAGGCATGAAGATTGCTGAGCATAAAAGCCGTTTTTAAAGGTCCCCAGCCGTGCTCTAGCCACTGCTGCGGTGAATGTACAAACACCGCGATTACTTCGCCTTGTTGGCAAGCATTAAATAGGGCTGGGTTGTCTTCAAGGCGTAAATCACTACGCAACCAAACTA
>CAYJCB010000063.1:3286-8301 GCA_964368615.1 uncultured Halomonadaceae bacterium | reverse complement strand
AGCGAGTTAATTTCAGTAAGGTTAGCGAGTTCTGCAACAACAGTATTCGTGGCTGTTTGTAGGGTTTGGTAAGCTTCTGCATTGTAAGCACCTTTGCCTAGCAGCAATAACTGCGGCTTAAATTGTTGTGCTGCTTGTACAATTTCGGTCAAGATTAATGGCTGATCGAACCACACCACCTGAAAATCTAAATCGCTTAGTGCCAGTAAAGTCAGCACTAATTGGCTAGGGTTATTTTCTGTTGCACAAAGTAAAAGCTTTGGGCCCGCCAGTAAATTTCGCCGTTGCTGAAGCCGTTCGCCCACCCGTGTTCTTAAATAGCGCAGCAACAAACCTTGTGCAGCAGTTTTGTTATTTAGTTGCTTTAATAATGGTTGAAACACTTCTTTAACCAGCTGGCTGGCCGACCAACGTGCAAAGCTGGCGCAAAAAAATTGCTCTAAAGCATCTTCGTTCAAGTTTTTTAAGCAGGCTTTAAATTGTTCTTGCAGTTTTTTCCAGTCGCTAGCAGGTTCGGGTAGCGGGTCGGCTTCAGGCGTTTTATCCAGTAAATCACCGACTTGGCTAACCGTCACGCCCTTGTCTAACCACAACAAAATACGGCGAACACTTTCAATGTCTTCCGCTGAATAAAGACGATGCCCCTTAGGGGTGCGCTGTGGCGTAATTAAGCCATAGCGTCTTTCCCAAGCCCGAAGCGTTACCGCATTTACGCCAGTAAGGCGCGACACTTCACGAATGGGGTATAAGGGGTTTTGGTTAGTCTCCATTGCTTAGCCTGTTGCAGTTTTATTGAATAAATGAGTTTAACTTAAAGCACCGTTAAAAGCAGTTTAGTAGAATGTTTGGTGGGTTACTGCATAACTTTTGTAAGCTTTTTGCCCAGTTTATCACCCGAAAGCCAAGCTGCTTCAGCTTGATTTTCTAAACCTTCACTCAAGCCTTCTTCTAAACGCCCACTTAAATAGTCACCACATACACTTAAGCCTTGCGATAAATCCTGCAAATAAGCTACGTCTAAAGACTTGGCAGTAAAGGCATACAGCCAACGGTGCGCTTCCAGCAATAAAGGTTGTGGTGGTATTTCTAAAGCAGCAGCGTTGCACCAAAGGGCAAACAGCTTATCGGCTGCTGCTGCGCTGGTTAAGTCTAGGTGTTGCTGTGTCCAAGCGGTTGATGCTTCCACCACCCATTTTTGCAACGCACCCTGCTGGGCAGGTTTATTGTTAAGCAAAGTCCAACGGTGCAGCGGTTGACTTGTGTTGTTATCAATTTTAGGGCTAGCAGCAACAGCAATGGCTTTAGGCAAAGTAAAATAAGCCACCCAGCTGGGCGAATGTTCGGCTTTTTCTAGTTGCTGGGTAAGTTCTAAGCTGTGTTCCGCCAGCAACGGCAAGGCCTGTGCAACGGGTAGAGCGAGGGTGACTTGCTGAAAAGGCCCGTGCTGTGCAGCTGAATCATCTTCTAACCACCAGCCATCGGCTTTTTTATGCAGCTGCACAATGCGCGTACTTAAATGCAGTTGTAAGTTATTGCTAAGCTGGCGGGTTAAACCGCTCATGCGTGGTAAACCATAAAAGGTGCGTTGGTCATGGCTAGCAACCCAGCCTTTATTCTGCCATAACTCTAGCTGTTGGCTAAATTGGTGGGTAGAGGCATTAAGCTGCTGGCAGCCTAAATCAAAAGTGGCATTCAAACGGTGACGGCTGCTTAAGCGCCCGCCCGTACCCCGCGCTTTTTCAAAGACTGCAACTGTTTGATTGGCGGTTTGTAAGCGATTAGCGCAAGCTAAACCAGCTAAGCCTGCACCAATCACGGCATGTTTACTAATAACCACAGAGTTAGTTTTTTTCATCAGGTTTACCTAGCTTTGCTGTGTATCTTGTTTAAGTGTTGTATAGTTATTGTATATTAAATTTATCGAGGTATGTATGCGCATTTTAATCACTGGCGGTACAGGCTTTATTGGAAAAAAACTTTGCTCTTTATTAGCTAGCCAAGGCCACCAGCTAGTTTTGTGGACAAGGCAGTTAAAACCAAATTTACCTCATGGCGTAACTGATTATGTGCATCAGCTTAGCGAATTAGAACCAGATTCTATACAAGTGGTTATTAACCTTGCTGGTGCTGGTATTGCGGATAAGCGTTGGTCAGCAGAGCGTAAACAGCTGTTAATTAGCTCTCGCGTAAAAACAACCGAACAGCTGGTAGAGTGGATAGCAGCACAAGCCATTCGCCCTAAAGCTTTGCTGTCGGCTTCTGCGGTAGGTTATTACGGTGAACAAGGCGACAAGCCTGTAACCGAGCAAACTAAACCAGTTGCAGGTTTTACGCATGATTTATGTGATGCTTGGGAAAAATCTGCTTTGGCAGCAGAAGCTTTTGGCGTGCGGGTTTGCTTAGTGCGTACTGGCGTAGTGCTTGGCAAAGGTGGTGGTTCTTTGGCAAAAATGCTGCCAGCTTTTAAGTTAGGGGCAGGTGGGCCTTTAGGTAACGGTCAACATTGGTTTCCGTGGATTCATTTAGAAGACATGGCAAGAATTTACGCTTGGCTGCTAAAAACTGAATCAGCCAGTGGCGTGTTTAATGCCAGTGCGCCGAACCCTGTTACTAACGCTGATTTTACTAAAGCCTTGGGCAAAGCCTTAAGCCGTCCTGCCTTTTTACCTATGCCTGAAAAAGTTTTAAAACTGCTGTTTGGTGAAATGGCTGAGCTATTGCTGGTCAGCGCTAAAATGCTACCGCAGCGCCTAATCGAAGAAGGCTTTCAATTTACCTACCCACAACTAGACGAAGCTTTAAAAGAAGTTGTAACAAGCTAGCAGGCTATTTTTTCTACCTTACTAACGCACTATGCCTAGCCCGATTCTTAGAATTGGGCCTACGCGTTCGTTATAATTCAACATGCTCTCGCCATAGCCATGAAAGTATTGTAGGTACAAAAAGCCGCCCGTGCGTATCGAAATGGGGGTTCTAATTGGGTAAGTCAGGTCAACTTGTACACTGTGCTTATCCTGACTGCCATAGCGATAAAGCGTATTAATACCCCAGCTATCTTGATTGCCGTAGCGCAGGTTTAAATCAACGTAGCCACGGTAATCAGTAATATCCTCGTTAAATTCGCCCTTGCTTAGGAAGTACAAAAATCGTGGAAAAATGGTTAGCGAGCTGTCAGCTAAGGGAAAAGACCAAACTGGCTGAATAAATAACGCATCAACACTGCGTGAAACTTCACCCGCCTGCCCATTAGATTCATGGGTATAGCCAAAGGATAATAAATCATAAACGGGGCTTTTATTTAATAAAAAAAACAAGGAAGGTTTATAGCTGGTGTCTTCAAAAGGCAAAGAGTCTTTAGACCAGTTCCATAAACTGGTTTGGGTATAAGAAAGGTGGAAGGTTTTTAACCAAGGAAGTGTATTAATGAAAGAAGATTCTTGATCAAAAACTTGGTATTTGAAGCTAAACTGAAAGCGTGCTTTTATATCTTCGCTATATTCACCACCCGCAATCAGGTACATAGGCTCATGTACGCTTAATGCCGACTCTTTTGCGGTTTGAAAGCAGCCAACAATACTGTCTTCGCAGTTGTCATTGTCGGCTGCTAAGAGTGAACTAGGTAAGGCTATTAACAGTAAAACGTTTAATAACGAGAAAAAGCGCATAGCCTAAACCTACCTTTTTTTAGTTTATTCTTGCCCACCAGCAATAATTACCCGCAATGCATCTAGGCGTAGTGTTGCAGCATTTAAAGAAGTGTCTAGCTGTTTACGCAGTTGCACTAGCTGGTCTATTTCTTCGCTACGCACGGCTGGGTTCTTCTGTTGCAACGCGGTTAAACGCGCAATTTCAGGGTCTAGCAAATGGCGCATGTCTTCCTGTGCTAGCTCCAGTATGGAAGGCAATTCTTCTTCAGCAAGGTTTTCTGCTGTGTCTAATAACTGGCGCAGCTGGTCTTTACGCAGCTTCACAATTTCACGGCCTAAGCTTTTTTTCATTCTAACTAGCTGGCGCGACAAACCTTTAAACTTCACCTTGCTGCTTAGGTTGTTGCCTTGTCCGTCTAGCAATAAACGCAAGCTTTGTGGCGGTAAATAACGGTTAATATCTAACGCGTTGCGCTGCGTGGTTTCTAGGCAGAAGAATACTTCCAACAGCAGCGTGCCAGCAGGCAGTGCTAAATTCTTCAACAGCGCCACAGTTACGTTGCCTTGTACCGTACTGGTTGCTGCTTCTAGGCAGTTACGCGTTAACGGGTGTTCCCACGTTAAAAAGTGCAGATCATCACGCGCTAATGCCTTGTCACGCAAGAAAGTACCTGAGCTGCCTTCTTCCATATCAAAATGCACGTCAGTAAAAATAGCGGTATCTGATTCTTGCCCAGGTTTTAAATACCAAGTGTCGGCATCTAAATCTTCGTTTTGAATACGATACACATCTAGGGCAATTTCTAAATATTCCCTAAGTTCTTTGTCCATTTCAGCATCGGCAAGCTGTTCAACTAACTGGGCTGATACTTCGGGGCGGTGGGAAGCCAATTCTAATAAGCGGTGGCGACCCGCTTCAAGTTCGATTTCAGCGGCTTGGCGCGTGGCTTTTACTTCGGGCAGAAAATCTTCAGCATCAAGAATGCCTTCTAATAAATTATGCAGTTCTTCTTGGTATTGCAGCCACAAGGTCGCGCCAACAGGACGTGGGTGGGTGAACTGTTCCAAGCCTTCGTTACACCAAGCCAGCCAAGGTTCTTGGGCGGTGTCTTGTAAATAAGGCACATGAATTTTAACGGTTTGCGTTTGCCCAATGCGGTCTAAACGCCCAATCCGTTGCTCTAATAAATCGGGGTGTGCGGGTAAATCAAACAGCACTAGGTGATGAGCAAATTGGAAGTTACGCCCTTCGCTGCCGATTTCAGAACAGATTAAAATCGGTGCGCCATCTTCGTCATCAGCAAACCAAGCCGCAGCACGGTCGCGTTCAATCAGCGGCATATCTTCATGGAAGACAGCAGCTAACAC
>CAYJCB010000063.1:0-3186 GCA_964368615.1 uncultured Halomonadaceae bacterium | reverse complement strand
ACGCTGGCGCGGCGGTTGCGGAATAAAACTCGCCCAGTGCCGTAACGGTCAAGCAGCTGTTCGGTTAGCTGTTGCCTTGCAGCATCACGCTGTTCATCGTTGCTTTGTGGGTTGTCTAGTAAATCTAACAGCGCCAAACTATCACCGCTAAGGCGTTCTTGCAGCGCCGCTAAATCGTCGGCTTCTAAAGGCTCTTGGGCTTCTAATCGGGCAATGGCAGCGGCGCAAGAACGGTAGCCTTCTTCTTCGGCTAAAAAGCCTTCTAAACTGGGGTAACGTGCTGGATCTAATAATTGCAGCTGGGCAAAAAAGCCACTTTCGCCTGATTGTTCTGGCGTAGCGGTTAACAGCAACAAACCGGGCGTGGGTTCAGAAAGCTTACGTACACATTCGTATTCTGGGCTGGCTTCATCGGGCGACCAACGCAGGTGGTGCGCTTCGTCAACAATCAGCAAATCCCAGTCTTCAGCTAGGGCTTGTTCCATTGCTGCTGCATCGTTGGTTAACCAATTAATACTTGCTAAGGCGATGGTGGCATCAGCAAAAGGTGCGCCGGTGGCTTGGGCGCGGTCTGCATCAACCAGCGTAACGGGTAAACCAAAACGGCGCAGCAGTTCAACTAACCACTGGTGGCACAGACTGGCTGGCACTAAAATTAACGCACGACGCGCACGGCCAGTAATTAATTGTTGATGCAGAATTAAACCGGCTTCAATGGTTTTACCTAAACCCACTTCATCAGCCAACAATACACGCGGTGCTAAACGGCGACCGACTTCATGGGCAATGTAAAGCTGGTGTGGAATTAAGCCAACTCTAGGGCCGCGTAAGCCACGCATCGGGTCTTTGGCTAAACGGGTTTGCGCTTGGCGGCTTAAAGCGCGAAGCATATATTCGTTGTTGCGGTCAATTTGCCCAGTTAGAAGCCTTTCTCTTGGGCCTTGAAAACGTAGTTGTGAATCTAGCTGCGTTTCCATTAACTCCAGCGGTTCACCTGCATCATTTTCACCAAAATAAACCAGTAAGCCATCAAGCGACTGCGTCTCGGTAACACGCATACTCCAGCCTTCTTGATGCGTAACTTGATCGCCTTCACTAAAAATAACGCGCGTTAAAGGGGCGGTTGAAGTTGAATAAACCCTTGTTTCACCGTTGTGATTAAACAGCAGCGTTACACTGCGCCGATCACACTGCAAAATAGTGCCAAGTCCTAACTCAATTTCAGCATCGCTTATCCAGCGTTGACCAGGAACAAATACAGGGCGTTGGGCAGAAGTAGCAGACATCAAAAAAGCCTCCTAAAAGCGGCTTGTATAAAATAGGGTCGCCATTCTAACGGATTCAGCTGGTTAGCCCAAGGTTGGCAAAAAATAGCTTAATCAACAGGAACTAAGCGCAGCTCTTTTGGCATCGAAAAGGTAATGTTTTCAGGACGGCCCGACAATTCTTTAGGGGTGGCTGCACCCCAGCTGATTAGCTGGTTAATCACATCGCGTACAATCACTTCAGGCGCAGAAGCACCTGCGGTAATACCGATGGATTTAGCTGCATCTAGCCATTCTTTTTTTAAATCGTCAGCACCGTCAATTAAATAAGCTTTAGCGCCCATGCGTTCAGCCAGTTCGCGTAAACGATTGGAATTAGAGCTGTTTGGGCTGCCAACGACTAATACTAAGTCTGAGGTTTCAGCCAAAGTTTTAACAGCGTCTTGGCGGTTTTGGGTGGCGTAACAAATATCATCTTTGCGCGGCCCGCTGATGCTAGGGAAGCGTTCACGCAAGGCATCAATCACCCGTGCTGTATCGTCCATAGATAAGGTGGTTTGGGTAACATAAGCAAGGTTTGCAGGGTTGCTAACGGCTAGGCTAGCCACATCGGTTTCACTTTCTACCAAATAAATATGCCCACCGTGGCTAACATCGTAACGCCCCATAGTGCCTTCTACTTCAGGGTGCCCAGCATGGCCAATTAATACGCAATCTTGCCCTAAACGTGCATAGCGCAGCACTTCCATGTGTACCTTGGTCACTAAAGGACAGGTGGCATCAAAGATTTTTAAGTTACGGCGTTCAGCTTCTTCTTCCACAGCTTGCGAAACACCGTGTGCTGAAAAAATAATAATAACGTCGTCTGGCACTTCGTCGAGTTCATCAACAAAAATAGCCCCACGGTCGCGCAGTGTTTCTACCACAAAGCGGTTATGCACCACTTCATGGCGCACGTAGATAGGTGGACCAAAAACATCTAGCGCACGGTTAACAATTTCAATGGCGCGGTCAACGCCTGCACAAAAACCGCGTGGATTAGCCAACTGAATGCTTTTAGTCATTTTTTAATTCTACCTAGGTGTATTTTGTAGCTTGTATTTTGTAAGTTGCCTTACTAAATCATTAATTACTGTAGCGTGACTGGTGTAACGTCTAAAATGGCAACTTTAAACGTTAAGGTGCGCCCAGCTAAAGGGTGATTAAAGTCAATGGTGACTTGTTGTTCGCCAATTTCAGCAACAACGCCAGGCAGTTCGCCACCTGCTTTGTCGGTAAAGCCAATAATCATGCCTTCTTCTAGCTCATCAATATTAGAAAAGTTAGAACGAGCCACTAGCTGCACATTGCTAGGGTTATGCTGGCCAAAGGCTTTTTCAGGCAATACGGTAAAGGTTTTTTGGTCGCCTACAGCAAGCCCATGAATGCAAGCTTCAAAGCCTTCAGGTAAATTGCCATCGCCTATAATTAGCGTAGCAGGTTCTGTATCAAAGTTAGAATCTACGGTTTCACCGTCTTCAAGCAATAGTGCAAAGTGAAGTGAAACCTGAGTGCCTGCACTGATTTTTAAGTTATTCATTGTGGGATTTTCCAGCAAGTTAGCAAAAATAAAGCTTAGCATGATTGGTGTTGAAACACTCAGCGAGTTGCCTGCTAGCATCTAGTGTTAAAGTATACAATTAACTTAGATTTTAGGGGGCGAGAAATGCTAGCTTTACTGGTATACAACTAAAGATTGTGGGTGTTTAGCATTTAAAAAAAATATAGCTGATATTTTAGCTGTAAGTTAAGTATTATTACTGAATGTAAACAGGGTGCCAAAGCATCAAGCGGATTGACTTGGGTAAGAGAGAGGTAGCCTTATGAATAAGAGTAATCAGTCTTCTGGATTATTCAGCTGGACATTAGGAAAGCAAATTTT
>CAYJCB010000062.1:5424-11803 GCA_964368615.1 uncultured Halomonadaceae bacterium | reverse complement strand
CTACCACTTGCCGACAGCCCGGCCCTGTTAATTGGCTGCGTCCTCCGTGTTGGGGGACGACGCTTATCTGTGTTGCAATGCGTTCTTTTAAGGCGCTGACGTGGGAAATAACCCCAATTAATTTGCCTTCTTCTTGTAATCCCGCCAGTGTTTCTAGCGCCGTGTCTAAGGCTTCTTCATCAAGCGTTCCAAAGCCTTCGTCTAAGAATAGTGAATCTACCTGCACCTTGTCGCTGGCCATTTTAGACAGCCCCAGCGCAAGGGTAAGGCTGACAATAAAGCTTTCGCCGCCCGATAGGTTTTTTGCCGACCGAATTTCACCCGCTTGGTAATTATCCACCACATTTAGCAACAAGGGCTCTTCTGGGTGGTTCATTAATAAATAGCGGTCGGTCATTTTTTCTAGCTGGCGATTGGCATGGGCAATTAAGAGTTCAAAGGTTAAACCTTGGGCAAAGTTGCGAAACTTTTTACCGTCTGCTGAACCAATTAATTCATGTAGCTGTCGCCATTTGTCGCTTTCAAGCGTTTGCTGGCTAATCAGGTGTTGTTTTTCTTGCAACTTGGCTTGGTTGTCGTGATTAGTTTGAAGCTGATGTTTATAGCCATGAATGTTGCTGGTGATTGTGCGAAGTTGTTCGGCTAGTTGCGCTTGTTGTTCTTCTAGTGCGTTAACATTTTGTTCGGTTAATTGTTTGGCTTGCTGTTCTGCTAGGCGTTGATTTCTGTCTTGCTGCTGCGCTTTTATATTGGTTGCTGCATCGTGTAGCTGGGCGGCTTGGTTACTTAATGTTTGCAGCAGGTCTTGGTTAAGTTTTGCAGCAATAAAAGCTTGTTCGTTGGCAAAGCCTAATTCATACGCCTTAATTAAAAAGGCTTGTTCAGTGCTTAAAATCTGTGGTTGTAAATCGGTTAGGCGCTGTTGCGTATTGCTAAAGGTGGCTGTTGCGTTGGCGAATTGCTGCTGCGCTTGTTGATTATTGGCGCTGGCAAAGTTAACCGCTTGTTCAGCTTGGTAAATTGCTGCTGCTAACTGCTGTTCAACTGCTGTTGGGTCTTGATTGCCATATAATTGCTGGCGTTCGTGGTTAAGCTTATTCCAGTCGGCTGCTAAGGTTTGGTGTTTTTGTAAGCTGTTGGCTAAAGCGGCTGTTTGGGTTTCAATCATGCCATTTAAGCGGCTGATTTCACTGCCAAGGCTGTTAAGTTGGCTTTCTGCCAAAGCTTTTTGTCTGCTGTGTTCTTGCCAAGCCGCTAGGCGGTTTTTAAGCGCAGCTAGTAGTTCGTTAATTTGTTGGGGAACAATTTTTTGAATGCCTAAAGGCGCTAACTGGCTGGTTAGGTGTTGGGTATGTGCTTTAAGTTGCGCTTGCTCTTGTTGAACTTGTGCGCCCAGCTGCTGTTGTTTTTCGTGTGCCAAAGCTTGGTTATTGGCTGCGGTTTGCTGGGCATTTTGGCTATTCGCTAGCTGGCTTTGCGCGGCGTATTGCGCTTGTTCAAACTGTTTATTGGCGGCTTCTAAATCGGCAGCTTGGTTAATGAGCTGGGTTAGTTGCTGAATTTGTTGTTCGACCGCATTGGGGCTAGGAATATTACCCAAGGCGAAAGGGTGGTCTTTAGCGCCACACAAGGGGCAAGCTTCGCCATCTTTTAGCTGCTGGCGCTGGTTTTCTAAACTGCTGATTCTGTTTAGGTAAATAAGCTCTTGTTGTTTGCTGTCTTTTTCTGCTTGATATTCGCGCAGCAGCCTACCATTAAGCAGGGTGTTTAAATGCTGTGCGCCTGCTGCTAAGGCTTGGTTAGCAGCGGTTAATTGTTGTTCAGCAGCAGCGGTGTGTTGCGCTTGGTTTGCCACTTGTTGATTGCTTTGGTTGGCAGCTATTTCAGCGGCACTTAGCTGCTGGTGTAAATTGAACACGTTTTGCTGGTGTTCTTCTAGGCTTTTTAGCTGCACTTCAACCGCGCCTAAATGACTAACTAGCCATTCGTCTTGGGCGGTTTGGGCTAGGTAATGATTGGCTTGGTTCAGCTGTTGTTCGATCGTTTGGTGTTGCTGCTGTTGCTTGTTTAAAGCAGCTTGCTGGTGTTTAAGCTGGGTTTCGTTCGCAGCATAATCATTAGCAGCGCTGTCGAGCTGAAGTTTTTTATCGGCAATTGCATAGTCTAGGGCGCGTACTCTTTGAATCAGCGGTGCGGTTTCTTGTTGGGTATCTTTGGCGGCTTCAAGGCTTTTTTGTACCGCGTTAACTTGCAACTGTTGGGCAGCGGCTTGTTCTTCTAGCTGTGGCAAGGCTTCTTGTGTGCTAGCTAGGTTGTTGTTTTCATGGGTAATTTGGGTGCGTAATGCTTGCAGCGTTGCATAATCGCTGGCTAATAAAGCAGCTTGTTGCGCTTTTTCTAGCTGCTGTTGCTGTGGCTGAAATGCAGTTTTTTGTTCGGCAAGGTTTTGTGCAGCAGTGTTTAACTGGCTAATTTCTTGGTGCAACTGTGCAAGGTTGTTTAACCATTCAAGGGCTTGTTGGTTGCTGGTATGCTGTTGTTTTAATAAGCTTTCTTGCTGCTGCTCTGTTGTTAATTCTGCCTGTACCGCTGCTACTTGGTCTGCATCTAATAATTCAACACCACTGATTTCAGCTTTAAGTAATTTTAGGGTGTTAAGTTCTAGGTTATTGCGTTCATGCACCCGTTTAGAAATTTCAGTGTAAATGCGTGTGCCAGTAATTTGTTCTAAAATGCTAGATTTTTTTTCAGGGTCGGCTTTTAAAAAGCTGTCAAAACCGCCTTGTGCCAAAAGTACTGAACGGGTGAAGCGGTCGAAATCCATGCCAGTTTTTTCTTCAACCAATTTAGTGACAAGGCTGCGTTTGCTTTCTAATACCTTGCCCGTGATAGCGTCGGCGATTTCATGGAGTTGGTTTTGTAATTTACCATCGGCTTTATTGCTGGCGCGGCGCTGTTGCCACGTACAACGAAACCGCCCTGCTTGGGATTCAAACACCACTTCGGCAAGGCATTCGCCCGTTTGCCGCGACATAATTTCATTGTCGCTAGTAATGCGCCCTAAGCGCGGTGTTGCGCCATACAAAGCTAAACAAATCGCATCTAAAATGGTTGATTTACCTGCCCCCGTTGGGCCTGTTAAAGCAAAAATACCGTTGGCTAAAAATTCAGGTTGGGTGAAGTCGATTAACCATTCGCCGTACAAGGAGTTTAGATTTTTTAATCGCAGTTCAAGTATTTTCATGTTAATTACTCCGCACGGCTGTCGGTTTCGTGAATATCCCTCACAATTTCAGCAAAGCTAGCGGTTAATGCTTGCTGGTCTGCTGCGCTAAGTTCCCTGCTGGCAAGGCGGCGTAAAAAAACTTGTTCTACGGTTAAGTTATCTAAGCTTTCACCCACGGCAAGGCTGCGTAATACTTGGTCGATAACCTGCTTATTTTTAATGCGCCTAACTTCCATTGCTGTGCCTTGAATGGCGGCTTCAATTTGTTCCCTTAAATCGGCCACCACTTCTTGACTGGTTAATTCAATTTCTAGCCAAGCGTTACTCTGTTCAGTTTTAAGTTGGTTTAATTGGCTAAGAATTAGTGCTAACGAACCTTCTAAACGCACTAGGGTTTGAAAGCAAGGCACAGGAATAATTTCAATTTCTGGTGTGGCTGGCTTGCTAGGCGTTGTTGCTTTTGTTGCATTAAAACTAACCACTAGCACTTGTTTCTGCTGCTTGGCTTCACCAAATCCTATGGGAATGGGCGAGCCTGAATAGCGAATATGGTCTGCACCACCGACTTTTTGGGGAACGTGTAAATGCCCAAGGGCAAGGTAATCAAGAGCGATTGGAAAAGATTCTTTGCCTAGGTGCGCTAAAGAGCCTATGTACAGCTCTCTGACCCCATCACCTTCTTGGGTTTTAGCGCCATTGGTAAACAAATGCCCCATGCCAATAATCGGCGGTAAACTGCTGTCTTTTTTAGTGCAGCCTTGTTCAAAAAGCTCAGCTCTTTTTTCTTCAGCCAGTGCAACCACTGCTGCGTAGTGATTTTTTAAACCTTCGCTGAGTTTGCGGTTTTTATCTTCTAACGTTTCACCTGCTGCAACGCTGCGTAAATCTTTATCGCGCAAATAGGGTACAGCGCAAATAATCGCCTCTACTTCTTTAGAGTTTTCTTTATGCAGCAGAATGACTTCATCGGCTAAATCATCGGCCATTGCGCCCACCACATGCACGTTTAAGGCTTGCAGCAGTGCTTTAGGCGCATTTAAGAAGGAAGGGGAATCATGGTTGCCGCCAATCACGACCACATGGCGGCAGTGGCTGTTGGCGACTTGGGCAAGAAAAGCATAGTAAAGCTGCTGGGCTTTGTTGCTGGGGGTGGTGGTGTCGAAAATATCGCCAGCCACCAGTAGTGCATCAATCTGTTGTTCGTTAATGGTGGCTAATAACCAATCTAAAAAGCTTTTGAATTCGTCGTAACGCTTTCTGCCATACAGCGAACGCCCTAAATGCCAGTCTGAGGTGTGCAGGAGTTTCATAAATATCCTTTTTATTATTAGCTGTTTTTTATCGGTTTTTGATATTAACTCATTTAGTTAAACGGCTCTATAGGGCGAAAAATGCCTGATTTACTCATATCGCGCAGCAGTTCAAAGCGTTCTAGCGCAATAACTGGGTCCACTTCTTTTAAATGATGGAAGTTAATGCCAGCAAAAACCGTACGCATGACTTTGGCAGAAAATAAATAGTCGTCTTGAATATGCCCCGTTGCTGGGTTTGCGCGTTGGCTATAGCCAGATACAACTAATTCTTCAAGGCTGGGTAACGTATGAAAAGCCGTACTAATAATGCGCAACACAACACCATGAATGTGGCGGGCATATTCGCGGCGCACTTGGGTAGGGCTTTTGTCGGTAATCACCAAGCGTAAATCGCGCAACCCTTGACGGGCTTCTTGGGTGGGAAAGGTTTCGATTTCAGGCAAATCTACGTCTAATTTTAGGTAGCGCCCTGTGTCATCGAGTTCAAAATCAATCAGCGTTTCTCTTGCCCAATCCAAAGCATTCAGCTCAGCTTTAAGCACTTCTGTCATCACTTGGGTATCGGTTGTTAAGCGATCCGCAAAGGTGGCAGCTAGTTCCCTTTGTTCTGTGTCATGGGCTTCTTTACGCGCTCGCCAGTCTTCCAGTTTAGCTTGGTAAATGGCTAGGGGCGCGGCTTGCAGTGCTTCTAACTCGTTTTTGGCTGTCTGCCAAGCTTGATGCGCCAGTTGCCAAGCATCAACTTCTTGTTGCCAAACTGCCAAACGCTTGCTTTTACGACCGGGAATTAGGCTGTCTTTCCAAGTAAATTCAAGCTCTACAGGCTTTTGGGGTTCTGGTGGTGATTGTTCAAAATTAGGCTGTTCAGGTTGTAGTTCTATAAAAGGATCAACTTGGTGGCGTAGCGAAGTGGTATCTGGCGTTAAAATATCGATGTGCGGGTTAAGCAGCAGGTCGATATCACCGTTGATTTGATCTTTTTGTTCTTCTAACCATTCGTGAATTTCAGCATTGTAGTTCAGCAGTAATTTGCGGTGTTCTTCCGCAGGCAAGGGTTGGCCTGACTGGGTGTTAATTAACAAATTACCCTTGTCATCTAAGCCTAATACCAACTCGGCAAAGTCTTGGTTAACTTCTAAAGCAGCTTGTTGACGCTCGCGGCGGTTTTGGCGCTTTTCCTCTTGGTCGGCGCGTTTGCGTTGGCTGGCGCTGTTGTCTAAACGGGTGCGATACGACAGACCTGTGCCAGGTAGCCCAACGTTGCCATACACACCGTTACTGCCTGCGGTTACTGTTGCGCCTTTTACGCCAGCAGAAACGCTTACGCCATTTTTGCCGATATTAAGACGAATACCCGGCGCAATACGGATACTGTTACGAAAACGAAAAGCCATTCATAAACTCCAACTCAAACTTAAACAGTAAATTCATACAGTATAGCCGTTTCTGTTTAAGTTTGTTGTCAGCAAAAGGCTTAGTTATGTTGCAAGTCTTGCAGGTGAATGTATCGGTCGCTGTGCGGTAAAGCACTTAGGTCATGCGCCAACAACAGCGCAGTGCGTCCTTTTAACCAAGCGTCTAATTTAGGGCGAATGGTGGCTTGGGTGGCTTGGTCTAGGCTGCTAAAAGGTTCGTCTAAAATCACTAAAGCTGGGTCTTTTAGAATCACTCGCGCTAAGGCTAAACGCCGCGCTTGCCCACCCGAAAGCTGGCGGCCCGTTTCACCGACCCAAGTATTCAGTTGTTCTGGAAAAGCCGCTACTTCGTCTTTTAAATCGACCAGTTCTAAAACGTCCCAAAGCTGTGCATCGGTGGCAGCACTATTAGCTAGGCGTAAGTT
>CAYJCB010000062.1:0-5324 GCA_964368615.1 uncultured Halomonadaceae bacterium | reverse complement strand
GGTGCTTTTGCCTAAACCCGATTCACCCAATAAGGCTAGTTTTTCACCGGCTTTAAGGCTTAGATTAATGTTGTTGAATACTTGCTGATTGCCCAGTTTTACATCAATCGCTTGCCAATGCAGGGTGTAGTTTTTTGGCAGGGGCTGAGCGTCTAAGCAGCTAACTAAACGGCTTTCTAAGGCTTCGGTTTTATTTAAGCGTTGTGCCGCCGCCAGCGTTGCGCCCCAGCTAGCAAAAGCTGCAGGTAAGTTTAAGAAAACTTCTTGCAGCGCCATTAGCGATAAAGGCACTAACACCATCATTGGGCCACTTAACCAGCCTTGCTGATAAGCTTCAGCTGCCAAGAGCAAGCAAGCCGCCGCCATAAATTGCAGCAGCAGGGTTTGTAAACCTGCGCCCCAAGCGGCTACTTTTTGTAGGCGTTGCTGGTCGTGCATTTCAGTATGCTGGGCGGTTAGCAGTTGTTGCTGATAGTTAGCAAGGCTGTGGCTGGCTTGCAGTTCGCCCAAACCTTCAATTTGTTCTACCAATAAACTGCGCTGATTTTCTTGCTGGGCAACTAAACGAAAACTCACTGCTTTACCCGCTTGTGCCATACCCCAAGTGCTAATGCCTAAAGTAAGCACCAGCATAAGCGCTGCAACACCCGCCACTTGTAGATGAAAAAAAGCTAAAAAAGTGACCAGAATAATCACCGTTAACAGTGCAACTAAGGGCGGTGCTAACAGGCGTAAATAAAGGTTATCCAGCGTATCAACGTCAGTAATTAAACGATTCACCCACTGGGAAGCCCGAAATTTAGCCGCTGTTTGGTCATCTAATAGCGTTAGGTTTTTAAATAAGCGCGTGCGTAACTTGGCTAGTAAACGTAAAACCGTATCGTGGTTATAAACCCTTTCACCGTAACGGGCAACGGTACGCGATAGTGCAAAAAAACGTATGCCGCCACCGGGGCCGTAAATGTCTAAGGTAATGCTTAGCCCTGCTGCCCAAGCCAAGGCAGTAACGCCCGTTGCGGTAATAAACCAGCCCGACAGCGCCAATAAACCGACAGCAGAAAGGTAAGTGATTAGCAGTAAAAAAGCCCCGATAAACAGGCGCTTTTTATCCTGCAACATTAAATCAAGCCAAGGTTTAAGCGGGTGCATGAACAACTCCCGTAGGTGGTGCTAGGTGTTGGCTTGTTAATGCTAGGTGTTGGTCGGCTAGGGCTTGTAGCTCTGGCTCGTGGCTAGCAATAATTAACGTGCAGCCCTCTGCTTTTAACTGTTGCAGCGTGGCATAAATTTGCTGGCGGCTGCGTGCATCAAGGCTTGCCGTGGGTTCGTCTAACAACACTAGCTGTGAAGGGGTTAACAGCGCCCGTGCCAAAGCCAAACGTTGTGCTTGCCCACCTGAAAGACTTTTGCCCCTTTCTAACAGCAGCGTATTTAAACCGTCTTTTTGCTGGGCTAACAAAGGCGCTAAGCCAACCGCTGCAATGGCTTTTAACATAGCTTCTTCAGTGGCATCGGGTGCGGCTAAACGCAAGTTATCTGCCCAACTGGCATTAATAATAAACGCCTGCTGGTGCATCCAAATTAACGGTTCACTGCCAGCTGTTTTGCCGTTGACTAATAACTGTCCACTGGTTGGCTGCATAAAACCTGCCATTAAATGCAATAAAGACGATTTACCGCTGCCAGTGCGCCCGCTGATTAACAGCAATTCACCCTTGGCAACTTTAAAACTGGTGGCGGCTAATACCTGCCCACGTCCTGCATAGCTAAGGGTTAAATCTTGTGCTTCTAGGGCGTATTTACGAGTAGAAGTTTGTTCAGCAGTTTTAGCGTCAGCCGTTGTAGAGCTAGCTGTTGAAGAACTAGCCGTTAGCGGTTGAATTTCTAGTAAATCAACCAAGCTATCAGCAGCACCTAAAGCAGAAGCTCTATCGTGGTAAAACTGCGCTAACACACGTAAAGGTTGGAAGTATTCAGGTGCCATTAACAAAATAAGTAAGCCGCTAAACAGGGTAAGTTGTGGCGCTGGGCCCCAAGCAATGTAACCCAGCAGCCCAAAACCGATATACATAGCCACCGCAGCAATGGCGACGGAAGAAAAGAATTCCAAAACGGCTGAGGATAAAAAAGCCAGTTTTAGGGTACGCATATTAAGGCGGCGGTATTCATCGGCAGCATCAGCAACTTGTTGGGTGGCTTGTTGGCTTAAACCAAACAGCTGTAGGCTAGTTAACCCGCGCACGCTGTCTAAAAATTGGCTAGAAACACGCTTTAACAATACAAAGTGTTGCTGGTTAAGGCGCTCTGCACCCATGCCGACTAAAGCCATAAACACAGGAATCAGCGGTGCAGCAATCAGTAAAAATGTACCCGCTACCCAATCGAGGTAGAAGGTAAGAATAAGGATCAGCAGCGGTGAAACCACTGAAAGGGTCATTTGTGGCAAGTAACGTGCAAAGTAATTTTGTAAGGCATCGACTTGTTCTAACCATTGGCTGCTAATACCTGCCGCCGATTCATTGGTTAGATGCACAGGGCCTAACAAGGCGAGTTGTTGCAGCAGTTGCTGGCGCACTTTCAAACGAATGCGATTAGCGGCTGTTTGACCGGATAAATCTTGTAGGATTTGTAAGCCAGACCTAGCAACCAACAAACCTATTAACAGTATAAAACCCGACAGGAGTTCAGCTAAAGGACGTTGCTCAACTACTAAGGCATTGATTAACCAAGCCATTACGCCCAACTGGGCAATAATGGTTAGGGTTTGGGCAATCCCTGCTAGGCGAGTGACCAGCAGGGGTTTGCGTTCGTCTGAGGCGAGTTGGCGCAACCACTCACGGTTGCGCCTAGCCTTATTTGGCTCAGTGATAGCCGACTCCTGCCTTCACCTTGCCACGGAATACCCAGTAGCTCCACGCGCTATACATAAGTATAAATGGCACTACAAAGAGCAAACCTAGCAACAGGAACAGCTGTGATTCGTGTGCCGAAGCTGCGTCCCAGAAGGTGTAGTTAGGTGGCACAACGTAGGGCCATTTGCTGAAAATTAACGCGACAAAGGTTGAAACAAACAAGCCGATGGTTGCCACAAAAGGGAAACCTTCTTGGCGTTTTCTTACTGCGCGGTAAATCCAGCCAGCAAAGAACAAGGTAATAAAGGGCAGCACCCACAGCAAGCTAAATTCAGAGAACCAACGGTCTTTAATGTAGTCATCGACCATAGGCGACCACATACCGATAATTCCAAAAATAACCAACACTGCAACTAGCAAGCGTGGGGTGATTTTATACGCCCAATCTTGAATGTAGCCTTCTGATTTAAGAATTAACCAAGTGCTACCTAACAGCGCGTAACCTACCACTAAACCAACGCCAGTTAGTACGGTGAAAGGTGTTAACCAATCTAACGCACCGCCAACGTAGCGGAAGTTTTCAGTTTCAAACCCTTGAATGTAAGTACCCACTACCGCGCCTTGGGCAAAGGCTGCTACAAAAGAACCACCAGCAAATGCCCAGTTCCACAAAAAGCGTGATTTATTGGCTTTAAAACGAAATTCAAAAGCTACGCCACGGAAAATTAATGCCGCTAGCATTAGGAATACACCGATATACAAAGCAGGTAAGAACACTGAATAGACCAGTGGAAAAGCAGCTAATAAACCTGCGCCACCCAGTACCAACCAAGTTTCGTTAGCGTCCCAAACGGGTGCTACCGAGTTCATCATCACGTCACGCGCCTGTTCGTCGGGCGCAAAGGGGTAAAGAATGCCTTGACCTAAGTCAAAGCCATCTAGCAGCACATACATAATTAAGCCAAAGCCAATTATGCCCACCCAGATTAGGGTTAGGTCAAAGACGGGAGTAATCATGCTTTGTCTCCTAGTGCGGTGATTTCTTTTTCTTCATCTAACGATTCTAAACCAGCTTGGAACATACGCATTAAGTAGTAAACACCAGCACTAAAAATAACCGCATAAACCACTATATAGCCGATTAAACTAAACAGTGCCATACCGCCCGTTAACGAAGGTGTTAAGCCTTCTGCTTGCGTCATAATGCCGTAAACCAACCAAGGCGCACGACCAAATTCAGTCACAAACCAACCAGCTAATACGGCGATAAAGGGCGAGATGCTCATAAGGGTTAAGCCTCTTAAGAAGAGTGGCGTAGTTGCATAACGGCCACCTTTTCTAAGCACTAAACCTGCTAGGGCAAAGCCAATCATCAGTACGCCTAAAGCAACCATAATGCGGAATGCCCAGAAGACTACAAACACAGGTGGGCGCTCTTCAGCAGGTACGTCTAACAAACCAGGCAGTTCACCATCTAAATCATGCGTCAGAATTAAACTGGCTAACTTAGGAATCTTGATTTCAAAGTGATTCTTTTCATTTTTTTGGTCAGGAATTGCAAATAAAAGTAACGGTACACCTGTGCCGCGCTCCCAGTTACCTTCCATTGCAGCCACTTTCATCGGTTGTTTTTCTAGCGTAACCAAACCGTGCATATCACCAACAACCAGCTGCGTAGGCGCAAGAATTAACAGCAACCATAAGCTCATAGAAAGGGCCTTTTTGTTAGTCGCCACTTCGCGGCCTTTTAACAAGTACCAAGCACTAACGCCAGCTACCACAAAACCACCGGTTAAGAAGGAAGCGATAACCATGTGCCAGAAGCGGTAAAAGAAGGAATCGTTAAAAATTGCTTCACTCCAGCTGGTCACGTGGAAAATTTCGCCACGCAATTCTAAGCCTGCTGGGGTTTGCATCCAGCTGTTGGCAGAAAGAATCCAGAAAGCTGAAATAAACGTACCGACAGCCACCATACAAGCTGCAAATAAATGCACGCCTTTTGGCACTTTGTCACGACCAAATAGCATTACGCCAAGGAAACCCGCTTCTAGGAAGAAAGCCGTAATAACTTCGTAACTTAGCATTGGGCCAAGGAAGTTGGCGGTAGAGTAGGAAAAGTTACTCCAGTTAGTACCGAACTGGAAAGACATTACTATGCCTGACACCACACCCATACCAAAAACCACTGCAAAAACTTGCGTCCAGAATTTGGCTAGGCGTTCCCAAGCTGGGTTATCGGTTTTAAAGAATAAGCCATTAAGTAAGGCTATATAAGATGCTAAACCGATGGTGAACACCGGAAAAATAGCATGGAATGACACAATAAAGGCGAATTGTATGCGCGACAGTATAAGGGGGTCGAGCTCCATGGCCTGCTCCTAGTTAGGAAGAAAGTTAAAAATTGACTCATATCAATTAGCATAGTTGCATGTTATGAGAAAACTACAAGGTGGCAGGCTGTCGCAGTTGGGG
>CAYJCB010000061.1:9257-12070 GCA_964368615.1 uncultured Halomonadaceae bacterium | reverse complement strand
AACTTCGCGCCCTGTCACTGCTAAATTAACCGCTTGGCCGCTGAACCGATAGGTATAAGCTGCCACCATATCTGGGTAAGAAGCTTGGTTCCAAGCTGGGTCTTGCAGCGTTAAGCGCAGCCCGTTACGGTGGTAATGTACTAATAAATCAGGTCGCACTGTTGCACCTGTGCCAGCCAAAGTACCCGTACCAAGGCCAAACATATTTAGCATTTCTACATCCATTGGTGCAGCAGCAAAAAATTGCCCGCTCCAAGTTTGCCCAATCGTAAAGTTATCTATGCCTATATAAGCGTGGCGTAATCTAGGTGCATAAGAAGCATCCGCACCTTTATCAAGATCGTCCCAAAAGTCGATTTCAACAAAAGCTTTTACTTGATGCTCTTGAACCAGACTATCCGCAGCAACATTTAAGCGCGATTGGCGTAAGCTAGATTCAAAAGTACGAGCGCCAGCATCTGGCTTATTAACAATGCCTTCAGCTTTAATGTAACCACCAAAAGTAAACTTGGTTCCGTTAAGTTCTTTTATTTCAATGGCAGCTGACTGACCAGACACACCCACACCAGCCATTAATAAAGCAACGGCAATGTTAGTTTTAGAAATCATGGATACCCTTCCAATGTTTTTTATAAAATAAGCCAGCACAATAGGCGATTTTGCTAATAAAAGCACTCAACATAATTAAATCTAAGACTGCAAGTTTGCGCCCTGCTGCTGAATACGTGAAAATAGGCGTTTATTTCAAAACTTAAGTGGTTATAACAGAATGAAACCTAGGCTTGCCATAAATGGGTACGGTCGAATTGGCCAATGTATCCTTCGCGCTTGGGCAGAGCGTGAAGATTGCCGTGATTTAGACCTAGTCGCTTTAAATGAGTTGTCTGACTTAGCGACGCTGGCATATTTAACCCGCTATGACACCATTCATGGGCGTTTTCCAGGTAAAGTTGCAACCCTTAACAATCAGCTGCTGATTAATGACCAACCCATAACTGTGCTGTGCAGCCCCACACCCGACGGCTTGCCTTGGGCAGATTTAAACATTGATTTGTTATTAGAATGCACCGGCAGTTTTAAAGACCGCGCCACTGCTGAACTGCATTTACAAGCGGGTGCTAAGCGTCTGCTATTTTCACACCCTGCTGAAAACGATGTTGATGCCACGCTAGTGCGCGGTGTTAATCTTCACGATTTAACTACTGACATGCGCATTGTTTCTGCTGCGTCTTGTACTACTAACTGTGTTATTCCGCTGCTGAAGTTATTAGACGATACTTTTGGCATTGAACACGGCACTACCACCACCATTCACTCGGTAATGAATGACCAGCCGGTTAGCGATGCTTATAATAAGAACGATTTACGCTTAACCCGTTCCGCGATGGCTTCCATTATTCCAGTTGAAACTGGCTTGGCAAAAGGCATTAACCGCCTGCTGCCGCATTTAGAAGGGCGCATTGCTTGTACGCATTTACGGGTACCCACTTTAAACGTGTCAGCGATGGATTTAACCCTTTGCTTGCAGCGCGACACCAGCGTTGCTGAAATTAACCAGCTATTGTTGCAGGCCAGCCAAGGCGCGTTACAGGGTATTATGGGCTATACCGAAGAACCCAACGCCTCAGTGGATTTTAACCATGACCCCCGCTCCAGTATTGTTGATGCCACCCAAACCCACGTGGCTGGCAAGCGTTTAGTTAAACTTCTATGCTGGTTCGACAACGAATGGGGTTTTGCGAATCGTATGCTAGACATCGCCCTTTATTGGTTCGCTTTAGAGAAAAACACGCCCAAATAATTAAGTAACCGCTATTAATACGAGGATTCACCATGCAAGTGATTAAAATGACCGACCTAGACCTAGCTGGTAAGCGCGTGCTTATTCGTGAAGATTTAAACGTGCCGCTGAAAGATGGCAAAGTTTCTTCCGATGCACGTATTCGCGCCAGTTTGCCCACCATTCAACTGGCGATTAAAGCCGGTGCTAAAGTGATGCTCATGTCGCACCTAGGTCGTCCTGAAGAAGGTGTTTACGATGAAGCCAGCTCTTTAGCGCCCGTTGCAGCACATTTAAGCCAGTTGTTAGGTCAGCCCGTTAAGTTGGTTAAAGATTATTTGCAAGGCGTTGAAGTAGCTGTTGATGAAATAGCCGCTGGTGAAGTGGTTCTGTTAGAAAACGTGCGCTTTAATCAAGGCGAAAAGAAAGATACCGACGAATTATCTAAAGCCTATGCTGCGCTTTGTGATGTGTTTGTCATGGACGCTTTTGGCACCGCCCACCGCGCCCAAGCTTCTACCCACGGTGTAGCGCGTTTTGCACCCGTTGCTTGTGCTGGCCCTTTGTTAGCTGCTGAATTAGATGCGTTAGAAAAAGCTTTAGCCCAACCTGCTAAGCCGTTAGTGGCGATTGTTGGCGGCTCTAAAGTTTCTAGTAAACTTGAAGTGCTGTTTGCCTTATCTGAAAAATGTGACCAAATTATTGTTGGCGGCGGCATAGCCAACACCTTCTTAGCCGCAGCAGGTTTGCCGGTTGGTAAATCTTTGTATGAAGCGGATTTACTAGAAAAAGCCAAAGATTTAATGACTAAGGTAAACATTCCGCTACCTAGCGATGTAGTCGTGGCTAAAGAGTTTTCTGAAAATGCAGAAGCCACCATTAAGCTGGTTGAAGACGTTGCAGAAGACGATATGATTCTAGACATAGGCCCTGATTCTGCTGCTGCGCTAGATTTATTATTACAAGATGCCGGTACTATTTTATGGAACGGCCCTGTGGGTGTGTTTGAAATTCAACAGTTCAGCAGCGGTAC
>CAYJCB010000061.1:0-9157 GCA_964368615.1 uncultured Halomonadaceae bacterium | reverse complement strand
CATGCTGCTGAATACGGTTATGGCGTGCCAGCATTTAACGTGAATAACCTAGAACAAATGCGCGCTATTATGGAAGCTGCTGACCGTACCGATTCACCCGTGATTGTGCAGGCTTCAGCCGGTGCGCGTAGCTATGCCGGTGCGCCTTTTCTGCGCCATTTAATTTTAGCTGCGATTGAAGAATTTCCACACATTCCTGTGTGTATGCACCAAGACCACGGCACTAGCCCTGCGGTTTGCCAGCGTTCTATTCAGCTAGGTTTTAGCTCGGTAATGATGGACGGTTCGTTAGGTGAAGACGGCAAAACACCCACCAGCTATGAATACAACGTAGAAGTAACGCGCCGCACGGTTGAAATGTCTCACGCTTGCGGTGTATCAGTGGAAGGCGAATTAGGTTGTTTAGGCAGCTTAGAAACCGGACAAGCCGGTGAAGAAGACGGCATTGGCGCTGAAGGCACGTTAAGCATGGAACAAATGCTGACCGACCCTGAAGAAGCGGCTGATTTTGTTAAGCAAACTAAAGTTGATGCGCTGGCGATTGCGATTGGCACAAGCCACGGTGCTTACAAGTTCACCAAGCCACCTACAGGCGACACGCTAGCGATTGACCGCATTAAAGCGATTCACGCGCGTATTCCTAACACTCACCTAGTTATGCACGGTTCTTCTTCAGTTCCACAAGAATGGCTGGCGATTATTAACGAGTTTGGTGGCAATATTCCTGAAACCTACGGCGTACCTGTTTCAGAAATCGTTGAAGGTATTAAGTACGGCGTGCGTAAAGTAAATATTGATACTGACCTACGCTTGGCTTCAACGGGCGCAATTCGTAAATTCTTAGCTGAAAACCCAGCAGAATTTGACCCGCGTAAATACTTTAAAGCCTCACAAGTGGCAATGACTGATATTTGTATTAATCGCTATGAAGCCTTTGGTTCAGCAGGTCATGCCAGCAAAATTCGTGTGCTTAGCTTAGATGATATGACCGCACGTTATTTAACTGGCGAGCTAGATCCGCAGATTAACTAGCCCGCTCAATAATTGATTTAAACCTCTAATTAACCCGTTTAATTAGAGGTTTTTTAAATAAGCAATAAAATCAGCCAGCGGCATGGGGTAGCCTAAAAAATAACCCTGCCCTAAATGGCAACCTGCTTGTTTAAGAAAATCTAGCTGCAGCTGGGTTTCGATTCCTTCAGCAACTACCTGCATTCCCAAACCACGCCCTAAACCTATGACTGCTTCAATAATGCAAGAATTGCTGTCTTCGGCAATTAAATCCTTCACAAAAGTTTGGTCTATTTTTAAAGTATTCACCGGAAAATTACGCAGATAAGCCATTGAAGAATAGCCAGTGCCAAAGTCATCAATCGCCAGTTGCACACCTAAACTGCGTAAACCCTGCATGGTTGCTATGGCTTCATCAACTTTATCCATCACCATGCTTTCGGTAATTTCTAATTCAACTTGAATCGGATTAATGCCACTAAAAGCAATCGCTTTAGCCACCATTTCTTGTAAGCCAGGGCGCTGAAACTGGCGCATTGAAATGTTAACGGCTATCTGCAACGGGTAGCCTAAAACTTTACTGGCTTGCACCGTGTCGGCCAAGGCACGAAAAAGAATCCAGCGCCCCAAGGGGTTAATCATGCCAGTATCTTCAGCCAAAGGAATAAACTCTTCGGGCGAAATCATGCCTTCGTCAGTGGGCCAACGCAGCAGTGCTTCCATGCCCGTTATTTTACCCGTGGTTAAATCTTGTTTTGGCTGGTAATGAAGCACAAAGCTTTCTTGCTGCAAGGCTTTACGCATTTTTGCTTCTAAACGCACACGGCGGGCGCTGCTGATATTTAAATCTTCTGAAAAGAAACGGTAGCCACCACGCCCTTCATGTTTTACCTGTTTTAAAGCCGATTCAGCACACTGCAACAAGCAGTCTTCATCTTGCGCATTGTCGGGGTAAATGGCTAAACCAAGGCTGGCAGAAACATAAATTTCTTCACCTTGAACAGAAAAAGGTGCTTCAAGGCAAGCTAACAAGCGTTCAGCAACAATACTGGCATCGTCGGGCTTGCGTAATTCGCTAAGAATAAACGAAAAATCATTACCGCCCATGCGCGACAATAAATCAGCATCGCGTTCTTGGCGACGTTCTTGACGCGCCAACAGGTCGGTACGCCTTATGCCACCACACAAGCGCGTTGCCACATCAATTAATAATTGATCGCCTGCTGCAAAGCCAAAAGTATCGTTAATCAGCTTGAATCGGTCGACGTTTAGTAAAATTAAGCCAGTGCGAGTATTGTGGCGCGAAGAAATATTAAACTCATGCCCTAAGCGATTGCGGAATAAAATACGGTTGGGTAAATCGGTTAAAAAATCATAGTGGGTTAAGCGTTCTAACTCGGCTTCGCTGCGGTGCAAAGCCGACAGTTCACTAAAAATCGCAAAATAATGATTAACTTCGCCCTTGGCATCATTCACAGCTTGAATGCTTAAATGCTTTAAATAAGAACTACCATCACCTTGATGATCCCAAACATCACCTTCCCAACAACCCACCTTGCCTAATTCGGCATGGATTCTTTTATAAAAAGCGGCATCGTGCTTGCCAGATTGATTAATGCGTGGTGTTTTACCTAACGCATCTTGGCGACTAATGCCGGTTAAATGTTCGTAAGCAGCATTCACATAAACGATGTGCTGCTGGCAATCAGTCACCATCACAGCATGAGGTATTTTTTCGATAATGGCAGTTAATAAGCCTGTTTCTAAGTGTTGCAAGGTTATCTCCAGATTCCGTTCAAAACCTACTTAAGTTAAGCTTTATTCACAAATTACCTGAAAACAAACGGCAAGTCATCAGGCTTTAGGGTTAGCTAACAATTCCTTACGCAAGCCTTCAATACGCTCATCTTTGGCTTGCCATAACTGATTAATCCAAGCTTGAAAAGCTGCTCTAAATGCTGGGTCTTGCTGATAGTCGCCTTGCATCATAGCACTAGGTATTGGCTGTTTTTGAATATCAATAACAACCTTACCAATCTTGCCACTTAACAGCTCCCAGAAGGTAGGCGGCTGCTTGCCTGGGTAAACAAGGGTAACGTCTAGGTAATGGTCTAGCTGATCGTGCATAGCATTTAAAGTGAAGGCCACGCCACCCGACTTAGGCTTTAACAAATGCTTGTAAGGCGACTGCTGCTGTTGGTGTTTTTCAGGCGTAAAACGCGTGCCTTCCAAATAATTAACCAACGAAACTGAACGGCCATTTAGCTGTTCACAGGCTTTACGGGTAATCTCTAAATCTTGGCCACGCAGCTGTGGATTTTTTTCTAACTGCGCCTTGCTGTGCCGCCGCATAAAAGGGTATTCCAACGCCCACCAAGCCAACCCCAACAAAGGCACCCAAATTAATTCACGCTTTAAAAAAAATGTAAAAAATGGTGCTTTGCCATGAATAGCCACCATAAGTGCTGGAATATCCACCCAAGTTTGATGGTTAGAAATCACCAACAAAGATTCGTTACGCTTAAGCGTTTGTTGGCCGCGAATATCCCAATCCGTAGGCGTTAAATAGCGAAAAATTAAAATATTTAGGCTAATCCAAACAGCCGCAATAGAACGCACCGTTTCAAAACAAAAGGCTCTAAATCCACGTAGGGGTATACAAAGCTTCAGCAAAGCAAACGCCATCAGCGGCACCATACACACCAAAGTATTCATTAAAACCAGTGAACCTGTGAGTATTCCAGTTAACAAATATCGCATTTATCTATCTCAAAAATTATTTTTTATTAGCTTAACCCTTAATCTACTCAAGCAAAGATTTAACACAAGCCTAAATATGGTATTTTAGAGCTTTCGTGCAGATAACTCAGTGACTTGGAGTTCTTTTTAATGCCTTCTCTACAAAAACAGCTAAGCGGTTTAGTTTATTCTACTGAACAAGGTAAGCTTTGCCCTAATTGCCAACAGCCTATCACTGCTTGCTGTTGCGATACTTTAGCCGATCAGCAGCGTTTAAATGCCCTCGATGGCGTTGTGCGTATTCGCCGCGAAACCTCTGGGCGTAAAGGTAAAGGCGTTACAAGCATTCAAGGTGTGCCATTACTAAATGATGAACTAAAATTGTTAACCGCAGAATTAAAAAAACGTTGCGGAACAGGTGGTGCTTTAAAAGATGGCACTATTGAAATTCAAGGTGACCAACGCGCAACCATAAAAGCTTTATTAGAAGCTAAAGGTTTTCGCGTTAAATTAAGTGGTGGGTAAGCCTCATGGCGCTAAAACTATTTTCTTTAAATAACAGGTTTTTTTTAAGTAACACAGTTTCTATCTTTTTAATTACACTGCTTATTTTAACGCTATTGCTGACTCAAGCCGTTGGGCAAAGCCTTGCTTCGCAGTTACCGGCACGATTTTTTGAAGAGTACGGTGCGCCCATGCTGGTGATAGAACCACAAAGCGGCACAATACGCCAAGCCAACCATGCGGCCGCTAAATTTTATGGTTATAGCATAAGCCAGCTAGAAAGCATGAATATTCAACAAATTAATGCGCTAGATATTGATGATGTAAAGCTAGAGCGTGAGCTTGCCGAACAAGAAAACCGTAATTATTTTATTTTCCCACACCGTACATCAGCTGGTGAGATACGCACCGTTGAAGTGCACTCTTGGCCGTTAAAATCCGATGCAGGTGAAACTTTATTGTTTTCAGTGGTATTAGATATTACTGGTAAAAAAGTGGCAGAAGCCAGCGTTTTAGAATACAAAGATCGCCTAGAAAGCTTAGCTGAATCACGCTATAAACAGCTAGTTAGCGCCCAAGATCGCATTAACCAAATTCGCTGGTTTACCATCTTGGTACAGCTATTGGTGATAGCATTATTAATTTGGAATATTCTTAACCGCCGTAAAGCCGAACAAAGTTTGCGTGAAAAAACCACCATACTAGAAGGCTTGCTGAATTCCATTCCCGATATGATTTTTTTCAAAAGCAAAGATGGCAAGTATTTAGGCTGTAACGCAGAGTTTGCCAATTTTGTTAATCATGACCTCCAATCAATCGTTGGTAAAACAGACCTTAATTTATTTCCAGAAACAGTAGCTAAAAAATATCGCCAAGCCGACCGGCAAGTTATTAACAGCCGCCAAGTTGTGCATACAGAAGAATGGACTAGTTTTCCTGATGGTTCAGAACGTTTGTTAGATAAACTTAAAGCGCCTTTATTAGACACCAATAATGAGTTTATTGGTGTATTAGGCATAAGCCGCGATATTACCGAACGCTACCAACACGAACAGCGGATTAAGTTTTTAGCCTTTTATGACCCGCTAACCAACCTGCCTAATCGCTACTTATTTCAAGAACAACTGCTTGAAACGGCTAAATTATTAATACCTAACGAAGCAATCATGGTATTAGCCATTATCGACTTAGATCACTTTAAAAACATTAACGATGCGCTAGGCCATGCTAAAGGTGACGAATTACTGGTTGCACTTTCGTTGCGCCTAAATAATTTATTGCATGAAAACGAAGTCTTAGCCCGCTTTGGTGGCGACGAATTTGTGCTGCTGCTAATAGAAGAAGGCACTGATTTAGCCCTTGCTGAAAAGCAGTTAGAAGAACGCCTACAGCTGTTTCAAGATACGCTTTCACAACCCATTCGCTTGGGTGAAAGCGAGTATTTATTAGCCAGCAGTTTAGGCGCTTCGTTTAATACTGAATTTAACCGTGATTTTGCTGACCTGCTTAAAGAAGCTGACATTGCCCTTTATGCCGCTAAAGAAGCAGGACGTGCCACTTGGCGACGTTTTCACCCAAGTATGCAGGTAGAAGTTGAAAGCCGTTTTGAACTAGAAGGCGAACTGCGTAAAGCTTTAGATAACCAACAGCTGCGCCTTTATTTACAGCCTAAAACTAACCGCGATGGCATTATTTATGGCACAGAATCGTTAGTACGTTGGGAACACCCTGAAAAAGGCTTAATTTTCCCAGATCGTTTTATTCCTTTGGCAGAAGACACTGGCATGATTCTGCCCTTGGGCGAATGGGTGTTAAAAGAAACCCTGTTGCAGATGAAAGATTACCCGCACCTAACCTTTGCGGTGAATATTAGCCCACGCCAGTTCCGTAATCCTGATTTTGTTGGCCGTGTGCGTTATTTAATTGAAGAAACCCAAGCCGACCCTAAACGTTTAACCCTAGAAGTGACCGAAGGTTTGTTGATTACCGATTTTACGCAATCATCTAAGCGTATGTTGGAATTGCAAAAACTAGGCATTAGTTTTTCGATTGATGACTTTGGTACGGGTTATTCATCTTTGTCTTACCTGAAAAAACTACCGATTAACGAGTTGAAAATTGATCGCTCGTTTGTTGATGGTTTGCCCGATGATTCCAGCGATGCGCTGCTGGTTGAAACCATGATGGCTGTTGCTAAGCATTTGGAATTGTCTGTAGTTGCAGAAGGCGTTGAAACTGCAGAGCAGCAAGCCTACCTTTATTCGGTTGGCTGTAACCTGCACCAAGGCTATTTTTATGGCAAACCAGAACCAGCAGCACAGCTACTGGCACGGTTGAAAAAGCCTTAATTCTTAACTTAATGGCTACTAATCCAAAGGCGTAAGCGGGGCGAAACCTAGCACCAGCATTTTCTCCCCAACGCCTTCAAAGTTAATCAATAGGCGAGTCCGCTCGCCTTCGCCTTCCGCGTGTAAAATAACGCCCACCCCAAACTTTTTATGCTCGACTCGCTGCCCAATTCTTAAGTTAGCCGCAGCAGCACTTTCTTTCGCGCCACTTAACGGATTGCCCACACCGCCAATTCGCGCAGCAGCAGGTTTAGGGCGATTGCTGGCAAACTGCATGGGACGACTGACCGAAGCTTTTAATCTAACTTCATGCAGCAGCTCGGCTGGTAATTCAGCAATAAAGCGTGACGGGCGACAATATTTTTCTTGCCCAAAAATTCGGCGGCTTTCGGCATGGGTCATATACAAGGTTTGCATAGCGCGGGTAATGCCAACGTAACATAGGCGGCGCTCTTCTTCTAAGCCGTCTTCACCAGATTCCATTGCCATAGAATGCGGAAATAAACCTTCTTCCATGCCCGATAAAAACACCAGCGGAAACTCCAAACCCTTGGCAGTGTGCAAGGTCATCAGCTGCGCGGCATCTTCGTCTTCTTCCGCCTGCTTATCACCGGCATCTAAACTGGCTTCGGTTAAAAAGACTGCCAACGCCTGACGACCTTCTAAATTAATCGCTTCGTTGGCTTCATCTTCAAGGGTTAGCAGCGGTTCGTAATGGTGTACAGCACTGATTAATTCCTTCAAGTTTTCAACCCTAGCTAAACCTTTTTCACCCTTTTCTTTGGCATGAAATTCCATCAGTTCGCTTAGCTCTAGGGTTAATTCAACGCTTTCACGCAGGGTTAACGGCAAGGATTCATCATCAATGCGTTCAATCAATTCAATAAACAATTGCACGCAGGTTGCTGCTCTGCCAGTTAGCTGCTGCTTGCTAACCATTTCGACTGAAGCGTCCCACAAACCCAAACCTTCATCACGCGCATAAGCCCGAATCTTTTCAATACTAGTCGTACCAATGCCACGGGTTGGCGTGTTAATAATGCGTTCAAAAGCTGCATCGTCTTGGCGATTCACCACTAATTTTAAATAAGCCAAGGCATTTTTAATTTCCATACGCTCATAAAAACGCTGCCCACCATACACACGGTAAGGCATACCTTGGCGTAAAAAAGCTTCTTCAAGCGAACGCGATTGGGCGTTAGAACGGTACAAGACCGCGCAATCGGTACGCAAACCACCGTCTTTAACGTGTTGGGCAATAATATCGACAATAAACCGCGCTTCGTCTTGTTCGTTAAAAGCTGCATAAACCCGAATCGGATCGCCAGCAACATCATCAGTCCACAAGGCTTTGCCTAAACGCTCGCTGTTGTTTTTAATCAGCGCGTTGGCTGCTTCCAAAATAGTCGAAGTCGAACGGTAGTTTTGTTCTAACTTCAGCAGCTTTGAACCCGCAAAGTCTTTGGTAAAGTTATGAATGTTTTCAATTTTAGCACCGCGCCAACCGTAGATAGATTGGTCATCGTCACCCACCGCCATAATGCAGCCATCTGTGCCACGCAACAGCTTTAACCAAGCGTATTGCAAGCTGTTGGTATCTTGAAACTCGTCAACCAACAAGTTAGAAAAGCGTTGCTGATAATGTTTTAACAAGGGCGGTGTATCGCGCAGCACTTCTAAAGAGCGCAGCAGCAGTTCGGCAAAATCGACCAAGCCTTGGCGCTGGCAAAGTTCTTCATAGCTAAAATACAAATCTTGCAGTCGGCGCTCAAATTCACTCCGCGCTAAAACGTGGGCAGCGCGGCGGCCTTCTTCTTTATGGCCGTTAATAAACGCCTGCACTTGTTTGGGTGGCGTGCTTTCCGTGTCGATATTCAATTCTTTCATGCGGCGCTTAATTAAGCTGAGCTGGTCGTCGCTGTCCAGAATTTGAAAGTGCTGCGGCAACTTAGCTTCTTGCCAATGGGTACGCAGCAGGCGATGCGCCAAGCCATGAAAAGTTCCTACCCACATACTGCGCAGGTTCATGTTGAGTTCAGTTTCTAACCGCAAGCGCATTTCTTTTGAGGCTTTATTCGTAAAGGTAACGGCTAAAATCTCATGGGGCGACAAGCCTTCATGGCGAACCAGCCAAGCAATGCGCTGCACTAATACGCGGGTTTTGCCACTGCCAGCACCGGCTAATACCAGTAAATCTTGGCGTGGCGCAGCAACCACCTCTGCCTGAGCAGGATTAAGGTCTTTTAGCAAAGGGTGGGAAGTAAGAGAGATCATTTTAAGCCCAATCAGTTTTTAGTAAGAAGCAGCAAATAAGCTACTCTAGCCCTTTGACATCCTCCCTGCCCTAAAGTGCAGGGATTCCTACTGCTAGACGCTCATGCCCGAGCGCAAGAATGTTCTTGGCCGCATTAATATCACGGTCGTGAGTGACACCACACTCACACGTCCATTCTCTTATTCCAAGTCCTGCGATACCTTTCGGCCTTGAGTCGGGGCGCAAGCCACAACTTGAGCAGGTTTGGGTGGTGTAAGCTTCGTTAACTTCCTTAAAAACA
>CAYJCB010000060.1:6023-12371 GCA_964368615.1 uncultured Halomonadaceae bacterium | reverse complement strand
CTAAAGCGTATTTTTTTAGAAGACCAAAACAACATGACTGCTACTCCGAAGACAAAGCTTTGACTGGATCTAAATGCGCCGCTTTGCGTGCCGGTAGAAATCCAAAAATAAGCCCAGTAGCAAACGCACAACTAAACGCTAGCACCACTGGGAAAACCGAAAAATACACCACCGTACCTAAATAGCCAACCAGCCAAGCAGTGCCTAGCCCTATCACCACGCCAATCACGCCACCAAACGCAGAAATGGTTAAAGCCTCGATTAAGAATTGCTGCAAGATATTACGGGTACGCGCACCCGTTGCCAAACGTATGCCAATTTCTCGGGTGCGTTCATTCACCGACACCAGCATAATATTCATCACCCCAACGCCACCCACCAGCAGTGAAATTGCTGCAACAGAACCCAGCAGCAGCGTAAAAGTATTTTGAGTGGCTGTTACATCATCAATCAAAGAAGCCATATTACGAATTTGGAAATCTTCATCGCTATGACGTGCTAATAACAGCTCAAAAATTTTATCTTGGGTAGCGTCCATTTGGCTAACATCGTCTACTGCAACGGTAACGTTGCGTAAAAAACGCTGCCCAAAAATTCGTAAACTGCCCGTGGTATAAGGTAAAAAAACCACGTCATCTTGGTCTTGCCCCATAGGTGAAGCGCCACGCTCACTCATAACACCAATGACTTGCAACAAGGTGCTGCCCGCCATCACGTACTCACCCAAGGGCGAACGCCCAGCAAATAAATCATCGGCAACGGTTTTACCTAGCACCGCCACCGTGGCATAAAGGGCTTCATCTTCGGCGCTAAAAAAAGTGCCTTCAGCCACATTCCACTGCCTTACTAAAGGAAAGGAAGCTGAAGTCGCATTCATACCCGTGGTTTTATCGCGGTTGCCGTAACGCAAAGTCGCGTTGCCAGTTAGCTCTGGAATCGCTGCAATTAAATTAGGCACTTCAAGGTTAATCGCATCAACATCTTCGGGCACTAGCGTTGCTATACTCCAACGCCCCCGCTGATTAGGCGCACCGGGGCGCACCAATAATAGGTTGCTACCCATAGAGCTAATACGGTCGACAATTTCGTTTTTAGCCCCGTCACCAATGGCTAACATGGCAATCACCGATGCAACGCCAATCACGATACCTAGCAGGGTTAACAGGGTACGAAATAAATTACGATGCAGCGCAGAAAAGGCTGCTTTGGTGGATTCCCAAATGTCAATTAACGGCTGTTCTTTCGCCGTTGCTGCTGCTGGCAAACGCGCTTTAGGCAGGTCTGCTGCGGCAGTTTTTTGGTCGCTAATAATTTCGCCATCGCGTATTTCAATAATCCGCTCGGCATGAGCCGCCACTTCAGGGTCGTGGGTAATCAGCAGCAGCGTATGGCCTTGTGCCGATAGCTCTTTTAACAGCTGCATCACTTCCACGCCACTTTTACTGTCTAAAGCACCCGTCGGTTCGTCGGCTAGAATAATCTGCCCACCGTTCATTAAAGCTCTGGCAATCGAAACCCGCTGCTGTTGCCCACCCGATAACTGCCCTGGTAAATGATTGGTGCGGTCGCTTAACCCTAAACGCCCTAATAGCGCCAAAGCCCTTTCACGGCGTTTAGCGGGTGGCAAACCTGCATAAATGGCGGGCAATTCAACGTTGCTAACCGCGGGTGTGCCGGGTAATAAATTATAACTTTGGAACACAAAGCCAAACGCATCGCGGCGCAGGTGGGCTAATTCATCTTTGCTTAACTTGCTAACAGCTTGACCACGAAACCAATATTCGCCTGAAGTGGGTCGGTCTAAACAACCCAACAAGTTCATCAGCGTGGTTTTACCCGAACCTGAACTACCAATAATGGCAACAAACTCACCTTCCTCAATGGTTAAATCAATGCCTTTTAACACCTGTAAGGTTTGGTCGCCGTTGCTAAAGCTGCGGGTAATTTTTTCTAAACGAATTAACGGCACGTTTTTTTTAGTGGACTGTTCCATTAACGCGGCATTCCTGGCATACGGTTAGCACTGGGCTTTTTCATGCCACCCGTTTGCAACAGCAGCGACTCGCCTTCGTTTAAGCCTTCCAACACTTCGGCTTGAATGCGGTCATTCACACCTACTTTAATTTGACGTTGTTCTTGGCGACCGTCGCTGTGTAAAACGGTAACTTGGTAAGTATTGCGATCTAAACGTTGCATGGCTGCTGTTGGCACTAACAAAGCATTTTTAGCTTCGGCAACAATAAAAAACACCTGCGCGGTCATTTGTGGCAACAGCTTACCTTGTAGGTTTTCAACATCAAAAGGCGCGTTATATAAAACCACGTTATTTTCCACCACAGGCGTGGGTTCAATGCGTAACAATTCACCTTGCCAACGCTGACCTTGGCTGCCTAGCGTTGTAAAATAAGCTGGCATACCTACGCGCAAACGGCTGATATCGGCTTCTGACACTTGGGTTTCTACACGCATTTGGGTTAAATCAGCTACCTGCAAAATAATCGGCGCTTGCTGATTAGCATTCAGCGTTTGCCCTTGTCGCGCTTTAATCGACACGACTGTGCCGCTAATTGGGGCAAGAATACGCGCAAACTCAAGGTTAGCTTCATTGGCTTCTAAGGAAGATTGATTCTGTTCAATTTGGGCTTCTAACTGGTCAACCTGCGCCTGTGACGATAAAAAACTGGCTTCGGCCTGTTGTACCGCTTCTTCGGTAACCGCTTCATCTTTACGCAGCATTTTTTGGCGCTGGTAATGTAAGCCCGCCAGTTTTAACTGGGCTTTGCGGTCTCTAAGCTGCGCTGCTTGGGCGCGTAATTGGGCGCGACTCGCCGCCACATTCGCCTCTAAAACCCGCGCATCAATTTCTGCCAACAACTGACCAGCCTCAACGTCTGAGCCTATTTCTACGTGTAAATGCAGCAGCTGACCTGAAATTTGTGCGCCAACATCAACATAATTTTTAGGGTTCAGTGTGCCAGTCGCAGTAACGCGTTCTTGTAAATCACCGCGCTGCACTTTAGCCGTGGGTAGGCGCTGTTCAACTTTGCCACCACTAAAAAAATACCAAGCTAAACCACCCATAACTAGCAGCAATAAAACACTAACGACTAGCTTAAAGTTACTTTTTTTAGCTTTATTTTTTTTAGCCATAGATTCACTATTTTTAGAAAGTGCCATAATGCTTAAAATTCCTTAACTAGCTACTGAATACTACAGCTTACTCTATTAAAGCACTCTGCAAACTCACAACTAGCGATTCTAGCCATGCCTCTAAAGTTTTCACCTTGGGCTTTTTTACATCTGGGCGTAACAGCGGGTCAACCACCCAAACTTTTTGGTTAGGATTAGCCTTGCTGCTGGCACTGCTGGTTAACAGTAAATCAGCTTTATTCAAGGCAACTAAAGGCAAAACTGTCGCCTGAGCCAACGGCATCAGCTTTTCATCGTCATCGTTTAGCGCCAGCGAATTGATATTGGCAAGCAGCAACAACTCATCTATCTGCAAGGCCATTTGCTGTATTTGGCGCAAAGCTTGCACGCGGTTGTGGCTAATTTGTTGGGCGTGTTCAGGCCATAAACGCGCTAAATCCCTTGCAGCGATATTAATCATCAGCAGCAGGTTATTACTTTCTAGCCAAAAATAATCTGGCTCACTAATGCCTTCGCGCTGGCTAATACCCGCACCACCGGGGGCGATTTCTTGGGCTAAATCTATCGCTACTAAACGAATATTTTTTTGGCGCAGCAGCGGAAAAACTGCTAAATCTTTCCAAACCGATTCAATGGTTAGCACCGCATCGGTAACGGCTAATTCATTGCTGCCAGTCTTATTTAACCAAGCGGGAATACGGTTAATTGGCAAGCGTTTTGGCGGCAAATAAACCACGCTAATCGGTGTTTTTTCAAGCAGTGCATTAGCAATTAAATCCAACACTGGTACAGCGGTAGTCACGGTAGCAAGATTGGTATCAGCAGCAGGTTTAACTTGATTCTGAGCAATAACGACAAGCGGCAAACTTATCAGCAGTAAAAACAATAACGTTAAAAACTTTGATTTCATAATGCTCTCCAACGCCTTATCGCCAAGGCTAGAACAAAACCTAAAGAAGCCACCAGCACGATTGCTGCACCAGAAGGAATCGGCAACGCACCCGCCATTGGCAATAAAATACCTAACACACAGCTAAGCGTAGCAAACACCACCGACAACCAGAAAAACTCTCGACCCGTGCGGCTAATCATTCGCGCTGAAACCGCTGGCACCAGCAACAGCGCCCCCACCAGAATAGAGCCAATAATTTTTACCGAAGCTACGGTAATTAAAGCGATTAACAGCACAAATACATAGTCATAAAAAACAACTTTAATGCCCCTGACCTTGGCTAAATCGGGCGCAAGGCTGCTGATTAAAGCACGATTGCCGCTGAACACCATCAAGCCAACACAAACAATCGCTAGCAGCAGCATCACTAATAAATCTTGGTCTTTTACGGTTAAAATCGAACCAAATAACACGTTTTCTAAAATATGGACGTTAACTTTTTTCGCCACGTATAAAAGCAACGAAGCACCCAAGGCAATCGCAAAAGATAAAAACACCCCAACTAGCGCATCGTAAGGTATTTGCGTGCGGCTTTTAATCCAGTGCAGCAGCAGCGCAAACACCACACAAAACGCAAACAAAGCCGCTAAGGGCTGGGTTGCTGGTTCGCCTAACAAGATACCCAAAGCCACGCCCGTTAACGCACCATGCCCCACCGCTTCAGAGAAAAAAGCCAAACGCTTTACCACCACCAAAGGCCCTAGCGCACCTAATAATGGCCCGATAATTAACGCTGCAACCAAGGCATTGGTTAAAAAAGCATAACGGAACATTTCGGGTAAATAACCCGCTTGCTGTAGATTAAAAACCAGCTCACGCAAGGCATCCATTAGGGCTGGTCTCCTTCAATAAACAGGCCGTTATCGACACACCAAACTTTATCGGCATACTGCTGCACCCAACTAGGGTCGTGGTGAATCACCAACAAGGTTGCGCCTTGTTCACGCAGCTGCTTAATTTCTTGGTTAATCAAGGCTTGCGCTTGTAAGTCTAGGCCAGTCATAGGCTCGTCTAAACACCAAAACTGGGCTTTACGCTCTAAGGCTTGGGCAAACAATAAACGCTGGCGTTCGCCGCCCGACAATTCACCCAAACGCAAATGCCCTTTGTCTTGCATTCCAACCCGCTGCAACAGGCTGTGGGCTTGTTCTAAATCTGCTGCTTTACGCCAAGCAAAAAAAGGCCGCCGCGTAAGGCTGGCTAATAAAAATTCGTTCACGGTGATGGGTAAAGAAGGTTCAAAAGCACTTTGCTGCGGCACATAAGCCACTGGCCTTGCTGCGCCTTTTTTTTCATCTGCAACCTGCCAATGGCGTTCAATTTGCCCTTGGTGTGGCGCTAAACCTAAAATGGATTTTAGTAAAGAAGACTTGCCCGAACCATTAGCACCTGTAATCGCGTGTAATTGACCTGCGTTAAAATAGGCATTAATTTCAGGTAAAATTTCTACGCCATTAATCGTTAAGCCAAAGTTTTTTAATTCAATCGCAGGCCCCATCAGCCATTCGCCTTAGCAGCAAGGATTAACGCCTTAACTAACGTCGATAAGTTATGCTCCATTTCACGCAACACTTGGTTGGCATCGTACTCGCCGTAAGTCATGTGCGAAAAATGATAAATCTGAATGCCAGTGGCTTCTTCAATCACGTCAACGTAGCGGTTATCCATATCTAACTCGGTAAACAGCACCTGAATATTGGCATCACGAATGCGCTGAATGGTGGATTGTAATTGGCTGGCACTGGGTTCAACACCGTGCGCTGGCTCTATCACCGTATCAACACCGATACCAAATTCTTGCAACAAGTAACCGTAAGCATTGTGGGTGCTAGCAATGCGTACACTGCCTAAATCTACGTCTAACAACTGGCTGCGGTAAGTGTTTTTTAACTGGCGTAATTGCCGTGCATAATGCAGCGCATTCTTTTGAAAATAACTGGCGTTGTCTGGGTCTAACTTGCCCAACTCTTTAGCAATGGTGTACACCTGACGAATCGCGGCATCAATCGAAACAAAACTGTGCGGATTGTAGTTAGCGTTACCACCGCCAGAAGACAGCAGCGGTACGTCTTTATTGGCATTAATCACTGTTAGCTTGGGTAAATCCAAACCTTCTAAAGCATGAACTGCAAATTCATCGTGCCCAATCGCATTCAAAACCAGCGCGTCCATACTGCTTAAACGTTTAATATCCGCAGGCTGCAATTCATAATTATGCGGATTAAAACCACTTTCAATTAAAGGTA
>CAYJCB010000060.1:0-5923 GCA_964368615.1 uncultured Halomonadaceae bacterium | reverse complement strand
TTTCAATTAAAGGTAAAAGCGTGGCTCTATCACCCACCACTTGCGCGGTGTAACTATAATAAGGGTGCAAAGTAATGCCCACAATCAATGGCTTAGCAACTGCCCAACTGGGTACAAGAATTAAGGCTAAACAGCCCAGTAGTTTACAAAAATAGCGTTTATAAAAATGACGCTTTATAAAAAGTTGCTTCATTAAATTTTGTCCATTCTTAGCCAAGTGCTAAGTTCGTTGCAGCTATGTGGATTAGCCGTTAGTTCAGGCGTAAAAAAAATCGCAGGGTGATAAGTATTTAAGTGTTCAATTTGCAGCTGCAACACAAAAGCCGCGCTAGAATTAGGTTGGCGTAATAGAAAACAGCCGCTAGAAACTTCTTGCCAAGCCCGTAAATTTTGCCCAACAAAAACAGGTAATTCAACACCCTGCATACCACCTACAAACTGAATTTCTTCAGCGGTAATCGACAATTCTAACAACAACTGGCGTTGTGCTGGCTGTAAAATTGCTGAAGGGTCTTCCACCAACACTGGCTGCTGCCTTGCCCAAATACCTAAAGCGCCCAACAGCAATACCGCCAAAATAAATAAAGCCACCCAAAAACTTTCTAGGCGGCCATCATCGGGGCGAACAACTTCTATGATTACCTTTTTAGCTTTAAGGCTAGAATTCGACATAATCAAACTCGGCGGGGTCTTCGTGGCCAGCATCAAACTGGATATAAAACTCACCTTCTTGCCAAGGGAATCGAGCCACAGAACTACCATCAGCAACCGTTTTTGCTAGCTCTTTATCTTCGTAAGAATAAACCACCACTGCTTGGCCTTGCGCCAAAGTGCCATCACTAAAACCCACCTGACACACAATTTCTTCACCCTCACGGCTACAGTCCATAACTGGATAATGCGCCCAAGCAACAAGGGGAACAGCAGCTAATAAGCTTGCCAAAACCAACAAGCAAGTACGAATCAATTGTTTAGTCATAGTGGGTTCCTAGGTTAGGTATTAACAATTACCTTGCAACTACTGGGATAAAACTTCAAAGGTTAGGTGATAATTAACGCCTGCTGCATCAGCTAAAGGGCTGTTAATACCTTTACGCATACTGGTCATTAACAAGTGTGGGCCTGCAACAACTGGCTTAAAAGTAACCACACCATTTTTATCGGTTTTTAAATCCATTTGGTCACGTGCATCACGCCAAGCCGTGCCGTGCGGGGTAATTTCTATTTCCATATTCGCCAAGGGTTCACCATCAAAAGTGAATTTAAAACGCGCATCTTCTTTAGCAACCACATCGCTGGGGTGGGTTAAAGGGTGTAATTCAAAACCCTTACCCGTTGCTTCAAATACCTTATTGCTAGGCGCACGTTGCGTAATGTAAAAAGCGGATAGCGTTTGTACCACCGTTGTTGTTACGTTTTTAGCGCCTTCAGGAATTTCAGCTTCTTGCTTGTTCGCAAAAATGCGGCGACTGGTGTTACGTGCGCCAATTTCATAAGTCGTTACATAACGCTGTGGGCTGCTTAACTCTACCTTATATGTACCGTCAGTATTAATTTCTAAATCAAACACGCTGCGGCGCTTGCCTTTAAAGTAAGGCCCCATACGCTGACGATCACCCGCAGGGGTAAAAATACTAACGTTATCTAAACCAACCGCTTTATCAAAAGCAAATACACCGTGTGAAGCCGTGGCATCAACGGTAATCCAAAAAGCTTCTTCTGTGGAAAGATTAAATTCACTGGGCAACATCCATAAAGGGTGCGCCTGCACGCTAGGTGCTAACAAAGCTAACGACAGCGCAGCAGCACTCAACCAGTTACGTTTTTTCATTATAGAACTCCTTAATTGCTTACTTTAATGGTCATGCTGCCCAACTCTTCAGCAGCCTTAGTGGTATAAACCTGATTGCCCTCACCTTCACCAAGCGTGACAATTTGACGAACCCAACTGCGGCTGCCGTGTTCGCGTGCGGCTTCAATATTTACCGTATATTTACCAGCAGCAACGGCTTCGCCTTGTTGATTAGTCGCGTCCCATTTAACAAGGTGAACACCTGCACGGCGCGTTGCACCCGTTACACTATCCAATTCGCCTTGGTCATAACGTCCAGCTTTACGCCACCAGCGGCGCATATCTTTTAACCAGTCAGCTTCTTTACGCCACACAGCCACGGTTTTTACGGTTTGGTCATTTTCATCTTCAATCCACACCGCAACGTAAGGGCGGTAATTCATAGAACCTTCGCTAACGGGCAAATTAACTTCAATACTCACTTCAGCAGCAGACACATAAGACGCGGTTAAACTGCTAGCCAATACACCCGCTAATAAAAGTGCAGTCAGCTTGTTTACTTTTTTTGTTTGATTCATAACACTGCTCATAACACTATCCAAAAATAAATAACCAACATTAATAAAGTGCCAAAACCGCTAAGCAATAAAGTGCGACTGCGGCGTTTAGGGTGAAACAACACCAACCAAAAACCCGTTAAAGTGAAGAGCAATATAACCACCGCAGACAAGTCGATAAACCAACTCCAAACCTTGCCGCTGTAACGCCCCATGTGTAAATCATTCACAACAGCCAGTAAGCCTAAGCTGTGGTTTTCATACCAAACCAACTGTTCTTCAGGGAAAACTTCCACCAGCGTGTAACCACCGGGGCGTTTAATATCCAGCATTAACAAAGACTCATCGGCCAACCACTGCACACTTAACTCACCGCCTGATAAACCCTGCTTCTTTTTTAACCACTGCCAAATGTCTTGCCCCTGCTGCTGGGCGGTGTCTGTTTCAAAAACAACATCGCTAAACACTTCTGCCAAAGGCAACTCGACATCGTTAGAAATGCTAGGCGTAGGCAACCACTGGCGGTTATTAAGCGTTAAGCCAGTCAGGGTGAAAAACAACAGAATAAACAGCATCAACATAGAACTGTAAGCGTGCAAAGGACGAACCCAACGCTGGCTACGCGATAGCTTGAATTTAGGGAGAGTAAAACCTTTCATAACCACCAATTACGCAATGAGAACGATTAGCACTTAAATTTAGTTGTGAAGCTTAACGCTTCACAGAGGCTAAATCAAATGATAACCATACTCATAAGCAATTGATGCTGAGGTGTGTTTTTTTAGAAAAAAAAAGCTAAACCCCAGAAGGCTTAGCTTTAATAAGTGAGTTAAAACAGCCTTCTACAATTTAATGCCCAACGCCTTGGCTATACCCGCACCGTAAGCTGGGTCTGCCTGCATACAATGGCAAATGTGCTTCATCTTAATATCATCGGGTACGCCCGTCATATTTCGCGCGGTATTTTCAAACAACACCTGCTGCTGTTCAGCACTCATTAAGCGGAAAAGATTACCCGCTTGAGTGAAGTAATCAGGCTCAGTTTCCCAGTAATCAAAGCGATCTGCTGCGCCTTCTAGCGCCAAAGGTGGTTCTGAAAAATCTGGCTGCTCTTGCCATTCACCTTTACTATTCGGCTCATAATGCAAACGGCCACCTTGGTTGCCATCGACACGCATTGCACCATCACGGTGGTAGCTATGCACAGGGCAACGCGGTGTATTGACTGGAATTTGCGAGTGGTTAACGCCTAAACGGTAACGCTGCGCATCACCGTAAGAGAACAAACGCCCTTGCAACATGCGGTCGGGTGAAAAGCTAATACCCGGTACGATATGCGCAGGGTTAAACGCGGCTTGTTCAACATCAGCAAAGTAGTTTTCGGGGTTTTTATTTAACTCAAAATAACCCACTTCAATTAACGGGTAATCGCCTTTTGGCCAAACCTTGGTTAAATCAAAAGGATGGTAAGGCACTTTAGCTGCATCGGCTTCAGGCATGATTTGTACGTACATAGTCCAGCGCGGGAAGTCACCCTTTTCAATGGCTTCGTATAAATCACGCTGCGAACTTTCGCGGTCTTTACCCACTAATTCAGCGGCTTCTTGGTCGGTTAAGTTTTTAATGCCTTGCTGGGTTTTAAAGTGAAACTTCACCCAATAACGCTCATTTTTAGCGTTAATAAAGCTAAAGGTGTGCGAACCAAAACCGTGCATATGACGGTAAGAGGCTGGAATACCACGATCACTCATCAAAGTGGTGATTTGGTGCAAAGCTTCAGGTAAACCTGTCCAAAAATCCCAGTTATTGGTGGCGCTACGCATATTAGTGCGTGGGTCACGCTTAACCGCGTGGTTAAGGTCAGGGAATTTTAATGGGTCACGAAAGAAGAAGACCGGCGTATTATTACCGACTAAATCCCAGTTACCTTGTTCGGTATAAAAACGCATCGCAAAGCCGCGAATATCGCGTTCAGCATCGGCTGCACCCCTTTCGCCAGCAACGGTTGAGAAGCGCACAAACATATCGGTTTTTTTGCCAACTTCAGTAAACAAAGCAGCTTTAGTGTATTGGGTAATATCGTGAGTCACCGTAAAGCTACCAAAAGCACCCGAACCTTTAGCGTGCATACGGCGCTCTGGAATTACTTCACGGTCAAAATGGGCAAGCTTTTCCAAAAACCAAACATCTTGCATAAGCATAGGGCCACGCGCGCCAGCAGTTAAACTGTCTTGGTTATTGGCAATGGGGCATCCAGAAACTGAGGTTAATTTAGGTTTATCACTCATGGTTTTATCCTTTCTATACTGTTGTTGAAAATTCACTCTATCATGAGCATAGCTAGAAGTGAACAAACAATACAATTAATTAAAAAAATCCAAGCGATAGCTCGCCACTATTTACTTAATAAGTGTCTCATAACGCTTACTAAACTCTTTACGCATAGTACGGCGAATTTGCGCATTAGAAAAACGCCTTATTTCATCGTCAGTTTTAGGTTCAAGCTTAGGCACTTCAACAGACTTACCTTCACCATCGACAGCCACCATAGTAAAAAAGCAGCTATTAGTATGCCTAACTAACTTCTGATGAATATCTTCAGTAATTACTTTAATACCCACTTCCATAGAAGTACGTCCGGTATAGTTAACTGAAGCAAGAAAAGTAACGAACTCACCCACATGAATGGGCTGGCAAAAAGCCACTTGATCTACCGACAAGGTAACAACATAGCAACCCGCATAGCGACTTGCACAAGCATAAGCGACTTCATCGAGGTATTTAAGCAACACTCCACCGTGCACATTTCCAGAAAAGTTGGCTTTATCTGGGGTCATTAAAATACTCATATTTAAAGTTGGGGAGCCAGGTTGCATAATTTCCTCTAAATTTTATTTTGTTAAAATGATAAATCTAAGGTTTAACTTAGTAAGTTGTTAAAAAAATCTGGCACTATTTTAGCAGCACTGCCTTCGATAGTTTCATCAAAATCATGACTAGTTTTTTCTAAATTTAATTCAACGGTTCTAGCGCCTACTGCATTGGCTGCATCTGCAAAACCAGCGGCTGGATATACCTTACCCGATGTACCTATCGCTATAAAAAGGTCTGCATTTGCAATAGCTTCCATAGACTTACGCATAAAATGAGGCACTTCACCAAACCACACAATGTCGGGACGCAACTGCTGAGCTGATTGGCAACAAGCACAAAGCTCGCCTAAATTAAGCTCACCAATCCACTCAACAGCTTTACCACTTAACGGACAACGCGCACTTTGTAATTGGCCGTGCATACTAAATAACCGCTGGCTGCCAGCCCTTTTGTGCAAGTTATCAACGTTCTGGCTAATTAACGTAAACTGCCCACCCTTAGCTAACCAAGCTTGCTCCGCTTCTGCCAAAGCATAATGCCCAGCATTGGGTTTAAGCTTTGGGTCTAACAACTGCGCACGCCGCTGGTTATAAAAATTTAAAACCAGCTCAGGGTTTTCTGCATAGCCTTCTGGGCTGGCAACATCTTGAATGCGGTGGTTTTCCCACAAACCATCTTGACCTCTAAAGGTATTAATACC
>CAYJCB010000059.1:1188-12649 GCA_964368615.1 uncultured Halomonadaceae bacterium | reverse complement strand
CTTTAATTAAAATTTAAGTGGGTGTCCTTTTAAATGCTTTTAAATGTTTTGGTGATTTGTTCTGCATAGCTAGTGTTGTTGAGTTTAGTTTTTTTGGGCTAGCTGCTGGGTTGCTAGAACAACTTTAGGCAGGTGCATACGGCTTGCTTGGCTGCTGAGTAGCTCACGCCAATAGGGCCAGACGTGGTAGCTAACATTGCTCTTTGCGAAGGCTTCAATTTCTTTTTGGGTTAGCTCTAAGGTCATTTTATATTCGGCTATAAAGTCTGCTTCAATAATTGCTTTTACTTCTTCCGCTTCTAAATCAAACCACCGAACACCTAAAGAAACGGTTACTTTAAGTATTTTTTCATCATCGACCTGTATTAACTGTGATTTTTCTACAAGATGCATGGTTTGTATTTTGTAGCTGCTTAGTTTTGGGTCATATTTAGGATCAAAATCACCAAGGCATTCTGCGGTTAGCTTGTGTAGATAGATGTCATTAATTTTTAAGCTGTCTTTTGCCTTTTGCATTTATATTATCCGTAAGCTTGTTGAGAGTTGCTTTCAGTGGCATAGCTATAAGTACTAACTATTTTAACGGTATGTTTACTTAGTTCTGTTATAGCGCTGGCAAAGTTATTTTGGTATTTTTTTTGCTTTGGTTTAATTCCAGCTTTACTTTTTAGTGCTGCTAAATTTGCTGGGTTTTCAAGTGTTAAACGTAATAACTTATCCATTGCTTCTGATTGCATTACTTCGTCATTTTCGTACTTACTAAAAGCCTTAGGTCCACCACCAAATATTTTGGCTGCATCCGATTGCTCTAGTTTCAATTTTAGTCTTAAAGCACGTACTTCTTTACCCGTTAATAAGCCTTCAGCTAATTTTTTTGCGGCTATGCTGGCTCTTTTATTTTGGCGAGCTTGTTTTGTTGTTAGCTGCTCAACTTCACAGGTATCACAAATGCTGTGTTTAGTTTGTACATTGATTAGTTTATTTTTGTAATTAATTTGGATGTTTTCCTGCTCTTCGCGCAGGTTGCCCTCTTCACATAAGGGGCAGAGGTTTTGTTTGCTTTTCATGGTGTTTGCCCTCTTTACTATCTGGATAAGTGGCAGGATATTACTAGTACTAGGCTGCCGTTTTTATGAATAGCAAATTTAAAATAATACTCACATTCTAAAGTCGTAAGCCTGTACACATCGCAAGCGGCACAGGCTTTGTCACTTAATCTTGCCCATTCTGAACCGAGGTAGTTGGCTGGGTTATTAATTGCTTGCTTAAGATATTGTGCAACATCTTGCTTATCCCAGCTTAAGTTTGTTGTGTCGCGCTTTGAGTTGTTTGTAGCTAAATTTATTGATTCTTCTGGTTTTTTTGTAAGTAGCTTTTTAACAGCAATAAGGCAATAAAGCGGCCCACTGGTAATTTTTCTAGCAGAACCTTGAAGCTTGTCTGGACTAAAGCCTTCCTGATATTGGCTTAAGATTTTAACACTTACCATAATGGTACTCCAGAGGTTTTGTGAGTGGGTTTTGCCCAAGCTTGTTCCACTCTTTTTAGCGCAGCTAACTTTTCTCTATCAAACAATAAAAGAACCCATCGTGCCCTTGTGTTTGTGGCAACAGTTGCCTACCCACTCTTTGTTCTCTTCCCCAGTCTGCTGTAATCGTTGCTACTTTTGCATCGGGGTTTTGGTATAAAAAGTTGGCTAGTGGGTGTTGGTTTTCTTCGGGCAGAATAGAACAGGTGGCATAAAGTAATTTGCCGCCTGTTTTAAGCAACGGCCAAAGTTTGTTTAATAGCTGCTCTTGTAACTTGGCTAGTTTAGGAATATCAGTTTCGCGGCGTAACAGTTTTATATCTGGGTGGCGGCGTATTACGCCCGTGGCTGAGCAGGGTGCATCTAATAAAATTCGGTCAAACTGTTCGCCGTCCCACCAGTTTTCAACATCGCTTGCATCGGCACATTTTATTTCTGCTGTAACTTGTAAGCGTGCTAAGTTTTCATCAACGCGTTTAAGGCGTTGGGCATCTATATCTAAAGCGGTTAGTTGTATATCTGCTGTTTCGGCTAGGTGGGCAGTTTTGCCACCGGGGGCGCAGCAGGCATCTAATACCTTGTGTCCGTTTTGAACATCTAACACTAAAGGCACTAGCTGGGCGGCTTCGTCTTGTACGCTGAAAAAACCTTCGGCAAAGTTAGGTAAATTTGCTGGGTGCGTGGGTTGGGCGAGCGTTATGCCCCAAGAGCTAAAAGGGGTGGCTGTGGCTTCAACGCCTTCTGCTATTAGCTGTTCAAGGTAAGCATCGCGGTTGGTTTGGCGTTGGTTAACCCTAAGCGTCATGGGTGGCTGTAAATTATTCGCTGCACAAATATCGCGCCAATCTTTAGGATAGGCTTTTTTAATTTTCTTCAACAGCCATTGTGGGTGGGCTGTTGCAGCAATTTCTTTGCCTTCTACCAGCGCGGTCAGTTCAGCTTTTTCACGTTGAAAGCGTCTAAGGCAGGCATTTATTAGGTTGCTTGCCCAAGGTTTGTTAAGTTTTTTGCTGGCTTCTACGCAGGTATCAATCGCAGCATAGTCGGCAACACGCTCTTCTTGCAGTTGGTAAAGCCCAATTAACAATAATAAATGCACGTCTAAATCTTGGCTTTTAAACGGGCGCTCTAATAGGTGTTCAGCCAAAAAGTTTAGGCGGGTATAAAAGCGGCACACGCCAAAAGCCAAGGCTTGGGTGAGTGAAGCATCTTCGCTGCTAAGCCGCTGTTGCATTTTGGGTAAACTGCTGGTTAAAGAAGTTTTTTGTTGTACCACGGGCATTAATGCTTGCACGGCTTTTAAACGTGCTTCAACGCCTTCACTCATTGGAATACCTGCTGTTGGTCTGCATTAGGGTTGGCAGTGAAGCGGTCTGGGTTGCCGTTCAGTAAATCTGACACTTGCATTTGTGGGCGGTTAGGCAGTTGTAAGCGGGTGATTTTTAACAAGCCTTCGCCGCAAGCCACGATTAAACCGTCTTTAACCACAGCAACCAAAGTGCCTGCTGCTGCGTTGTTTAGTGCCTCTGCTTCAATGAGAGCTTCTGTTTCAATCACAACTTCGGCTTGCCAAACACGAATCACTTCTTCGCCTTCTTTAAACCAAGCAACAGGCCAAGGGTTATAGCCCCGAATGGCGCGGTCAATGTCTGTTGCAGACAGCTGCCAATTAATTTGTGCCTCTTCTTTGCTAAGTTTGGCGGCATAGGTTGCTTCGGCTTCGTTTTGTGCTTCGGCGGCTACTTTACCTGTTAATAGCGCAGGTAATAATTCCAATAAAGCAGCACCGCCTTGTTGGGCTAGTTTGTCGTGCAAGCTGGCACTGGTATCTTGGCTAGTAATTGGACAATGGGTTTTAAGCAGCATTGCGCCTGTGTCTAAGCCTGCGTCCATTTGCATTAGTGTAACGCCCGTTGCAGCATCGCCAGCTAATAATGCGCGTTGAATCGGTGCAGCACCCCGCCAGCGCGGTAGTAATGAGGCGTGAACATTAATGCAGCCTAAACGCGGCATATCTAACACTACTTGCGGCAGCAGCAAGCCATAGGCAACTACTATCATTAAGTCAGCTTTAAGTGCGTTTAATTCTTCTTGGGCAGCTGCGTCTTTCAGGGTTAGCGGCTGGAAAACGGGAATAGCATGTTGAAGGGCAAGTTCTTTAACAGCGCCAAACTTTACTTTACGACCTCGCCCAGCAGGGCGATCTGGCTGGGTATAAACAGCAATAATGTCATGCCCAGCACTCAGCAAAGCTTGTAAATTGGTGGCTGCAAATTCAGGTGTTCCAGCAAAAATAATCCGCATTTAACTTAAGCCTTTTGAAGTTTTAGGTATTTCTTGCGTAAGCGTTCTTGTTTAAGGCGCGAAAGGTAATCAACAAATACTATGCCTTTAAGGTGGTCGCATTCGTGCTGCACGCAATGGGCTAATAATCCATCGCATTCAAAGGTTTGCGGGTTGCCGTGGCGGTCTAGCGAAGTGACTTTAATACGCAGGTAACGTTCAATGTCAGCTGTGTATTCAGGCACTGACAAGCAGCCTTCTTCCATGAGTTCGCAAGTAGGTTCTAAAGGCGTAAATTCAGGGTTAATCAGCACGCGCGGCTGGTTTTTTTCAGTAGAGACATCAATCACAATTAGTTGCTTATGGTAGTCTACTTGCGTAGCAGCAAGGCCAACACCGGGTGCTTCGTACATGGTTTCAAACATGCTATCTATCTGTTGTTGTAAAGCAGGTGTAAAATCTGCTGGCACTAAAGGTTCGGCTTTGGTGCGTAAACGAGGGTCGGGGTATTCAAGAATAGTTAGTAGGCTCATGGCTCTTCTCTACATAAATAGGGGCAGGGGTCAATAAATAACCTGATTTGCACTTGCCGCATTTCTAGCTTTAAGGCAAAGTGTCAATCTATAAGTTTTGTTTCTATATGGACGTATCTTATGTTGCCTGTACTTTTTCGCACTCGGCTTATCGCATTATTCTTAGCTGCCTGTTTGTTTTCTTTCGCAGCCATTGCACAAACAACGCCAACCATTAGTTTAAAGGCTGATGCACCGAAACGCTATGAAGTTAAACGTGGCGATTCGCTTTGGTTGATTGCTGCACAGTTTTTAGACGACCCTTGGATGTGGCCGCAACTTTGGCAAGCCAATAAGCAGGTAGGTAATCCCCACGTGCTTTATCCGGGTGATGTTATTGAATTGTTAGATGGTCAGGCTAAGCTGCGTTTGCAACCTAGGTTAAGAATCTTAACCTTACAACAATCTATTCCCTTTATGCCACTTGAACAAGTTAACGCCTTTTTAAACCGTGATGTCATGATTGATCGGCCAGAATTTGAAGATGGGCTGTATACCGTACACATAGCCGGTGAGCGCAGTCTTGCTTCTAAAGGCGATCAGCTAGAAGTATTGGGCGATTTAACCGCAGGTGTGACTCGTTATGGCATTTACCGCGAACTAGATGAAGTGCGTGACCCGTTAACCCGTAAGCATTTAGGTTATCGCGCCCGTGCGTTGGGCAGTGCGCGTTTGGTTAATAGCAGCAACCGTTTGCCCCAGTTAGAAATTACCGAAAGCTTTGAAGAAATTAAAATTGGTGATCGCTTACTTCCCTTTGTAGATTCGCCTTTTGGTGATGGGTTCAAGCCCAGTCGCCCTGAAAAACCGTTGCACGGTACGCTTTTAAAAGGCTTGTCTGATCAGCAGCTTATTTCCAGCCATCAAGCGGTTATGTTGAATGTGGGTGGCGATAAACTTAAACCAGGTGCTTTGCTAGAAATAATTGCACCTGGCCGCCGTATGCGCGATCACGCAACAGGCGAAGTGATTTTTGCAGCAGAAAACCGCAAGGGTACGGTAATGGTTTATCGTGTGTTTGAAAACACCAGTTTTGCTTTGGTGATGAATTCTAAAGAACCGCTGCTGCCAGGGGATATTTTTCGTAGGGCGGAGATTTACTAATCAAGGAGGGGTTATGCCATTAATTCAAGAGAGCAAGCAACTCATTCAACAGCTGGCTCTTTGGCTAATCCCAGGTGGCAACCAAAGGCGCGTGGCTAAATCTTATTTAGCTACTACTGGCTTACCTAATTTATCGCTAGCCACGGCTGAACAGCTGTTAGAACTTTTGGCTAGAAATCCAGCTTTTTCTGATAAAACGCGTGACTTAGCGCGACTGGCTTTACACGACCCTTGGCAACTTCCTTTCGCTAAAAGTATAGAAGCGCACCTAATTTGGGCTGAGCAAGATAATAACCATTTAGTTTTTTTAGCTGATTTACCGGATTTATTGCAGCAGCTAGCCGACCCACCTTTATTGCTATGCGTAACCGGCCAACCAGAACAGCTGAATGCGCCTTCCTTAGCCATTGTTGGCAGCCGACAATTAAGCCCAGAAGGTGAACACCATGCTGCGAATTGGTCTTATCAACTGGCATGGCAAGGGTTAAATATTGTTAGCGGTTTGGCGCGAGGAGTTGATGGTTATGCACACCTAGGTGCTTTGCGTGCGGCGGCTGAAGGTGCTTCAGGTACAACTTGTGCAGTTTTGGCGCATGGTTTAGATAGTATTTACCCACCCGAACATCGCGCTATGGCAGCCAATATCAGCCAAGCTGGCGCTTTAATCAGCGAATACCCTTTAGGCACACCGCCTATTCCACGTTATTTTCCAGCCAGAAACCGCCTTGTTACCGGCATGTCATTGGGTGTTTTAGTGGTAGAAGCTACTTTGCAAAGTGGTTCTTTGGTTAGCGCCCGTCATGCTATGGAACAAGGGCGTGAAGTGCTGGCAATTCCGGGTTCGGTTCGTCGTAAGCAAAGCGAAGGCTGCCACCAGCTGATTCGCCAAGGTGCTGCACTGGTTACCTGCCCAGAAGAAGTGTTAGGTGAGTTAAGTGTGCCTTTGAATACTTTTTTAACCGCACCTACTGCTTTAGCCGCCTCTTTTAAACGCGCTGCTCAGGTAGAAGTAGAAGTACCAAAACACTTAGTTTCGCTGTATGAACTAATAGGCGATGTGCCGCAGCCTACCGATGAGCTATTAGCTAAATTAGGTTTAAGCGCAGAACAAGGTTCGGTGGCGTTGCTTGAGTTAGAATTAGAAGGTGTTATTGTGCAAAAACTGGGTGGTTGGTGTAAAAGTGCTTAGGTTAAAATAACTAACAACTGCTTGAGTTAGCCTAACTGCTAGGTTAACTTGCCCGCTGTTAATGGCTTGATTTTTAACACCTTAAATTTTTTTTCGTTTATTTGAGTATAAAAATGCCCGTAGAAACCTCGATTGATTACAAGGTGGTGCAAGAAGCTGCTGCGCTACTAAGGCAAGGAGGTGTGTTGGCTTATCCAACTGAAGCGGTTTGGGGGCTAGGTTGCGATCCATTTAACTTGCGTGCTTTGCAGCGCCTGCTGCTGTTAAAACAACGTGATACCAGTAAAGGTGTGATTCTTATTGCTGCAAGTATCGAGCAATTTAAGCCTTGGTTAACGGAAATAACCCCTGCCCAGCAAGCCATGTTAGAGCAAAGCTGGCCTGGCCCACAAACTTGGTTAGTTAAAGACAATGGTTATACGCCAGAATTAATTCGCGGTAAACACACAAAAGTTGCACTTAGGGTTAGCGATCACCCTTGGGTGGTAGCTTTATGCGAAGCCTTTGATTGCCCAATAGTTTCAACGTCTGCGAATACTTCCGGACAGCCGCCCCTGTTAACTTATAACGATTTAGAACAGGCTTTTGGTGGTGATCTTGATATGATTTTACAAGGTACTTTGGGTGGTTTAGAACGCCCTACACGCATTACTGACCTAGAAACGGGTGAAGTTTTACGTGCTTAAAGCCTGAAATAAGGAGAGGTTTTGTGTCACAAATTGATATTGCTCTTGTTAAAGATTACTTACTAAAACTGCAAGATACCATTTGCAGCCAGTTAGAAGCCTTAGATGGCCACAGTTTTGTAGAAGATAGTTGGGAACGTGCTGGCGGCGGCGGTGGCCGTACCCGCGTTATGCAAGAAGGTAATCTAATTGAAAAAGGTGGCGTGAATTTTTCGCACGTCTTTGGCGATCAACTGCCACCTTCTGCTACTGCTGCTAGGCCTGAACTAGCTGGTCGCAGTTTTCAGGCAATGGGCGTTTCTTTAGTGATTCACCCGCGCAACCCCTATGTGCCAACTTCCCATGCCAATGTGCGTTTTTTTATTGCTGAAAAAGCCGGTGAAGCGCCCGTTTGGTGGTTTGGCGGTGGCTATGATTTAACGCCTTTTTACCCCTTTAAAGAAGACGTGATTGAATGGCACCAAGTGGCTAAAAATGCCTGCGAGCCTTTTGGTCCGAATGTTTATCCTGAATATAAACAGTGGTGTGATGACTATTTTCACCTAAAACACCGCGATGAAGCGCGTGGCGTAGGCGGCTTATTTTTTGATGACTTGAACGAGCCTAACTTTGAGCAGTGTTTTGCCTTTATGCGTTCAGTGGGCGATAGCTATATGCAGGCTTACACGCCGATTGTTGAGCGTCGCAAAGCGATGGTTTATGGCGAGCGTGAACGTGAATTTCAAGCCTTTCGCCGTGGCCGTTATGTGGAATTTAACTTGGTTTGGGACAGAGGCACGCTGTTTGGTTTACAAAGCGGTGGGCGTACTGAATCCATTTTAATGTCGTTACCGCCACACGTTCGTTGGGGTTATGACTGGAAACCTGAAGCGGGTTCTGTGGAAGAAAAGCTGTATACCGACTTTTTAAAGCCCAAAGATTGGCTTGCCGAAGCAAAGGAATAATAGAATGCCTGACCAGTATGCCGTGTTTGGTAACCCGATTGCACACAGTCAATCGCCGCAAATTCACACTTGGTTTGCCCAGCAAACCCAGCAACAGCTTGAATATAAAGCGATTTTAGCGCCTGTTGATGATTTTGAAGCCAGCGCAACGGCGTTTTTTGCCAAGGGTGGCAAGGGCGCTAACGTTACCGTGCCTTTTAAGCTAGATGCGCTAGTGTTTGCTGACCAACTTTCGCCCCGTGCGCGGCGTGCTGGCGCGGTGAATACTTTGCAAAAGGGTAAAAACGGTGAGGTTTATGGCGATAATACCGACGGTATAGGCTTGGTTAGGGATTTAACCAACAACTTAGGCTTTAACTTAACCGGTAAAAAAGTGTTGTTGTTAGGTGCAGGTGGTGCAGCGCGTGGCGTAATAGAGCCGCTGTTAAATGCAGGTATCGCGCAGCTAAAAATTGCTAACCGCACGCCCGAAAAAGCCCAGCAGCTGGTGCAGGTTTTTCATGTTTTAGAAACAACGATTCCTTTTACCGCAGGTGGTTGGGCTTCTTTAGAAGGCGAGCAATACGACCTAGTCATTAATGCCACTTCGTCGAGTTTAGCTGGTGATTTACCACCGCTGCCCAATGGTTTATTGGCGCAAGATTCACTGGCTTACGATTTAATGTACAGCCAACAAGCCACGCCTTTTATGCTGTGGGCGCAGCAGCAGTGCGCAGCACAAACTGCCGATGGTTTGGGTATGTTGGTGGAACAAGCTGCCGAAGCATTTTTTTTGTGGCGGCAAGTTAGACCAGAAACTCAGTCAGTGTTGCAGCGCTTAAAACAGCGGATTCAGGCAGCTAACTAATGCAGCGCATCTTAAACCGCTACACGGCTTTGCGACCTTATTTAAACGGTGCAAGCCTTGACCCCGCTGCTTATAAATTACCGCTGCTGACTTTAAGCGCCCTAGAAAACAAGCTAGAAAGCGACCGTGGGCGGATTATTAATTCAGCAGCAGTGCGGCGTTTACAGCAAAAAACCCAAGTGTTTCCGTTGGAACGTAACGCAGCGGTTAGAAGCCGTTTAACTCATTCCTTAGAAGTACAGCAGACGGGGCGTTTTATTACCCGCACTGTTTTCAAACTTTTAAGGGAAGAGCAAGCCGCTTCACCAGAAGTATTAGCTTTAGAAAGAGCCACCGAAAGCCTAGTAGAAATGGGTTGTTTGATGCACGACATAGGCAACCCACCCTTTGGGCATTTTGGTGAAGAAATTATTTCGCGCTGGTTTGCAGAGCGTTTACCTGAATTAAGTGTTTTTAAGCGTGAATTAACAGACCCTAATCAGCAAGAGTTACGGCAACAGCTGCTGTTAGAATTGCAACAGTTTGAAGGCAATGCTCAAGCGATTCGCTTAATTTTTAGCCTGCAAAAACTTAATCTCACCTATTTACAATCGGCTTGTGTACTTAAATACACCCGCTGCGCGACCCAACCTAAACCAGCTGCTGACCAGCCGTTAAGCTATTTACAGAAAAAGCCCGGTTACTTTTTTTCTGAAAAAAGATTCATTGAAGCCTTATGGCAACAGCTAGATTTAAAATCAGGGCACAGGTTTGGGTTAAGTTATTTAATGGAAGCTGCCGATGATATTTCTTATTGCCTAGCTGACATTGAAGACAGTGTGGATAAAGACATTTTAAGCTACCAAGAATTAGCTAAATTACTGAAAGAAGAATTTGCCCAGCAGTACCCACAAGACCCGCAAGGGCCACATTTTAAAGGCAAGTCTTTTAACCTTTTAGTTGATGAATCTTTAGAAGCAGCAAGGCAAGAAAACTACAATAAAGACCATGAGTTTTTTGTGCGTTTAAGGGTTAAGTTAATTCACCCCTTGGTGGAACACGCCGCCCAAGCCTTTGTTGACCATCTTCCACAAGTAGCCGATGGCAGTTTTAATGCTGCGCTGTTAGAAGACGATTCGCCCTGCCATGCATTAATCAGCACACTGAAACAGGTGGCTTTTAAGCACGTTTTTAATGTTAGCGAAGTCACCACGCTTATGCTGCAAGGGCATCGGATTATTACGGGGTTATTAGATTTTTATTTACCTTTGCTGCAATTGCCTAGTAAAGATTTTAGGCAACTTGTCAAAGGGCAGCGGGTGGTAGGTAAGCAGTTGTTTTTTGAAGAGTTATTAGTAGGGCGAATGCCTAGAAAACACTTAAAAGCCTATCAGCTGATGTGTGATTCAGCCCAAGATTTGGGCGCTGGGCAGTTGGACGCAGCTACTTGGGAGCTGTATTGCCGTTGCCGCCTAGTGCAAGACATGATTAGCGGTATGACCGACCAATATGCTTTAGATGAATACCAAACCTTAACAGTTAGCGGCTAAAATCTTGTATTAAACACTTGTTTGACTTTGGGTTGGTTTTTCCCTAATCTCGATTGATTAAAAACTGCAAGGCTTATTAAAATGACAACAAATACCGCTGACCCACATGCAGAACCCTGCGTAAAACTTTCGCTAAGTAAAGGCATCGCCCACGTTGTATTAAACCGTCCACAGCAACATAACAGCCTTGATATTGAATTAATTACCGCGCTGCTAGAGGTGCTGTCAACCTTGAATTCTACCCGTGATTTACGCGTGGTGATTCTGTCGGGTAGTAATCACAACTTTTGCAGCGGCTTAGATGTTGCGAAGGTGATGACCGACCCTAAAAATATTCAATGGCTGCTGAGTGCTAGTGATGGCTACCCACATAATAAAGTCCAGCATTTGGCGCTGGGTTGGCGTGCTTTGCAAGTGCCAGTTATTGCTGCCATTGAAGGCTATTGCTTTGGTGGCGGTTTACAAATTGCGATGGGTGCTGATTTACGCATTGCCCACCCAGCTGCAAATTTATCGGTAATGGAAGGCCGCTGGGGAATTATTCCTGATATGGGTATTAGTGTCACTGCCCGAGGCTGCATAAAAGAAGATGTGCTGCTGCGTATGACAATTACCGCCGAAGTAATCACTGGTGAAGCAGCTTTAAAAGTGGGTATGGTGACCGAAGTTACCGATGACCCGCTGGCACGCGCCCAAGCTTTGGCTGAATTAATTTGTAAGCGTTCTCCTGAAATGGTGAAAGCCGCTAAGCACCTGCTGCGCGATTCTTATACCCAAAC
>CAYJCB010000059.1:0-1088 GCA_964368615.1 uncultured Halomonadaceae bacterium | reverse complement strand
TGGCGCACGTTAGCGAGTTGGTGGAACAAAACCAAGCCAAATACGCTAGCTATGGTTTGAACGCTGATATTTTTAGTGCTGGTTTAGGTTCTAAGCAAGCCAGCAGCCAAGTAGTGTTTGGCTCGGTGCAATCCGTTGTTCGTAATCTTGAGCATTTTAATGATGCCGCTTTTACCCTGTTAATTATTGACGAATGCCACCGTGTTAGCTTGGGCGAAACCACTTCCTATCAGCAAATTATTCAACATCTAAAAGCTTTAAATCCAAATTTAAAAATTCTGGGTTTAACGGCAACGCCTTTTCGTATGGGGCAGGGCTTTATTTACCATCGCCACCAACAGCAGCAAGCGGTTAGAGGCGATGAAAATAGCTTTTTTAAAGCCTGTATTTATGAATTACCGCTGCGCTGGATGGTTAAAAATAACTTTTTAGTTAAACCTGAGCGGCTAGATATGGCGATTTTGGCGTATGATTTTTCTAGCCTAGTACCGGCTAATACGGGTTATTTTCCTGAAGCTGAATTAGAAGCCGTGGTTAAAGATAACCGCGTTACGCCCAGTATTGTTGCAGATATTCAACAACGCGCTGTTAACCGCCAAGGGGTGATGGTGTTTTGCGCTAGCGTGCGCCATGCCCAAGAAATTACGGGTTTATTACCGCCTGAACAAACCGCGTTAATTACGGGCGCTTTAGCCACTAAAGAACGCCAGAAAATCATTCAAGCCTTTAAAGCCCAGCAAATAAAATACCTAGTGAATGTTTCAGTTTTAACCACGGGTTTTGATGCGCCGCATGTGGATTTAATTGCTATTTTGCGCCCCACCGAATCGGTTAGTTTATACCAACAAATTATCGGGCGAGGTTTGCGCCTTTCGCCTGCAACGCATAAAAAAGACTGCTTGATTTTGGATTATGCTGGCAACCCTTGGGATATTTGGGCACCTGAAATCAGTTCACCTCGCCCCAATAATAATAGCGAATTAGTACAAGTGCTGTGCCCAAGTTGTGGCTTTGCCAATAGCTTTTGGGGCATAACCACGGCTGAAGGTGAAGTGTTAGAACACTTTGGCAGGCGTTGCCAAGGCTGG
>CAYJCB010000058.1:0-12849 GCA_964368615.1 uncultured Halomonadaceae bacterium | reverse complement strand
TGTCATTGCTGAGCTGCACCAAGAAACCAATTATGTCGTTCATCATGTGCAAAAAATATGTGCTTTTTTTGCAGCTATGCAAGGGTTTGCTGAAGCACTAAACACCGCTGGATTTAAAGTTCTGCATTTAAACTTAGACGTTACCCAAGAATTTACCGACTTACCTCAACTGCTAAACCACCTAATAGTCCAGCATAAAATTCAACAGTTTGAATACCAGCTACCCGATGAATACCGCCTGCGCCAGCAATTGGCTAATTTTACTTCAACTTTAAATATCACCAGCCAAAGCTACAGCACAGAACACTTTTATTTAACCGATAAAGAATTACCTAAGCATTTTACAGCTGGCAAACAGCACCGCATGGAAGCTTTTTATCGCAAGCTGCGTAAACGCTTTAATATTTTAATAGATGAAGAAGGCAACCCAGAAGGTGGCCAGTGGAATTTTGATGCGGATAACCGTAACAAGTTAAAACCAGCCGACTTTGCTAGCGTGCCTAGCCCATTAGTCTTTGCGAATGATGTTAGCGATATTTTAGAACGCCTAAAGCGCCACAAGATTAAAACCATTGGTCGTGCAGAAACCAGCTTGTTATGGCCAGTTAATCGCCAGCAAGCCAAAGCCTTGTTGGACTACTTTTGCAGCAGTTGCTTACCCAACTTCGGCACGTTTCAAGATGCCATGACGTGCCAGCTAAAAGACCTAACCAGCGACCGCCAATGGAGCTTGTTTCATTCCCGCTTATCCTTTGCCTTAAATAGCAAAATCATTAGCCCACAGCGGGTGGTTAATACTGCTATCGCCCATTACCGCGCCAATACTTCCAGCATCAGCCTTGCCCAAGTAGAAGGTTTTATCCGGCAAATTTTAGGTTGGCGAGAATTTGTACGCGGTATTTATTGGGTAAATATGCCTGACTACGCCAGCTTAAATAAACTTAATGCAACAGCTGCGCTACCTAGCTGGTTTTGGACTGGCGACACCCAAATGAACTGCCTCAAGCACGCTATTCATCAATCGCTGGATTATGCCTACGCCCACCACATTCAACGCTTAATGATTACTGGTAATTTTTGTTTGTTAGCAGGCATTCACCCCGATGCAGTGGATAGCTGGTATTTAGGCATTTACATTGACGCACTGGAATGGGTAGAAATGCCTAATACACGCGGCATGAGCCAATTTGCTGACGGTGGAATTGTCGGTTCTAAAGCCTATGCAGCCAGCGGCAACTATGTAAAAAAGATGAGCGACTACTGCGGCACTTGCCAATATAAAGTGGCCAAAACTACCGAAGCAGATGCCTGCCCGCTTAATGCTTTGTATTGGAATTTTATGTACCAGCAAAAAGAGGCGCTGGGCAATAACCCAAGAAATGCTATGGTTTATGCTAACTGGCAAAAGAAAACTTTAGACAACCAACAAGCCATTCTTACCAAAGCCAAAAGCTGTTTAGAGCAAATTGAACAACTTTAAGCCAAGCCTTACTAAGACCTGCACATTAATAAATCTGTTACCCTAGTATGACTGGTGTAATTTTCTTCAAGGATTTAACTGTTTATCATGCTGCATATCACCCGCAACAAAAAAAGCCCTAGCCCTTTAGTTTTTATTTTTTTAATGGTGCTGGTTGGGCTTAACCTACGTCCTGCCTTGTCTTCTTTAGCGCCGCTGCTGCCGCGTATTGAAGATGAAGGTGTTTTTTCAGTACTAACACTGTCTATGCTAACCACTTTACCCGTGCTGTGCCTTGGCCTATTTGCGCCTTTTGCACCTTGGTTAGCGCAGCGGTTGGGTATGGAAAGAAGTTTAGCCCTAGCACTGGTTGTTTTAAGTGCAGGCTTGGCATTGCGTGGTTTTAGTAACGCACCTTTGTTGTTTACTGGCACAATTTTGGCAGGTGCAGCGATTGGTATTCTGGGTACTTTGTTACCAGCACTGGTTAAGCGCGAATTGGCTGATAAAGCTGATTTAATGACGGGGGTTTATACTATGGCGCTGTGCCTTGGCGGTGCTTTAGGTGCTGGTTTAAGTATTCCCTTGGCTGATTTTTTTGGTAGCTGGTCGGTAAGTTTAATGTCTTGGGCTAGCCTATCTTTAACGTCACTAGCCGTCTGGCTAATAATTATGCCGCAACCCTTGCCTGATAAACAGGTTAAGGTTTCTAAGAGTCGTATTCGTAGTTTATTGAATCAGCCTTTGGCTTGGCAGATTATGCTGCTGATGGGTAGCCAATCCTCGCTGGCTTATATTGTCTTTGGCTGGCTGCCTACGCTGCTGGTTAGGCAAGGTTACAGCGAAAGTGAAGCGGGTTGGCTGATGGGGCTTTCAATTCTTACACAGTTATCTTCTGCTATTGCTGCGCCTTGGATTGCGCGAATGAGTAAAGATCAACGTCCTGCACTAATGCTGGTGTTGGCTTTTATTGGTATAGGGCTTTGGATGTTGTTGCTAGGCTCACCGGCATTACGTTGGCCGGGTGCTATTGTGCTTGGTTTGGGGCAGGGTGGTTCCTTTAGCTTGGCTTTAACACTTATCGTGTTACGCAGCGGTGATAGCAAAATTGCCGGTGAACTGTCTGCGCTAGCGCAAGGCGGCGGTTATACGCTTGCTGCCATGGGGCCGCTTATTGTTGGCTTAATGCTAGATGCTGATATTAGTATTGAAGGTATCGCTAAGTTGCTCTTTGTTATTTTAGCATTTGCTACGGTTATGGCACTTTTGGCAGGTAGAAAACGCTGCATAGAAGTGAATGAACAAGGCGCACTGGTCACAATTAACCAGCGCACCTGAATGCCGTCAGCGCCACCTGTAATGATGGCTACTTTTCCTATTAAATCAAACAAATTAACTAAACTCATAAATACCTCTTTTAAATAAATCCAAAACTATTAAATAATCACAAGCATACAAAAAACTCGGGCAGCAAAAGTAACATGAAAAACACCTTTAAATTAACTACTATTTACAAAACTTTGTTTTATAACTAAAGTAGACCACCATAAATTAACTTGGACGAATATAGGTCATGCTAGAAGAAAATAGTATTATATTTGAAAACTTAAGCTATCAAAAATCAATTATTGAAGCCACTAAAGAACTTATAATCACTATTTCTTTAGAACAACGCCTGATCTACATCAATGCATTTGGACGTGACCTGCTAAAAGTACCAGCAACACTTGACTTAAATAAAGAAAGAACTTACGTCAGTAATTTACATTCAGACAATACCTACCAACAACTTAATGAACACATTTTACCGCAAGTCATCGCCAGTGGCGAAACTTGGGAGGGTGAATTAGATTTCTGTGATCTAACAGGTAAAAACCTCCCTTGTAGCCTAACCATAGTGCCGCATATAGACGCTAAAGGTAAAGTATTATGGTTTACTGCTATAGCTAAAAGCTTAAAGCCAAAAAAGAAATTTGAAACCATACAGCGCATTTCTAAGACAGTTGCCGAATCAACGATTGAAGGCATTATTGTTACGAATGGCAATGCAATAATTTTACAAGTTAACCCAGCTTTTACCGATATAACGGGCTACACATCAGAAGAAGTATTGGGCTTAACGCCAAGTATTTTACGTTCTGAACACCATGATGACGCTTTTTATAGTGCTATGTGGAAAAGCATTGCCGAATCAGATCAATGGCAGGGCGAAGTATGGAATCGCCGTAAAGATGGTAGTATTTATTTACAATGGTTGGCAATTAGCTGCGTGCGTAACCCTAAAGGTCAAATAGAAAATTATATTTCTGTTATTCATGACTTAAGCGAGATGCGCGCTAAAGAAGCACAAATTTTACACCATGCAAATCATGATATTTTAACGGGTTTAGGTAATCGCCATCAACTTAATCAGCGTTTAAATCACGCAGTTAGCCAAGCTAAAAACCAACACCAAGAATTAGCATTATTAATTATAGACTTAGGTAAAATTAACAACGTTAATGATACTTTTGGTCATAATTGGTGTGATAAGCTTATTAACTTACAAAGTAAGCGATTAAAATCATTAGTTAATAATGCCGATACATTAGTACGTGTAGGTGCTGATGAGTTTGGATTACTAATTGAAGGCTACGAATCAACACATGACATTACTCATCTAGCTAACATCATAAAGAAAGAACTGCAAAAACCAGTTGTTATTGATGATAAACAAGTTTCGCTAAGCCCTTCACTTGGCGTAGCATTTTTTCCTGTCGATGGTCTAGATGCCGATACACTGCTAACCAACGCACAAACCGCCTTAAATGAAGCAAAAAATGCAGGCCGTGATACCTTTCGCTTTTTTGACCATAAAATGAGTGACGAAGCACGTCGATTGCTAAACTTAGAGCAAGCATTGCGTTCAGCCATTGGTGATGGCGGGTTAAGTCTACACTTTCAACCCAAGGTATTTTTAGCAGACCAGCATATTTCTGGTGTTGAAGCACTAATCCGCTGGCAGCACCCTAATCTAGGTTCTCTATCACCCGCTATTTTTATTCCTTTGGCTGAAGAGTCTGGGCTAATCATAGATATTGGTGCTTGGGTTGCTGAAGAAGCTTGCCGAGCTTTAGCGCGTTGGCGCGATGCTGGCTTAGCACTGCCTAGAGTAGCTATCAATCTCGCCGTTCAACAATTAGAACAAGAAAACTTCCCAGATTGGCTAGAAGCTTTAGTACTACGCTATAACTTAAGCTTTGATAATTTTGAGTTAGAAGTCACAGAAACAGGTTTAATTCATAATGAGCGCGGCATGTTAGAAACTTTAGGCGCATTGCATACAAAAGGATTTAGAATTGCATTAGATGACTTTGGCACAGGTTATTCTAGTTTATCTTATTTACGAAAACTGCCACTCTCCACCCTAAAAATAGACCGTTCTTTTATTATGGATATGGGTTTTGACAATATCAGCCACAGCATAGTGCAAACGATTATACAGTTAGCACATAACCTAAACTTAGATTTAGTAGCAGAAGGCATAGAAGAAAAAGAGCAGGCTGAAAAGCTATTAGCAATGGGCTGTCAACATGCTCAAGGTTTTTTATATTATAAGCCGCTACCTGAAGCAGAGTTTATTAAACTACTCACGCTTAACTGATCAGACTTGCTTATTAGCTTACTCTAAAGTAGCATGTAAGGTAGTTATTATAAATTCACAGTTAGAGATATAAATGAAAAATTTTCCAGAGCGTCATAAAGAAATCGGTACTTGGATGGGCAAATTAGGTATGGAAATACCTGATGTATTAAAAAGCTTTGGTGCTTTACATGCTGCCAGTTTTAAGCCTGGTGCTTTAGATGTAAAAACTAAAGAACTAGTTGCCTTAGGCATTGCCATTGCTGTTCGCTGTGACGGTTGTATTGCAGCCCACGTAGAAGCAGCTGTAAAAGCGGGTGTTACCAAAGAAGAAGTAGTTGAAGTGATTTCTGTTGCCCTAGTGATGGGTGGCGGTCCTTCTTTAGTTTATGGTGTTGAAGCACTACAGGCGCTGACCCAGTTTCAAGAAATTGCTAAGTAATTAACAAGTTTTAGCACCTATTGAGCACTGTAATAAAAACCCACTAAAATTAGTGGGTTTTTTATTTTACAAATAAATCTGCATTATTTTATCAATATCACTGGCTGAATGGCGTTCAGGTAGTTGGTCTTTTTCTTCACCAAACACTCGATTTACTCTGCGGCCTCTTTGTACGGCAGGTCTTTCACGTAGCAGTGTTGCCCAGCGCTGTACGTTTTTATAGCTTTTAGTATCTAAAAACTCAGCCGCTTCGTACACATCGTTATTAACTAGCGCACCATACCAAGGCCAAATCGCCATATCTGCAATGGTATATTCTTCACCGGCTATGTAAGTATTATCGGCTAACTGGCGGTCTAAAACATCTAACTGGCGCTTAACTTCCATAGCAAAGCGGTTAATCGGGTATTCAAATTTTTCTGGTGCGTAGGCATAAAAATGACCAAAACCACCGCCTAGAATAGGGCCAGCTCCCATTTGCCAGAATAACCAGCTTAGGCATTCTGTGCGTTTAGCTAAGTCTTTAGGAATAAAGGCATCAAACTTTTCTGCTAAATAAAGCAAAATAGAACCGGATTCAAACACTCTTAACGGTGGGTTAACGCTGTTATCAACTAACGCAGGAATTTTGGAGTTAGGGTTAACCTCTACAAAACCGCTAGAAAACTGATCCCCTTCACCAATACGTATTAAGTGGGCGTTATATTCAGCAGCAGTAATTCCTTTAGCTAGCAACTCTTCTAGCATAATGGTTACTTTCACCCCATTAGGCGTACCTAAAGAATAAAGCTGTAAAGGGTGCTCACCTACAGGCAAAGCTTTTTCGTGGGTTGGGCCAGCAGTTGGACGATTTATATTAGCAAACTGACCGCCATTACCTGCTTCCCAAGCCCAAACTTTCGGGGGTGTATAGGTTGAATCACTCATAATATTTTCTCCATTACGGGTTCTATTTAAGTAGGTTTTGTTTAAGCTTTAATGCTTTAGCTGCTAGGGCATAGCCGCCATCGCAACCATCAACAAAATGAATATGTTTTATACCTACTTGGCTAATTAAGCAGGTTAATTGTGCTGCATCGCTAATATGCCTACCATACAACAACTTACCAGCTTGTTCTTGGCTGTTTAACCAGCGTTCAAATTCAGCCAATGCCGTTTTTTTAGCTGCAAACACTGAACGAAAAGTATCATCTAACTTACGGTAATCGCTGCTTAACAAAGTATCTTCTTTATAACGCCCCCATTTAACTTTACCAAGGGTGATTTTTAGCTTCATAAAAATAATACCCAGCAAATTTTGCAAACGCAGCTCCCAAAGATTCAAAAGAAATGGCCGACCTTTGGGCGAAAAAGCCCGTGCTTTAGATTCAGCTGCTAACGAGTTTTTATCTAGCATAAGCTCTAAACCTTCCACGCTCAGCGGCTGCTGCTGTTCATCTTTACCAAAATACTGCTGCATCTTTTCGACTAGCTGCTGATACACAACTAGCTGTTGTTCCACGTCTTGGCTTAATGCCTGCACTAAAAGACTAACGGTTACTTCTTGCGGGCTAACTATTTTATTCCAGCGGCATTGAAACCCTGTTAAATCGGCATTCGCTTCGCCTTCATCTAAACGAACGTGCCATCGTGCGTCTTGCTTAATTTGTTTTTCTGCTTCATTTAAACCGCCACCCATAAAAATAGCTTGGTGCAAATTCTCACTTTTAACATAACGCGCTACCAAAATAGACGCATGTGGCTTAATGGCTTCGTAGGGCAATAAAGCGGCTCTTAACTCTAAATTAAAGCTATCTGCTGCTAACTTAATGCAGCCGCGTAAAGCTGTACGCACCGCTTCAATGTACTGGTGTGGAACACAAAAACTAGCCCCATCACCACCAAAAACATAAGGAATTACCGTAGGTTTAACCGCATTTAAAATGGCTGCAACAGTACAGCCACCTAAACTATTAATGTCTCGGTAACGGCCTTGTTCAATCGCAAGGGTAGAGGCTTTAATATCCGTAACAACCACCCACCAATCACTGGGTAACTCTTGATAGCTATTTGATTTAAAAAGCTTTTTAAAGTCGTTAACTAGCTGAAGGTTGGCATAAAAACTGTATTGGTCATCTGTTGACATAAATTTGTAATCATTGAAAGTGGAGACTAAGAAGTAAAATAACATTACCACAAATTTCTGGACGTTTAGTCATTTCTGCAGGACAATCAAGGCATTATTAATTAACTCTTCAACAAACTTTCTTTTATTTAAAAACTTACTTAAATTAGTGCTGAAATCTATGAAACCTACTCTTCTTTGCTTATTGTTTTTAATACTTAGCCCTCTTAGCCCCATAAATTCCCTAGCTTGGGCTGAACCTTTTGTGTGCCCTGCTTTGTTAGATTCAACGCAGCGCGAGTTAAATTCCACTGAATCCTTTGATTTATGCCAATTTGCTGGGCTGCCTTTGTTGATTGTCAATACTGCTAGTCATTGTGGTTTTACTGGGCAATTCAAAGGTTTAGAAGCTTTACACAAAGAATATGCTGCGCGTGGTTTAGTAGTGCTTGGCTTTCCTTCCAATGATTTTAGGCAAGAAGAAAAAGAAGAAAGCAAAACTGCCGAAATATGCTTTATTAATTATGGCGTAACTTTTTTAATGCTTTCAACTAGCTCGGTTGCTAAAGGCAAGTTAAACCCTGTCTTTAAAGAACTAGAAAAAATGGGCGCACCGCTACCACGTTGGAACTTTTATAAATACTTCATTAACGTCGATGGAGAGCTGGTTGGTTCTTTTGGCAGCAAAACCGAGCCAGAATCAGATGAAATAAAGCAGGTGATTGAGAATTTACTCAAGTAGCAAGTAAGCAATCTACTTGCTCATCAGGAATGCACCTTTATGTATCTATTATTGGTCGAAGATGACTTGGCGCTGGGCAATGTATTGTTGCGATTGCTAAAACCTCATTATCGCGTTGATTGGGTTCGCTCTTTAGAGCAAGCCAAAGCACACCTGAAAGCCACTGATTATTCACTCCTGCTACTGGATTTAGGCTTGCCCGATGGTGATGGCATTGATTATCTGGCGCAGTTAAGAAAAGAGAAAAGTGCGTTACCTGTACTGATTGTTTCAGCCCGAGATACTTTAGATGAAAGAGTAAAAGGCCTGGATACCGGTGCCGATGATTATTTGGTCAAACCTTTTGAGCCAGAAGAGCTGTTAGCCAGAATCCGTGTTCTGCTGCGTCGTGCTGCTGGTCAGGCAAGCCCTGTTCTTACCTGTGGTGAATTATCCTTTGATCCATCTCAGGAAACCTTTTACCTTAATGAGCAAGCCTTGTCCCTGCCCCATAAAGAGTATGAGCTACTGACTGTGTTAATACATACTAATGGCAAACCTGTTTCCCGCGAACGTCTGATTCAACAACTCTACAGTGTTGGCAGTGAAGCCGAGTCCAATACCCTTGATGTTTACATCCATTCATTGCGTCGCTTGCTGGGAAAAAACCGAATAGAGACACTGCGTGGCCGTGGTTTTCGGCTGGTTGCCTTATGACACTAAATTTTAAGCCTAATTTAAAGTTGAATTTTAGGCTCAGTCAGTTGGCTTTGGTTCTGGGTCTTAGCATTGTATTAACAGGCTTTGCCGGTATTGTCGTCACTTGGTTGGCGGTTGATGATGAACTAAGCGAATTACTCTATGAAGACATTCATCAGCAGACAAAACTGCTCGCCCGCCTGATTAATCAAGGCCACATCGCACCGGATGAATTAAAAGAGTTTCTTGGTGAGTCATTTATTGATGATGACGAAGATACTTTTTTAATTTCTATAGAGCATCTGAAAGAAGGCTGGTACACCAGTAATTTTGGTTTTCCTAAAAGCTATGGCAGCACCAAAACGGGACTGACTCAGGTCTCGCACCAAGATCATATCTGGAAAGGTTATCAGCTACGCGAGGATGACTTGCTGGTTAAGCTGTTGCGTCGTGATGACCTAGCAGAAGACATCAAATCAGACGTGACTGAAGATGTCATCATGCCCATTTTAATCGGCAATAGCCTGAGCATTCTAATATTGGCGGTGTTGTTGACTTTGGTTGTACGCCCTTTAAGCTGCCTCGCAAGGCTACTTCGCCAACGTGATGCTGAAGACCTAAGCGCCCTACCCCAGATTAGCCCAGTGACGGAACTACAGGAGATCACCAAAAGCCTCAATCATCTCATAAAAGGCATAGAACAAACCTTAAACCGAGAAAAACGCTTTGCCAGTGATGTTGCACATGAACTACGCACACCTCTGACCACTCTTAAACTTGAACTCTCTTTACCCGATTCAGATACTCAGGCTATGCGGCAGGAAGTGGATCGTTTAATTCGTGTGGTTGAGCAACTGTTAACTCTGGCAAGGCTGGAAGCTTCAAACTGGCAGCAACACTGTGAAACCTTTAATCTGAAAGAACCGCTACAACATTTAAGCCATCGCCTGAGTTCAAAATTCACTGCGGCAGGCATTACTTTTAACAGCCATCTGGAAGCTACCCAACTGCAAGGTGACCCGACCCTGTTAACACTGTTGGTTGAAAACCTTTTATTAAATGCCTTGCGCCATGCCTTAGGCGCAGATCAGGTCACTTTAAGCCTGACATCAACCGATAAAAGCTGGCAGCTAAGCGTAGAAGATAACGGCCCAGGCATTCCACAAAATCAGCGACAACAGATGATGAAACCTTTTACTCGTCAGGATCAACGCAGCGAAGGCCTTGGGTTAGGGTTGTCCATTTGTAGTCAGATTGCCGCCCTGCATAACCTCACGCTAACACTCAACGATGCCTCACCTGGGTTACGCATACAGTTAAACCCTATTACTACACCAACTTAATGCAAATTTAATCTTCCCTCCTTCATACTGGCTTCATTGATCATTCAATCAAGGAATTCAGTTATGAAGCTTATTATTACTGCCGCACTATTATCATTATCACTCCCTCTGCTTGCACAGACTGGCCAGCCCGTGGGCCCAGAGTATGGCTATACCCCTATGACCCTAAGCGAAGCTAAATCAGCAGCAGACGACAGCCTAGTCAGCATTCGCGGCTTTATCGTTAAACGCTTGTCTGATGATGAATACCTACTAAAAAGCGCCAATGAAACCTTAACCGTAGAGATTGACGATCATCTTTGGCAAGGCATTCATATTACAGATAAGCACGAGGTTGAAATACAGGGAGAAGTTGATCAGGACTGGGATAGAACTGAAATCGAAGCCGACAAACTTAATGTTTTGTCACAGTAAATCCACTCATAATTCATACGGAGTATCATCATGCGTAAACACTTGGCACTGACTTTATTATTAGCCTCTCCCGTTGCATTGTCTCAACCTTACATCCAATTGGGACTAGGTATGGTTGAAATGGACCATGATGAAGATTTTATCTTCTCAGACGGCACCCAACTCAAACCAGACAGCAGTGAAAGCATATTCCAATTAACGCTAGGACAGCGGTTTGAAAATCTGGGGGTTGAAATCAGTTACAACCAATATGAAGGCGATGATTCTAAAGACTGGGAAACCTATACCGCAATACCGGCACTACCAGCAGGTGTTACAGGTGGCACACCTAATGAGTACGAAGAAGACTGGGAAAGCTCCTTAAAAGCACAACAAGTTGCTGTTAAAGGCGTGTATTTTCATGACCTAAATGAGCGCTTTACACTCAAAGGCAGTCTGGGCTTAACCTACACAGATTATGAACTTACTGCCTCTCATAAGCAGTCATGGGAAGAAGATAAGGTGGGTCCGGACTGGGAGTATGACTACCTTGTTGATCATGATAAAAGCTCTGATGCGGCTTGGGGCGGAATAGTCACCGTCGGTGTAAACTACACACCAATACCCCAGTATGTCCCTAATTTAACCTTGGGTATTGAAGCCTCTGTAGCAACCGATAAATACAATACCGCAACAGCACTTTTAGGTAATCTTGGCTGGAGATTCTAATAACCTTAACTGTCCTCTTACCTGCTCTGAAAAGCCTTCTAAAAAGCTGTTCAGAGCAGCTTCTTCAGCCTCTAGTTCAACAATCACTTCATACGTGTAGCTAATGCTTAGTTTAATTTTTTGCTGTTCTGCCAAGTGCCTTATCAAAGACTCATGTTCAAAAGCTATGGCTAGTTTTAACTGGGCTGGCAGGGTTAAATCTATATACTCTGCATCTAGCAGGGGCTCGCTAATGGCTTGGCTATAAGCACGTACCAAGCCGCCTGCACCTAGTTTAACACCTCCAAAATAACGCACTACCGTTGCTAATACATAATCTAAATCTTTGTGCTGCAACACATTTAGCATGGGGCTAGCCGCTGTACCTGAAGGTTCGCCATCGTCAGATTGTTTAACTTGACCATTTGCCAACAGTGAATAACAAACGTGCGTAGCTTCTGGGTGTTGTTGGCGCAATTCTTGTACTTTTTGTAAGCCTTCTTCGCTACTTAAGATGGGTTCTATACGGCCGATAAAACGTGATTTTTTAATTTCTAGTAGAAAATCTACTGCTGCTGCAAGTGTTTTTGCCATTTACTCACCAGCCACCCAGCCTTCACGGCGTGGGTCTGCGCCACCTAAAATGCCTTTTGGGGTCACTAATAACATTTGAATACCACTGGTTAAATCCCTTTCTTGTAATTCATAACCACGCTTTTCTAAACCTTCTTGCATGGCAGAAGAGAAACCGCCCGTTTCTAGCAAGCTGGCTTTAGAATTAAAGTTAGCAATATTGGGCAGTTCTATAGCGGCTTGTGGCGCAAGCTGCCAACCTAAGCTGGCTAACAGCGTTTTAGCGGTAAAGTGAATAATCGCTGCACCACCGGGTGAACCTAAACTAGCCACCAGCTCATCTGCATGGGCGCTAAATACCAAAGTCGGGCTCATACTGGAACGTGGACGCTTACCGGCTTCAACACGGTTAGCGACCTGCCTGCCCTCAGCATCTTGTGGCTGAAAAGCAAAGTCAGTCAGTTGGTTATTTAAGAAGAAGCCACCGGCTAAACCTGTGCCGCCATCAACTAGAATGCGTGAACCAAAGGCTTGTTCTATGGAACTAGTCATCGCAATACCATTGCCTGCTGCATCAATAATACTTAAGTGGCTGGTACCGTATTCAGGCTGTTCTGGCTGCAAAACATAACTACTTTGAAATTGCTCAGGCTTACCGGCTTTTGCTAAACCTTGATAGCCACTGCCAATTTCACTAGCACGGTGTTTTAAGTACGCTGGGTTAATTAGGCTTAGCCAGTTGTTGGCAGGCGCTTCTACAAATTCAGGGTCTGCAACATACAAGG
>CAYJCB010000057.1:11488-13004 GCA_964368615.1 uncultured Halomonadaceae bacterium | reverse complement strand
AAACCTACAACTAGGCGGCATAGAGGTTAGCACCCTAGTGCTTTTGCAGGTAGAATGGCTAACTATTCGCCAAAAAAACACTAGGTTCGATTGCAATTATGCATTGTCCATTTTGTAGTGCTCAAGAAACAAAAGTAAACGACTCGCGGCTGGTTGCTAATGGCGACCAAGTTCGGCGGCGGCGTGAATGCTTAACGTGTGGCGAACGTTTTACTACCTATGAAACCGTTGAATTAGTTATGCCACGTGTGGTTAAGCGTGATGGTTCGCGTGAGGTTTTTGAAGACAATAAACTTCGCGCTGGCTTGCAGCGGGCTTTGCAAAAACGCCCCGTTGACACCGAAGCCCTTGAAGCAGCCTTGGCCAATATTCGGCAACAATGCCGCGCTAGTGGCGAAAGGGAAGTGCCTTCTTTACGCATTGGTGAGCTGGTGATGCAGCAGCTAAAAGAGCTAGACCAAGTGGCTTATATACGTTTTGCTTCTGTTTATCGCCAATTTAAAGACTTAGAAGAATTTCGTGCTGAAATCGACCAGTTAGCAGCCAATCCTGCTGTATCGCCTAAATTAACCTAATTCAATTAACTTAAAGTTTCTATCTAGGAGTTTTTTTTGACTCTTTCTGTTGCTCCAAGCTTAGCTACACAAGATGCGCAGCACATGGCGCGGGCTATTCAATTGGCTCGTCAAGGTTGGTATACCACGCGTACTAATCCGCGTGTGGGTTGTGTGCTGGTGCGCGATGGTGTGCGGGTGGGCGAAGGGGCGCATTTAAAAGCTGGTGAAGCCCATGCTGAAATTCATGCTTTAAACCAAGCGGGTGAATTAGCGCAAGGCGCTGATGCCTACGTGACGTTAGAACCTTGCAGCCACCAAGGTCGCACGCCGCCTTGTGCTGTTGCATTAATTAAAGCCGGTGTAAAACGGGTATTTATTGCCCAGTTAGATGCGAATCCGCAAGTCGCAGGCAAGGGCGTTAAAAAGTTACAAGCTGCTGGTATTGAAGTTATTCAAGGTTTGTTAGAAGCCGATGCCAAAACGCTTAACTTGGGTTTTATGCAGCGTATGCTGACGGGTATGCCGCGTGTTACTGCCAAACTAGCCATGAGTATCGACGGTCGTACCGCTATGGCTTCGGGTGAATCCCAGTGGATTACTGGCCCTGAAGCGCGTGCCGATGTGCAAAAATTACGGGCTGCCAGTTGTGCCATTATTACGGGCGTAGATTCTGTTTTAATCGACGACAGCCGCTTAACCGTGCGTGATGCAGCGTTAACTAGCCTGTATGGTTTTCAACAGCCGTTGCGCGTTGTTACCGATTCACGTTTAAGAATTGATTTAACTAAAACAATTTTGCAGCAACAAGATTTACAGCAAGCAGGGCAAACATTAATAGCCACCAGCCAAGCCGCTGCTACGGCGAATCCTGAAAAAGTTCAGGCGTTACAAGCCCTTGGTGTTGAGGTATTGATTATTCCTTTAATGGAAGCACCTTTAATAGAAGAACAGCATTTAGA
>CAYJCB010000057.1:5862-11388 GCA_964368615.1 uncultured Halomonadaceae bacterium | reverse complement strand
CAGCATTTAGATTTAACCCAGCTGCTAAAAAAGTTGGCTGAAAAAGGCTGCAACGAGGTGATGTTAGAAGCGGGTGCTAATTTGTGCGGTGCTTTTATTCAGGCAGGTTTAGTGCAATCGCTGCACCTTTATATGGCACCTTTATTATTAGGCGATGCGGCTAGGGGCTTGTTGCACCTACCTAATTTAACCCAGTTAGCTAAAGCACCTAAACTAGAAATTTGTGATTTACGCGCAGTCGGTAAAGATTGGCGTTTTATACTTGAGCCACGATGAGCAGAGGATAGTATGGCCTTAAATAGCATTGAAGAAATTATTGAAGACATTCGTCAGGGCAAGATGGTTATTTTAATGGACGACGAAGACCGCGAAAACGAAGGCGATTTAATTATTGCTGCGGAAAAAGTTCGCCCTGAAGACATTAACTTTATGGCGCGTCATGCCTGCGGTTTAATTTGCTTAACCTTGACCGCTGAGCGTTGCGACCAGTTAGACCTACCTTTAATGGTTGACCGCAACGGTGCACAGTTTTCCACCAACTTTACCCTTTCCATTGAAGCAACCGAAGGCGTAACCACGGGTATTTCTGCTGCTGACCGTGCGCGTACTGTGCAAGCTGCCGTTGCCCGTAATGCTAAGTCTACTGATATTGTTCAGCCTGGGCATATTTTTCCGTTACGCGCGTTAAGCGGTGGCGTGTTGCAGCGTGCAGGTCATACCGAAGCCGGTTGTGATTTAGCTTGGTTAGCGGGTTGCGAACCTGCTTCAGTGATTGTTGAAATTATGAACGAAGACGGCACTATGGCGCGTCGTCCTGATTTAGAAAAATTTGCCAAAAAGCACCAGCTTAAAATTGGTACGATTGCCGACCTAATTCATTACCGTGTGGTTAACGAAGCAACGGTGCGTAAGGGTGAAACTTATACCTTAAAAACCGAACAGGGTGAGTTTACGGCGATTTCTTTTCACGACGATGTGCAAGGTGGTACGCACTTAGCTTTAGTGATGGGGCAGCCTAAAAAAGACGTGCCAACCCTAGTGCGTGTTCACCAAGCCGACACCTTCCGTGATTTATTTGGTGCGCGTGCTGAAGACAAAGCTAGCTGGAGTTTACGCAAGTCGATGCAGCAGATTGCTGATGCTGGTGAAGGTGTTGTGGTGTTTTTAGACAACAGCCAAGCCCAGCCTGATTTAGACAAACAGCTGCGTAGCTTTCTTGGTTTAGAGCGTGAAGTACGCAGCAATGCCACCGACGGTTCAGGCACTTATTTAACCATCGGCACTGGCGCACAAATTTTACGTGAAGTGGGCGTGGGTAAAATGCGCTTACTGTCTTCACCTTTAAAATTTGGTGCTTTATCTGGTTTTGATTTAGAAATAGTTGAAACACTTAGTGCTGAAGACTAGAGCTTAAAATTAGCACTGAAGATTCATTCATTTAAATAGTTAACGAGACACTCAAGATGCAATCAATCAATATGCAAGCAATTAAACAAACTGAAGGGCAGCTGCACGCAGCACAAGGCCAATTTGTATTAGTCGTGGGTCGCTTTAATAGCTTTGTGGTAGAAAGCCTTGTTTCTGGTGCTGTGGATACTTTGCGCCGTCACGGTGTAAGTGCTGAACAAATTGAAATTGTACGCGCCCCCGGTGCTTGGGAATTGCCTTTAGCGGTACAAAAAGTGCTTAAAACCCGTCAGCCTGCTGCGGTTATTGTGCTGGGCGCAGTGATTCGTGGTGGTACGCCGCATTTTGAATACGTGGCAGGTGAATGTAATTCTATGCTGAGCCGTTTAATGATGGAATATGAAACGCCCATCGCTAACGGTGTGTTAACCGTGAACAGTATTGAACAAGCGATTGAGCGTTCGGGTACTAAAATGGGCAATAAGGGTATTGAAGCCGCTGATGCTGCCCTAGAAATGGTTAATCTGCTGACCACCTTGGAGAAGAACTAAGATGAGTGCTGGTCGATCAAGCAAGTCGGGTAAACCTTCTCGCAGCGTAGCGCGTAGCGCGGCTCGTCAATTAACCATGCAGGCACTTTACCAGTGGCAAGTGGGCGGTAACGATATGCAGCAGGTAGAACTGCACATTCGTGCTGCGCAGCCTGATGATAATTTAGAGTCTTTTGAAGACATTACCGAAGTGCTAAAACTGGCTGATTTGGCTTATTTCCATGAAATTACCCAAGCCGTGCCTAAGCAGCAAGAAGAGTTAGACAGCAGTTTTGCACCCTTCTTAGATCGCCGCGTTAACGAGTTAGACCCGATTGAACTGGCCATTTTGCGCTTAGGTGCTTATGAATTGGTGCAGCGTTTAGACGTGCCTTACCGCGTGGTTATTAACGAAGCCGTTGAGCTAGGTAAACGCTTTGGTGGCACCGACAGCCATAAATACATCAACGGTATTTTGGACAAGTTAGCGCAAAGAGTACGCATGGTAGAAATTCAAGCCAGACGTGAAAAGCGGACGTAGATAAAATGGACGAATTTGCAATTATTAATAGCTACTTTACTGGCCTTGGGCCAAAGCTTCCTGAAGTACTTGAAGCACAGGGTGATGACTGTGCGCTTTTGCAAATCAAGCACGGCGAGCTACTGGCCTTGTCGGTGGACACTTCAGTAGCCGATCGGCATTTTCCATTACAGGCCGACCCTTGGGCAATTGGCTGGCGCTGTTTAGCCATTGCCTTGTCTGACTTGGCTGCTATGGCGGCACGTCCTATTGGTTTTACGTTAGCGATTACTTTACCCGATGCTGATGAAGCTTGGCTGACTGAATTCAGCCGTGGAATGCGTGCGTTGGCCGATGAAGCGGCTTGCCCTTTGATTGGTGGCGATACCACGCGTGGGCCGTTAAGCATGAGTGTGCAGGTGCATGGCGCAGTTAAGTCGCAGCACCATTGGCGGCGTTCGGGTGCTAGGGCTGGCGATCAAATTGTGTTGTTAGGCCCGCTAGGTTTAGCCAGTTTGGGCTTAAAAATCATGCTTGAAAATCCTGCTAAAGCGTTAGACCGTACTCACTGGAACCGTGCTGAAACGGCTTATATGCTGCCGCGCCCTTTAATTGCTGAGGCTTTGCGCCTTTCGCAAGGGGTAAGCATTAGTGCTGCGATTGATGTGTCTGACGGGTTGCTGGCCGATTTACAACACCTGTTAGCTTCGTCTGCTGTGGGTGCTGAAATTGATTTAAAACGTTTGCCGATTCAACCCGAATTAATCGAAGCTTTAGGTGCTGAAGCGGCTTTAAAAGCCAGCTTACAAGGTGGCGATGATTATGCTTTGCTGCTGACACTGGCTGAAAAAGATTTTGAACTGGCGCGTAGCCTTTGCCCCGATTTAGTCAGTATTGGCCGCTGCGTAGCAGGTGCAGGCATTCGCACCCTAGAAGGTAAGGTTTTAGACCCACAAGGCTTTAATCATTTTTTAAAATAAAGAACGTTTTAAAATAAAGGACATTATTTGCATGAAAAAAATACTAATCATTGGCCTGCTAGTGTTGGGTGTTGCTGTGGGCGCTACAGTGATGACGGGGCGCGTATTTCAAGAGCAACTGATTAAACTAGAAGCTGAGATTAGTAAAGATCCGCGTCTAGAAGTGCTTGAAAATACTATCAACGAAGGCATGTTTAGTTCTTCGGGTAAAATGACGCTGGTAATGAACCTAGAAGATAACCAACGCCTGATGATTGAAAGCCCTTGGCAAGCCAGCCACTTTCCTGGTTGGGTTAACTACACGGGGCAAACGCTGCTTAATTTAGAATTAGACGCGCAAGACGTGATTAACCTGTTAGAAGAAGTGGGTATGGCTGCATTGGACTATAAGGGCACAGCTAACTGGAGCAAAGCAACTTTTGCAATGGCGGTAGAGCCGTTTATATTTAACAATGCTAGTGCTAGTTTAGAGGTTTCTGGTGTTGATCTAGTTGGCACTTACCATTATTCAGGCGAGCAAACTGGGCTGTTAACCATTAAAAACTTGGCTTTTTCTGACCAAGATTTTTCTAAAACAGAATTAGGTTTAAGTGATTTGGCTTTAAATTGGCAGCAAGCAGGTAGCTATCCTTGGGTAGAGGGTGCTGCTGAATTAACGGCTGAGCGCCTGTATTTTTCTAACCATAGCCAGCAGGTTGAGCTAACCAAGCCTAGTTTAAGCCAAGCGATAGCATTTAATCGGCAGGCGTTTGATTACCAGTTTTCACTTGATGTGGGTGAAATAAATAGCCAAGGCACTGATTTAGGAACGGGTAAGTTAGCTTTAAAAGTAGCAGATTTTAATGGCCAAGCCATGGTTGACTTGGTTGAAGTGGCGGCGGCTAACCCCAATATTGAACAAGCCAGCCCTGAAGATTTAGCCAGCATTAACGATGCGTTAAATCGCCTACTGGCAGGTTCGCCGGCGGTTATTTTGCAAACTTTTGACCTTGATTTAAAAGCGCCTTTTGTGTTGCAGCAAAAAACCACGGGTAAGTTAAACTTTGATGGTAATAATTTACCCTTGAGTTATTTGCAGCAGATTGATGCAGGCAGTTTAGAGTTTGCAGATTTAATTAACCGCACTAGGCTAGAGTTGAATTTTAGCAAGCTAGACCCAGGTTTGTTAATGATGATTGGTATTCCTACCTCTATGCTTAACGCTAACCAAGCTGAACAAACGCTGATTTTTGAAGCGGGTGAGTTAAAGCTAAATGGCAACCCTATACCCTTGTAGCGCATTAACTTTGTAACAAAAAAAAGCCGCTGACTAGCGGCTTTTTGCTGGGTAATGTTTTAATGAAAGACGCTTAAAAATCGTCGTCGTCACCCATATCAAAATTATCTTCAATCTGTTTGCGTAAGCGGCGTTCTTCTAGCATGGCTTCAATCATACGACGTTTATCAATTGGCGAACCGTCACGGTTAGTCATGACTTCTTTCGTATCAATCTCCACCTCAAAATCATCGTCAGGGTTAACGACATCAAAGACATCATCATCGTCGAAAGCAGGTTCTTCATGACTCATAAATAAGGCAACTCCAATAAATTAGTAACTATGGTTGCTATATAGAGCTTTTTTTAGGCTGAGACAAGCATTTTTTTTAAAATAAGCTTTTTAACGGTTTTTTTCGCGTAAATTCATAAGTTCGGTGACATCTTTTTGCACACCAATAAAATAGGTGAGCTGGTCTTGGTCATCAAAAACTGGCGTGATAGAAAGCTCATTCCAAAACATTGAACCGTCTTTACGGTAGTTGCGAATGACTTCTCGACAAGGTTTTTTAGCCTTGATGGCTTCACGCACCTTATTTAAAGAAACTTGGTCACGGTCATCACCTTGTAAAAAACGGCAGTCTTGATAAAGAATTTCGTCTGCTGAATAGCCAGTGAGCTTTTCAAAGCCTTTGTTAACATAAATAAGAATGTTTTCATCACCTTCTTGTTCAGCAATAACAATACCGTCTTGAGATTCACTGACTATTCGCTCAAGAAGTTCAGGGTCAATCATTGGCTTAAGATTCATAAATCAGTCTTCTTTTATAAAAA
>CAYJCB010000057.1:3442-5762 GCA_964368615.1 uncultured Halomonadaceae bacterium | reverse complement strand
CTGCTTTTTATAAGGCTGGCTTTTTAAAGTGCTTTTTCAGCTGTTGTTCAAGAAACCGCCATAACTTGCAACGGTAACTCTTGATTAGCATCAAGCCCTAGCAAAGACCTTAAATCAGCTGGGTTAGATAGCAGGTTTTGTAACGTGTACTCATCTATTACTGCTAGAAAAGCTTCTTGGGCTTTTTGCATAATAGGCTTTAGTTCACAAGACCCTTTAACTGGGCAAGTTAATTTTTTACAGTCAACCACGTCAAGTGTCGTTTCAAAATCACGCACCAAGTCACCTAAACGAACGGTTTTAGGGTCACGTTCTAGGCGTAAACCACCGTATTTACCCCTGACGGTTTGAATGTAATCCATTTGCCCTAGCTTATGAACAATCTTCATTAAGTGATTACGAGAGATGTCGAAGTGGTAGGCAATGTCGCTAATCGTGACTAGACGATCATCTTGTTGAATACCAAGAAACATCATGACTCGAATGGCGTAATCGGTTTGGCGGGTTAGCTGCATTTTTTCCTCCGTGGATAACAGGCCCAGAACCTAAGCTCTTTTAGATTTACTGACAAAATAAAATATAGGTACAGATTCAAAGCCTATAATAGCAAGCTACTTACATTTTTATGTTAGTAATTAGGGTTGAAAAGTTTTTTGCTTTTAACGCCTTGTAAGTAACTTGTTTATTTTACTGCTAAAACTTACTTAAAACAGCTTTATCTTATGTAAAAATTTACATTTCAGGGTGGCTGAGTACTTGTGCTGCACTGCTAACAATCAGCGGATCAGCTTCAGTCACCACTTCGTCATTTTTATTGGTGTAAGGCATAGAGTTAAGTATTAACTGCATCGAAGCTAAACGCGCTCTTTTCTTGTCGTCTGATTTAATAACCGTCCAAGGCGTTAAGCTTTTATGCGTGTGCATTAACATGGCTTCTTTGGCGCGACTGTAATCTTCCCATTTATCTAAGGAAGCTAGGTCAACAGGCGACAGCTTCCACTGCTTCAAGGGGTCTTCACGACGCGCCATAAAGCGGCGGAATTGTTCTTGACGTGAAACCGAGAACCAAAACTTAAATAAACGTATACCGCTGTCAATAAGCATTTGTTCAAAAACTGGTGTTTGGTGTAAAAATTGCACGTATTCTTCTTGCGAACAAAAGCCCATAACGCGCTCAACGCCAGCACGGTTGTACCAAGAGCGGTCAAATAAAACAATTTCACCCGCAGCAGGCAAGTGTTGAATATAACGCTGAAAATACCACTGGGTACGTTCGCGGTCAGAAGGTTTTTCTAGTGCAACAACGTGTGCGCCACGTGGGTTAAGGTGTTCCATCATGCGCTTAATCGCACCACCTTTACCGGCTGCATCACGGCCTTCAAAAATAATGATGACTCGCTCGCCTTCATCTTTTATCCAGCGTTGCAGTTTTAACAGTTCAATCTGCAATAAACGCTTTTGTGACTCGTAATCTTTACGGGTCATTTTTTTATCGTAAGGATAATTAGAAGCCACAAAATTATTAGGTGACTTATCTAGCAGGCTTTCTGGCGGTATTTGATTGTAAGCTTGAGGGTCTTCTGTTTTAACTTCCATGGGGGCTGGCTGTTCAACGGCTAAGGGTTTAGCAGCTATTTTTTTTTCTACTTGGGTTTCAGCATCAGCAACTTTTTTTAGATTAGGCTTTTTGTTTTTAACGGCACTTGCTTGCTTCATCTTGACCTCCAGATGTCATATTTTAAAGATACACCTTAATTCAACAGGGGTTGTAACTCAAGCCATACAGTTTCAAGGATTTTAACTTGTGCTGCTGCGGTTGGGTGAAGCCCATCGTCTTGCATTAAATCGGGCTTATCAGCGATGCCTTCTAGCAAAAAAGGCACTAAAGAAAGTTGGTGTTTTTTGGCAAGCTTTGGGTAAATACTTTCAAACTGGGTTAGGTAAGCAGGCCCATAATTGGGCGGCAGTAAAATACCAAGTAATAAAACTTCAGCGCCGCTTTGTTGGCTTAATTCGGTCATTTTTTCTAGGTTGTTAGTAATAAGCGTGGGCGGTAAACCGCGCAGCCCATCATTGGCTCCTAATTCCAATAGAACAATATCCGGTTGGTGCTGTCTTAGCAGGGCAGGTAAACGGGTAACTCCGCCATTGGTTGTTTCGCCGCTAATCGAAGCGTTAATAACTTGCCAATCAGTTTGCTGGCTTAGGCGTTCTTTTAGCAGGCTAACCCAGCCTGCTTGGGTAGGAATATTATAGGCAGCACTTAAACTATCGCCCATCACCAAAATTACTGGGCTTTTTGTGGCTTTTAACTTAGTTG
>CAYJCB010000057.1:0-3342 GCA_964368615.1 uncultured Halomonadaceae bacterium | reverse complement strand
TAACTTAGTTGTTTCTAGCGATGCAGCCTTTATTACCCCAGTATTGATTGATAATAGCAGCAGCAAACCAGCCATCCAGCTTAAATTTTTGCTTTTCCACGGATAGAACATGACTTCAAACTCCTTAACAAAAGAAACCGTTATTCAAGCCAAAGGCTTAGGTTACAGCGTGGCACAAGATGCACAACCCTTGGTTATTTTGCGTCATTTAAACATAAGCATTCATGCAGGTGAACAAGTCGCTATTCTTGGTGCATCGGGTGCAGGCAAGTCAACACTATTAGCCCTTTTAGCAGGCTTAGATACACCCACCCAAGGCGAGCTTTTGTGGCGTGGCAAGCCGTTTAGTTCCTTAGATGAAGATGCACGTGCAGCGGTGAGAGCCAAAGAAGTTGGGTTTATTTTTCAATCCTTTCAACTGCTGCCAGAATTAAGCGCCCTAGAAAACGTCATGCTGCCTTTAGAATTAAAAGGCGACCCTCAAGCCAAACAGCAAGCCGCAGACTGGCTAGAAAAAGTAGGGTTAAGCAACCGTGCCAAGCACCGCCCTAGCCAGCTTTCAGGTGGCGAACAGCAGCGAGTTGCCATAGCAAGGGCTTTTGTTGCCAAGCCACAAGTGCTATTTGCCGATGAACCCACGGGTAATTTAGACGAAGACAATGGCCGTAAGGTTGCTGATTTATTATTCGAGCTAAAAGCCACGACTGCCCAAGCCATGACGCTGATTTTAGTCACCCACGACCGCCAGTTAGCGCAACGCTGCCAGCGTATTTTACAGCTAGAAGCCGGTCAGCTTGTTAACGACGAGGCGAGTTAAACATGGGTGAGTTCAATATGGGTGATTTAAAATTAACCGCCCAACAAGCTTGGCGCAGCGTTAAAGCCGGTGAATATCGTGTGCTGTTAGCCGCGCTGATTCTTGCTGTTGCCTGTGCCACCTTGTTAGGCGTGGTGGGTGAACGCATTCAAGGCGCTTTAACCCAAGAAACCGCCCGCATTTCAGGCGGTGATTTAATTATTACTGGTCGTAAACCTGCCAGTGATGCACTAAAAAATAGCTTTACCGCTGCGGATTTACGTTGGTCAGAAGGTGTGCAGCTAACCAGCATGGCAAGCTTTGGTAACCAGTTTTTACTGGTGAACTTAAATGCTGTGGATAGCAGCTACCCGTTGCTAGGCGAAGTGCGTTTGCAAGGTGCAGGTTTAGATATAGATTTAGATGCTGTGAATTTAGAGAGCAACGTCGACAAAATTTGGCGACAAAATAAGCCGCCTGCTGTGGGTGAAATATGGGTTGAATCGGGTTTAGCGTTGCGCTTGGGTGCTAAGTTAGGCGATAAGCTTGATGTGGGTGGTGCTAGTTTTAAGCTAACCGCTTTGCTGTTAGAAACCCCTGACCAAAGCGGTGGTTTTTCAAGTTTCTCGCCTAAAGCTTTGGTGCATTTAGACAGCTTAGAAGGCAGTCCGCTGTTAGGTGCTTTAAGCCGCGCTAGCTGGCGCTTGGGTGTAACAGGTGCTGCTGCAACGCTAGAGAAATTAGCCGTAACCTTGCCAGAACAGTTGGAAGGTCATCAACGCTTGCGTGATTTCGAAGAAAGCCAACCGGGCATTGCACGGGCGATGAGTGAAGGGCAACGCTATTTAGCCATGGCGGGCTTGGTGGCTGTGTTGTTAGCGGCTTTAGCGGTGGGTTTAGCCACGCAACGCCAAGCCAAGCGCCAAGCCAAAGAAGTCGCGCTGCTGCGGTGTTTGGGGCAGTCCCGTGCGCGGGTGCAAAAGCTGTTGCTGTTGCAGTTATTTTGGCTGGGTTTAGTAGCAGGTATTGTGGGCGGTGTGATTGGTTATGCAGCCCACTGGGGTTTAATCGAACTGCTTAAACCTGTGTTGCCGCTTGCGTTACCAGCAGCGACTTTAAAGCCGATGTTTGCCGCGATTGCCTTGGCGCTGTGGCTACTATTAGGTTTTTCGTTAGCGCCTTTGTTAAGCCTTGGGCAGGTTAGTCCTTTAGCCGTGTTGCAATCACGCCCTTGGCAATTAAGCCATTCGGCTTGGTTAACCTACGGTTTGGCGGGTGTTGCAACGCTGGGTTTAGGTTGGTGGCTGTCGGGTGATTGGCTGCTGACTTTATGGACGCTAGTTGGGTTAAGTGGCGTTGGCTTGTTGGTGGCTGGTATTGGTTGGCTGCTGCTGCGCTTGTTAATGAATCAGCTTGAAAATTTGCCTTGGTATTGGCGGCAGGGTTTGCGCCGTTTAGGGCGTAATCCTACCGAAACACTCTTGCAGCTCAGCACTTTTACGATTGCTTTTACAGCGGTGTTATTGGTGGGCAGAGGCGGCGACCAGTTAATGAATGATTGGCAAAGCCAGCTACCTGAACAGCGCCCTAACCAATTTGCGATGGACGTGCAGCCGCATGAAAAACAAGCTTTTGAAGCGATATTAGACGAGCGAGGGTTGGAGCATAGCCAGTTGTATCCGCTGTTACGGGCGCGATTAACGCAGATTAACAACCAAGCAGCAGCCCAAGCTGTGCCTAAAGAAGCTGAAAATGACAATTCACTAAGGCGCGAATTAAACCTAACTTGGAGCGCAGAATTACCCGAAGGCAACACGCTTAAATCGGGTGTTTGGTGGTCAGATTTAGAAATGAGTAATAGTGAGCTGTTACCCGTTTCAATAGAAGCCGATGTTGCTAAACGCTTGAATTTAAAGTTAGGCGATCAGCTGACTTTTAACCTTGCTGGCAGCCTTTTGCAAACCAGTATTACTAGCATTCGTGAAGTGCGCTGGGAAAGTTTTAATCCTAACTTTTATGTGATTTTTCCACCGCAAGTGCTAGAAAATCAAGCGCATACGTTTTTAGCCAGTTTTGTATTGCCGCCTGATGAAGCCAGTTTTATGCGCGATTTAACCCAGCAGTTTCCGGGTGTGGCCTTTTTAGATGTACGTGCCATGCTGGCGCAGGCGGAAGGTATTTTACGCCAGCTAAGTTTAGGCGTGCAGTACCTGTTAGGTTTTGTGTTGCTGGCAGGTTTGCTAGTAACTTGGGCGTTAATGATGGCGAGCCTAGATGCGCGGCAGCGTGAACAAGTGCTGCTGAAGGTTTTGGGTGCATCACGACGTAGCCTTGCTACGCGCCAAGCTTTAGAGTTTTTGATATTAGGCGGGTTGGCTGGTGCCTTGGCGGCGTTTTTGGGTGAACTGCTTTACAGCTTTATTGCTGGCAAGTTGCTTAATTTACCTTGGTCGCCTGCTGTGTTGTTTTGGGTGTTGCCGCCAGTGATTGGTGCTTTGCTGTTAGCTGGCTTTGCCCATTTGGCGCTGAGAAAATCGTTGCAAACA
>CAYJCB010000056.1:5148-13233 GCA_964368615.1 uncultured Halomonadaceae bacterium | reverse complement strand
GTAGCCCGTATCGGAGCATTGGATAATGCAAGACCAGAAAATCCGTATTCGGTTGAAATCGTTCGATCATCGCCTTATTGATCAGTCCGCGCTAGAAATTGTTGAAACAGCAAAGCGTACTGGTGCACAGGTGAAGGGTCCGATTCCTCTACCGACTCGTAACGAGAAATTTACAGTGCTAGTATCACCGCACGTAAACAAGGATGCTCGTGACCAATATGAAGTTCGTACTCATAAGCGTGTGCTTGACATAGTTGAGCCAACTGAAAAAACAGTTGATGCGTTAATGAAACTTGAGTTGGCCGCAGGCGTCGATGTACAAATTAGCTTAGGTTAATTTGTTTTAGTAGTAAAAGTGGTTAGCGTCGCTGAGACGCAGTACAATTTAGATAGTGGAATGCCCTGGAAAAGGCAGCCATAGCGGGTGATAGCCCCGTACACTGATAGGAGACATACAATGGCTCTTGCTTTAATCGGAAAGAAAAGCGGTATGACCCGTATTTTCACCGAAGACGGTGCATCAATTCCAGTCACCGTTATTGAAGTCACTCCTAACCGTGTTACGCAAGTACGTTCACTTGATGTGGATGGTTACTCTGCCGTACAGGTTACTGCAGGTTCGCGTAAAGCGAAGCACCTAACTAAAGCACAAGCTGGGCATTTTGCCAAAGCTGGTGTTGAAGCAGGTCGCATCGTTCGTGAATATCGTCTAGCTGAAGGTGAAGAAGCTCCTGTTGTAGGATCTGATTTAACCGTTAGCGTCTTTGAGGCTGGTCAATTAATTGACGTGATCGGCACATCCAAAGGTAAAGGCTTCCAAGGTGGTATTAAGCGTTGGAACTTTGCTGGTCAGGATGCAACTCATGGTAACTCCGTATCTCACCGTGTACTTGGTTCGACTGGTCAAAACCAGACGCCGGGTCGTGTGTTTAAAGGCAAGAAAATGCCAGGACACATGGGTGCAGAGCGCGTAACTGTGCAATCCCTAGAAATCGTTCGTGTCGACCTAGATCGTAACCTACTATTAGTAAAAGGCGCAGTGCCTGGTGCTACTGGTGGTGACGTATTAGTTCGCCAAGCGGTCAAGGCTCGCAGCTAAGAGGATATAGACACATGAACCTGAACCTAACCGGCGCTCAGGGTACTGTTGAAGTATCCGACGCGACCTTTGGTAAAGAATTTAACGAAGCCCTTGTACACCAGGTAGTAGTTGCTTACATGGCTGGTGGTCGTCAAGGTACTCGTGCACAAAAAACACGTGCTGAAGTTGCTGGTGGTGGTAAAAAGCCATGGCGTCAGAAGGGCACTGGTCGTGCTCGTGCTGGTACTGCAACTTCTCCGATCTGGCGTGGTGGTGGCGTAACATTTGCTGCTCGCCCTCAAGATCATTCTCAGAAAGTTAACAAAAAAATGTACCGCTCTGCGATGCGTTCTATTCTTTCTGAGTTGGCACGTCAGGATCGCTTAATCGCTGTAGAAGAATTTACAGTTGATGCGCCTAAGACAAAGTTACTTGCTGCCAAGCTCGAAGAAATGAATCTGAGCAAAGTGCTGATTATTACTTCTGAACTTAACACCAACTTGTATTTGGCTGCTCGCAACCTGCCGCACGTTGATGTTATCGAAGCTAATGCAGCCGACCCTGTCAGCCTAATCGCCTACGAAAACGTGCTGGTAACCGTATCAGCCCTACGTCAATTCGAGGAGAAGTTAGGATGAACCAGGAGCGCATATTTAAAGTGCTACTCGGTCCACACATGACCGAAAAGGCTACCTTAGTTGCTGATAAAAATAATCAGTACGTATTTAAGGTTGCTTCAGATGCGACAAAGCTAGAAATTAAAAAAGCTGTCGAGAAACTGTTTGATGTTAAGGTTAATGCTGTTAGCGTTCTTAATGCTAAAAGTAAGACCCGACGCACTACTCACGGTCTCGGTCGTCGCAAAGGTTTCCGCAAGGCTTATATTAGCCTCGTGGAAGGACAAGCGATCGACTTCGCTGACGCGGAATAAGGCAAGGGGTTAATTATGGCAGTTATTAAAGCTAAACCAACTTCCGCCGGTCGCCGCCACCTAGTTAAGGTGGTGAATAAAGACCTGCATAAAGGTGCGCCTTATGCGCCTCTGCTTGAATCACAAAGCAGAACGGGCGGTCGTAACAACAACGGTCGTATCACTACTCGTCATATTGGTGGTGGTCATCGTCAGCATTACCGTATAATAGATTTTAAGCGTAATAAAGATGGCGTTGTAGGTATTGTTGAGCGTTTGGAGTATGATCCAAACCGTTCGGCACACATCGCTTTGATCAAGTACATGGATGGTGAGCGTCGCTACATTATTGCCCCTAAAGGCATTGCAGCTGATGACCGCATTCAGTCGGGTGTTGATGCACCGATCAAGGCTGGTAATAGCCTACCGTTACGCAATATGCCGCTAGGTTCTACCCTACACTGTGTTGAGCTAAAGCCAGGTAAAGGTGCACAAGTTGCCCGTTCTGCCGGTGCTTCAGTACAGTTGGTTGCTCGTGAAGGTGCTTACGCTACACTAAGACTACGTTCTGGTGAAACTCGTAAAGTACTCGTTGATTGCCGCGCCACCCTAGGTGAAGTTGGTAACAGTGAGCATAGCTTACGCGTATTAGGTAAGGCCGGTGCTAGCCGCTGGCGTGGTATTCGCCCAAGTGTTCGTGGTATGGCGATGAACCCCGTTGACCACCCGCACGGTGGTGGTGAAGGCCGCAACAAAGGTAAGAATCCGACTACGCCTTGGGGTGTACCAACCAAGGGTTACAAAACTCGCAAAAACAAGCGCACAGACAATTTAATTGTTCGTCGTCGTAAAGCGAAATAACGTTTAAGGGGATCCGCTGTGCCTCGTTCACTGAAGAAAGGTCCTTTCATTGACCTTCATCTGTTGAAAAAAGTGGAAGTTGCGGTCGAAGGCAAAGACAAGAAGCCAATTAAGACTTGGTCTCGTCGTTCTATGATCATTCCAAATATGATCGGCCTAACAATCGCTGTCCACAATGGACGCCAGCATGTACCGGTATTCATCACTGAAGAGATGGTCGGTCACAAGCTGGGTGAATTTGCTGCAACCCGTACTTATCGCGGTCATGTAGCTGACAAGAAAGCCAAGCGCTAATCAGGAGGTTATGATGGAAGTCGCCGCTAAAATGCGTGGTGCACGTCTGTCCGCACAGAAAGCCCGCTTGGTTGCTGATCAGGTACGTGGCAAGAAAGTTGCTGATGCACTTAATCTACTAGCCTTCAGCCCAAAAAAGGGTGCAGTATTAGTTAAGAAGGTTCTAGAGTCTGCAATTGCAAACGCTGAGCATAACGAAGGTGCTGATATCGACGAACTGCGTGTCTCCACAATTATGGTGGATGAAGGTACAACCATGAAGCGTATTAAACCACGCGCCAAAGGTCGTGCTGATCGCATTCTCAAGCGCACTTGCCATATCACTGTCAAGGTTGCAGACCGGTAAGGAGTTAACCCTATGGGTCAGAAAGTAAATCCAACCGGCATACGCTTGGGAATCGTCAAAGAGCATACTTCTACTTGGTATGCTGAAGGTTCCGCTTATGCCGACAAGCTGAATAATGACTTAAAAGTACGTAGCTTTTTGCAAGAACGCTTAAAGCAAGCGGCTGTAAGTCGTATTCAAATTGAGCGTCCAGCTAACAACGCCCGCGTTACTATTCACACTGCCCGTCCAGGTATTGTGATTGGTAAGAAAGGTGAAGATGTTGAGCGTTTACGCAAAGACGTTTCCGACATGATGGGTGTGCCTGTGCACATCAATATCGAAGAAGTCCGTAAGCCAGAGCTAGATGCTGCACTTGTTGCTCAAAGTGTTGCTGGTCAGCTAGAGCGCCGTGTTATGTTCCGTCGTGCTATGAAGCGCTCGGTACAAAACGCTATGCGTCTTGGTGGTAAAGGCATCAAGATTCAGGTCGGTGGCCGTCTAGGTGGTGCAGAAATTGCCCGCTCTGAATGGTATCGCGAAGGTCGTGTACCACTGCACACATTACGTGCTGATATCGACTACGCCACTGCTGAAGCACACACTACTTATGGCATCATTGGTGTCAAAGTGTGGATCTTCAAAGGTGAGATCCTGGGCGGGATCGAAGAGGTGCGCGCCAACGCTGCTAAGCAAGCTCAGCAGCCACAGCAGTCACCCAAGAAAAAAGGTTCCAAGTAAGGGGATAGTCGATGTTACAGCCTAAGCGTACAAAATTCCGCAAGATGCATAAGGGCCGTAACCGCGGCCTGGCTCTTCGCGGAAACAAGGTCAGCTTTGGTGAATTCGGTCTGAAAGCTACTGACCGTGGCCGTTTAACAGCCCGTCAAATTGAAGCGGCGCGTCGTACTATGACACGTCACATCAAGCGTGGTGGAAAGATTTGGATCCGAGTTTTTCCAGACAAGCCGATCACTGGTAAGCCGTTGGAAGTTCGTATGGGTAAAGGTAAGGGTAACGTAGAATACTGGGTAGCCCTTATCCAACCTGGCAAGGTTCTGTATGAAGTTGAAGGTGTAACTGAAGAGTTAGCACGCCAAGCCTTTGCACTTGCAGCAGCTAAACTTCCTATCCCGACAACTTTTGTTAAACGGACGGTGATGTAATGAATGCTCAAGAACTACGCGGCAAAACTGCTGAAGAGCTAAACGTAGAGTTACACAACTTACTACGTGAGCAATTCCAGCTACGCATGCGCAAAGTGACCGGCCAACTTGGCCAATCGCATTTGCTCAAGCAATTGCGCCGTGATATTGCACGTGTTAAAACCGTGCTGAACGATAAGGCGGGTAACTAAAATGGCCGAAGTCGAAAAGAAAGCTAAAACTGTCACCGGTAAGGTGGTTAGCGACAAAATGGAAAAATCCATTATCGTTATGATTGAGCGTAGTATTGCTCACCCTCTATACGGTAAATATGTTCGCCGCTCCACTAAGCTACATGCACATGACGAGACTAACAGTGCTCGCATGGGTGACACCGTGACCATCCAGGAAACGCGTCCTATTTCTAAGACCAAATCCTGGAAACTGGTTGAGATTGTTGAACAGGCTAAAGGTATCTGAGGCGACTCAGATACGCTAAACTGTTCAAGTTTGGAGATAGATTATGATTCAGACACAATCAATGCTGGATGTTGCCGATAATAGTGGCGCTAAACGTGTAATGTGCATCAAAGTGCTAGGCGGTTCACACCGTCGCTATGCGCGTATTGGTGACATCATCAAGGTCACCGTTAAAGATGCCATCCCGCGTGGTAAGGTAAAAAAGGGCCAAGTCCTTAAAGCCGTAGTAGTACGTACTCGGGCTGCAGTTCGTCGTCCCGATGGATCAGCTATTCGTTTTGACGGCAATGCTGCTGTTATTCTGGATGGTAAGGATGCCCCTATGGGTACCCGTATTTTTGGTCCGGTAACACGTGAGCTGCGCGGTGATAAGTTCATGAAGATCATTTCCTTAGCACCAGAAGTGCTGTAAGGAGCGAGGCCGGTTATGCGCAAGATTAAACGTGACGATGAAGTAATCGTCATTGCAGGCAAAGACAAGGGTAAACGTGGCACTATCAAGCGTGTTCTAAATGATGATCGCTTAGTGGTGTCCGGTGTGAATATTATCAAGCGTCACACCCGCCCAAACCCCTACGCCAATCAGCCTGGCGGCATTATTGAGCGCGAAGCGCCCATTCATGCTTCCAACGTTGCCATTTTCAATAAAGAAACTGGCAAAGCTGATAGAGTAGGGTTCAAGGTCCTGGACGATGGTTCCAAGGTACGTATTTTCAAGTCGACTCTTACCGAGATCGGCGCCTAATCAAGTCAGGTATCAGTATGGCTAGATTGAAAGAGCTTTACAAAAACGATGTAGCAGCCAAACTGAAAGAAGAGCTTGGCTTAAAGAATGTGATGGAAGTACCACGCATTACCAAAATCACCTTAAACATGGGTGTTGGTGAAGCACTTAGCGATAAAAAGCTAATGGATAACGCCGTTGCAGATTTAGAAAAATTAAGTGGGCAAAAAGTTGTTATAACCAAGGCGCGTAAGTCTATCGCTGGATTTAAAGTCCGTGAAGGCTGGCCAATTGGTTGTAAAGTTACACTACGTCAAGAACGTATGTGGGACTTCCTAGACCGTCTAGTTGATGTTGCGATTCCTCGTATTCGTGACTTCCGTGGCCTAAACCCCAAGTCTTTTGACGGTCGTGGTAACTACAGCATGGGTGTGCGTGAGCAAATCATTTTCCCTGAAATCAACTACGATAAAGTTGACAAAGTGAGAGGGTTAGACATCACCATCACCACTACTGCCCGTAACAATGACGAAGGCCGTGCACTTTTAACTGCACTTGGCTTTCCGTTTAAGAAGTAAGGGGATTTAGATGGCGAAGGTTTCCATGATTCAGCGTGAGCTGAAGCGCGCCAAACTGGTAGAAAAGTACGCTGCAAAGCGTGCTGAGCTGAAAGCAACAATTGCTAACCCACAGACTTCTGAAGAAGATCAGTGGGAAGCACTTCAGCAACTCCAGAAGCTGCCACGCGACTCCAGCCCAGTACGTCAGCGTAACCGCTGCCGTGAGACTGGTCGTCCGCATGGTTTCTATAACAAGTTCGGCCTGGGCCGCACCGCACTGCGAAGAGCAGCTATGCGTGGCGATGTTCCCGGTCTGCGCAAGTCCAGCTGGTAAGCAGGATCCAGGAGTGCAAAGCGAATGAGTATGCAAGACACCCTGGCGGATATGGTCACCCGTATTCGCAATGCACAGATGGCAACTAAAGAGACGGTCACCATGCCGTCTTCGAAGATGAAAATCGAAGTTGCTCGTGTGCTAAAAGAAGAGGGATACGTCGTGGACTATCAGGTCCAGGGTGATGTTAAGCCCGAATTGACTGTAACCTTGAAGTATTTTGAAGGCAAAGCGGTCATCGAAAAGATCCAACGTGTTAGCAAGCCAAGTCTGCGTAGCTACAAAGGCAAGAATCATTTGCCTAGAGTGAATGCAGGTTTAGGTGTAGCGATTATCTCCACCTCACAGGGTGTGATGACAGATCGCGCAGCTCGTGCGGCAGGTGTCGGTGGCGAAGTCATCTGCACCGTGTTCTAAGGGAGACTATTAATGTCCCGCATAGCAAAGAAACTGATAGAATTGCCAGCTGCCGTTGAGCTTACACTTAACGAAGGCAAGGTTACTGTAAAAGGTGCCAATGGCACACTAGAGCTCGACCTGAATACTTTGGTTGAAGTGAAAGTGGAAGACAAAACTGTGACGGTTGCTCCTAGCAACCCTAACAACAAGGCTGCCTGGGCACTTGCCGGTACCACACGTTCTCTCATCAATAATATGGTGATTGGTGTTTCTGAAGGTTTTACTAAAAATCTTGAGATCACAGGTGTTGGTTACCGTGCGCAAGCTAAAGGGCAAACAATTAATCTTACCTTGGGCTTCTCCCATCCGGTGGATTACACCCTTCCTGAAGGTATTAGTGCCGAAACTCCCAGCAACACCCTTATTATTCTTAAGGGTGCTGACAAGCAACTGCTTGGTCATTGCGCTGCAGAGATCCGTGACTACCGCCGTCCAGAGCCTTATAAAGGCAAGGGCATCCGCTATAGCGATGAAGTAGTTCGTCGTAAAGAAGCCAAGAAGAAGTAAGGCAGGGTTATGAACGCGAAGAAAGAATCTCGTTTACGTCGTGCCCGCCGTGCCCGCGCCAAAATTCGCGAGCTAGGTGCAGTGCGCTTGTGTGTTAATCGCACACCGCGTCACATCTACGCACAGATTATCTCCGCTGATGGAGGCCACGTTTTAGCGAGCGCCTCTACTCTTGACGGAAGTCTGCGTACCGGTACGACTGGTAATATCGAAGCAGCCACCAAGGTTGGCAAGTTAATCGCTGAACGCGCTAAAGCAGCTGGCATTAGTGCCGTTGCTTTTGACCGTGGCGGTTTTAAGTATCATGGTCGCGTAAAAGCCCTAGCTGATGCGGCTCGTGAAGGCGGCCTGGAATTCTAAAGGGTGTAACAATGGCGAATAACGAAAAAACTGCCGGTGACCTAC
>CAYJCB010000056.1:0-5048 GCA_964368615.1 uncultured Halomonadaceae bacterium | reverse complement strand
ATTGCTGCCAAGCGCGGCAAGACCATAGAAGACATTCTGGGGTAACACCATGGCGAAAGTAAAAGTCACTTTGGTACGCAGCCCCATTGGCATTTTGCCAAAGCATAAGCTGTGTGTTAAAGGTCTAGGTCTACGCCGCATCGGCCATCAGGTCGAAGTGGAAGACACGCCCTCAGTACGTGGCATGATCAATAAGGTCAACTACCTGCTGCAGGTTGAAGGAGCTTAAATCATGCATTTAAACGATCTAAGCCCGGCACCAGGCTCTAAGCCTGCGGGCAAGCGCGTTGGTCGCGGTATTGGTAGTGGCCTCGGTAAAACCGGTGGTCGCGGCCATAAAGGTCAGAAATCCCGCTCCGGCGGTAAAGTAGCACCAGGTTTTGAAGGTGGTCAAACCGCACTTCAGCGCCGTCTACCTAAGTTTGGTTTCACATCGTTAAAAGCACCTCTAACACAAGAAGTGCGTTTACATGAAATCGCTATGGTTGAAGGTGATCTGGTAACACTAGAAACTTTAAAAGCTGCAGATGTGATCAAAGATTCCACTCTGTACGTTAAAGTGATTCTGTCCGGTGAAATAGAGCGTGCTGTTACCTTGCAGGGCGTAAAAGCCACTAAGGGTGCACGTGCGGCTATTGAAGCGGCTGGCGGTAAAGTCGAAGACTAGTAGTCGAGGACGAAATGGCAAAACCAGGAACCCTACCAGGTAATCAAGGCGGACTAAGCGAACTTTGGGCACGTCTCAGATTCGTAGCCCTAGCGATACTTGTGTATCGTCTAGGTGCTCATGTACCTGTACCTGGTATTAATCCTGACCAACTTGCTGCCATCTTCGAACAAAACAAAGGCACCATTCTAGACATGTTTAACATGTTCTCGGGTGGTGCACTTGAAAACATGAGTATCTTAGCGCTGGGTATCATGCCCTATATTTCTGCCTCGATAATCATGCAGTTGCTTTCTGCTGTAGTCCCTAAGTTAGAAGCACTGAAAAAAGAAGGTGAAGCCGGTCGTCGTAAAATCAACCAATACACTCGCTACGGCACTGTTGTGTTGGCTGTATTTCAAGCGATAGGTATGTCAGTAGGTTTGGCTGGGCAAAGTGGCGTCGTCTACATGGCGGACTTCGGGTTTTACTTTGTTGCGGTAACAACACTGGTTTGTGGCGCTGTCTTTCTAATGTGGCTAGGTGAACAGATTACAGAAAGAGGTATCGGCAACGGTATTTCACTGTTAATTTTCTCTGGTATTGTAGCAGGCTTGCCTGGTGCTATCGGTAGTTCACTAGAAATTGCTCGTAGTGAAGGCTCTTGGAATCTAATCCCTCTTTTGGTGATAGGTATTCTGGGTGTGGCAACGATAGCCTTTGTCGTATTTATTGAGCGTGGTCAACGCCGTGTAACGGTTAATTACGCCAAACGACAAGTCGGTAATCAAGTTTTTGCTGCACAAACCAACCATTTGCCGCTAAAAGTGAATATGGCTGGTGTAATTCCTCCCATTTTTGCTTCAAGTATCCTGTTGTTCCCTGCGTCTCTAGGACAATGGTTCGGAAGTGCTGAAGGTTTTGGGATATTACAAGACTTGTCGCAGTTATTAGCGCCAGGTGCACCTTTGTATATCTTGCTTTTTGCACTCAGTGTTGTATTCTTCTGCTTCTTTTATACAGCACTCATGTTTAACCCCAAAGAAATTGCTGATAACCTGAAAAAATCAGGTGCTTTTTTACCTGGGATACGTCCTGGTGAACAAACAGCAAAATACATTGATGGGGTAGTAACACGCCTAACCCTGTTCGGTGCACTGTATATCACGGCTGTTTCACTGATGCCTCAGTTTCTGCAGGTGGCTTGGAATATACCTTTCTACGTTGGCGGCACATCACTTTTGATAGTCGTTGTAGTAGTTATGGATTTCATGGCACAATTGCAGTCACACATGATGTCGCACCAGTACCAGAATCAGTCTTTGCTTAAAAAAGCTAACCTTAAAAGTTATGGACGTCGCTAAGGCTGACAACTTGCAAGGTAGGAGTAGAAGATGAAAGTTCGTGCATCTGTAAAAAAGATCTGTCGTAACTGTAAGATCATTCGTCGTCGTGGTTCGGTTCGTGTTATTTGTACTGAGCCTCGTCACAAACAGCGCCAGGGTTAATTACTGGACAGGACTATAAAGGTCTTGCTAAGCAACCCCTTGATATTTTTCTTGTCAAGGGGTATGCTTTTTTGCCCTTTGTGGACATAAAAACTGGAGTCGGCTTTTACCGGCTTGGAATCGGAGTAATTTGAATGGCACGTATTGCTGGTGTCAACATTCCGGACAATAAACATACGGTGATTTCTCTTACCTATATCTTTGGTATTGGTAAAACCCGTTCACAGGCTATCTGTGCAAAGTCTGGAATTGAGCCAACTCGTAAAATTGGTGATTTGTCGGTTGAAGAACTTGACAATCTTCGTGGCGAAGTAGCTGCTTACACCGTAGAAGGTGATTTGCGCCGTGAAGTAACCATGAGTATTAAGCGTCTAATGGACTTAGGTTGTAACCGTGGTATTCGCCACCGTCGCAACTTACCGCTCCGTGGTCAGCGTACCAAAACTAATGCGCGTACCCGTAAAGGCCCGCGTAAACCAATTCGTAAATAAGCTGATGTTGCGTGTTGTTTTATTAACACGCTCATTCGTGAATATTCAGGAAAAAAAGTACTATGGCTAACCCGCGTACTCGTAAAAAAGTTAAGAAGTCGGTGGTGGATGGGATTGCCCATATCCACGCCTCTTTTAACAACACCATCATTACGATAACTGACCGCCAGGGCAACACCCTATCTTGGGCTACAGCCGGTGGTTCGGGTTTTCGTGGTTCTCGTAAGAGCACCCCGTTCGCAGCACAGGTTGCTAGCGAACGTGCCGCTACAGCGGCAGCCGAGTATGGTCTGAAGAACGTCGACGTAATGGTCAAGGGCCCAGGTCCTGGTCGTGAATCTGCCGTTCGTGCCCTGAACGCTGCTGGTTTCAAGGTCACCAATATTACCGATGTGACCCCGATTCCACACAACGGTTGTCGTCCACCGAAGAAACGCCGCGTATAAGGAGGCAGACTCATGGCTCGTTACCTAGGTCCAAAATGTAAACTCTCTCGTCGTGAGGGAACAGATCTTCTACTCAAAAGTGGTGTTACCCCTTATGAGAAGAAGTGTAAATCTGAAGCAGTACCTGGCCAGCACGGTCAGCGTCGCGGTCGTCTGTCAGACTACGGTCTACAGCTTCGTGAGAAACAAAAAGTACGTCGTATGTACGGCATACTTGAAAAGCAATTCCGTAACTACTACAAGACAGCTGCTCGTCTTAAAGGCGCAACCGGTGAAAACCTTCTGCAACTTTTAGAAGCGCGTCTAGACAACGTAGTTTATCGTATGGGCTTTGGTTCTACTCGTGCAGAAGCGCGTCAGTTAGTAAGCCACAAGTCACTTACAGTTAATGGTAAGACAGTTAATATTCCTTCTTACCAAGTTCAGCCCGGTGATGTCATTTCCGTGCGTGAGAAGGCAAAACAGCAGTTACGCATTAAAAGCGCATTGCAACTGTCTGGTCAGCGTACTGACGTTTCTTGGGTTGAAGTTGATTCCACTAAGCTAGAAGGTACATTCAAGTCTAAGCCTGAGCGTACTGAACTTTCTGGTGAGATTAACGAAAACCTTATCGTCGAGCTTTACTCCAAGTAATTGGGGTAACCGTCAGGCAGCTAAACAGGTGTTTCTATGCAGCGTTCAGTGACAGAGTTTCTTCGCCCTCGTGACATAAAAGTCGAGACCAAGAGTCCGACTCGTGCAAAAATCATTCTCGAACCTTTCGAGCGTGGTTTCGGACATACCCTAGGGAATGCTCTGCGTCGTATTCTTCTTTCTTCGATGCCCGGTTGCGCAATTGTCGAGGCAGATATAGAAGGGGTTGAGCACGAATACAGTGCTATTGAAGGTGTTCAAGAGGACGTTATTGAAATCCTTTTGAATTTAAAGCAAGTTGCGGTCAAAATGTTCAGCCGTGACGAAGCTATTCTGACGCTGAGCAAAAAAGGCCCGGGTGTTGTTACTGCTGGTGACATCAAAGGTGATCACGATATCGAGATTATCAACCCAGAACTAGTTATTGCTAACTTAAACGAAGGTGCATCATTAAACATGACCCTGCGTGTACAGTCTGGCCGTGGCTATGTTGCGGCTGACGCTCGTCAGACTGATGAAGACGAAACTCGTCCAATTGGTCGTCTAGCGTTAGATGCTACTTTTAGTCCAGTAACTCGGGTTGCTTATACTGTTGAGTCTGCTCGTGTTGAGCAGCGTACAGACCTAGACAAGCTGGTTCTGGAATTGGAAACTGACGGTACTTTGGATCCTGAAGAAGCGATCCGTCGTGCTGCCACCATTCTCCAAGAGCAGCTAGCTGCCTTTGTTGATCTCGAAGCAGACAAACAACAAGAGCCGGAAGAAGAAGAAGATCAAATTGATCCCGTTCTACTCCGCCCGGTAGATGATCTTGAATTGACCGTCCGTTCTGCTAACTGTTTAAAAGCCGAGAATATCTACTACATCGGTGATCTCATTCAGCGTACTGAAGTTGAGCTGTTGAAGACTCCGAACTTGGGTAAAAAGTCCCTGACTGAAATCAAGGATGTTCTTGCAGCTCGTGGCTTGTCCTTGGGTATGCGGTTAGAGAACTGGCCACCCGCTAGTTTGAAGAACGACGATAAGGCAACTGCCTAAGCGTCAATTCAAGTCCAAAGGTTTGAAAGGATAAACGACAATGCGTCATCGTAAAAGTGGTCGTCAGCTAAATCGTAATAGTTCTCACCGTAAGGCCATGTTTAAAAACATGAGCATTTCTTTGGTAGAACATGAACTAATTAAAACTACCCTGCCAAAAGCTAAAGAATTGCGTCGCGTTATCGAGCCGCTAATTACTCTAGCCAAGGTAGACAGCGTTGCTAACCGTCGTCTTGCTTTTGCTCGTACCGGTTCTGATGCTGCGGTAGGTAAGCTTTTCACAGAC
>CAYJCB010000055.1:7719-13549 GCA_964368615.1 uncultured Halomonadaceae bacterium | reverse complement strand
AGTCGGAATTTCTTGCTGTTGCAGTGTTTCACGCTGGTCGCTGTTTTGGCTAGCGTCCATACTTAGCGCACGTGTAAAAGTTTCATAGCCAGCAGTAACTTCACCGCGTGTAGCATTACGCGTATCAACCACACCTTCTTGGTTCGACGAACTCAGCTCTTCAGTTTTATCTTCAGTCGCTGTATTTTGCGTCAGTAATGGCGCACGCTGCTGCAAGTTTGCTGTTTGCTCTGCGTTAGCGGTAGGACTTGCAATAACACTGTCCAACCGCCCTTCAATAATTGCCTGTTGAAGGGATTCAAAAGTGATGGCGTTATCAATATCAATCGTTTGAAGCGTTTCAGCAGAAATAACGCTTTCATCTAAGGTAAAACGTGTATTTCTGCCTAAAGCGATGGTTTGGCCATCAACCATGTCAACCGCCAAGGAAGCATCATCAGCCGTGATAATGACTTCATTGAAAAAAATCTCTTGGCCGTTTTCTAATACTCGCGTTTCATTTGTTTCGGAATTAAACGCTTGAATAAGACCCTGTGCATTAATGATTTTTCCGACGGCGACTGGCATAGCAAATTCCTTGATTCAGTTTTAATTACTAATATCCTAGCCATTAACTCAAGGTAAACCTATTGTACCCAAGTACAGTTTTAGAAAACGTGTGCTTTTTAATGCGTTTTAGCACTGCTTGCAATAATGATCTAGATCAATCACATTATTGCACTGCAATAAATTTAAGGTATCTACCCATGTCTAATCAAGCTATCTCCAATCAAGCTATCTCTAATCAAGCTGCGTCTAACATCTTTCTTTCTTCTTTAGACAAGCTTGCCGTACTAGAACTCAAAGGCGGTCAGCCAGACAAGCTTTTACAAGGTCAAATTACTGCTGACCTACGCCTTGTTAATACTGAACAAGCCTTGCCTGGGCTTTTGTGTAACTTAAAAGGCCGCGTGGTTAGTAGCTTTGAAGTGATCGCTTTTGCTAGCGACCATTTGGCGTTAATTTTGCCTGCTAATAATTTAGAAGCAGTGCAAACCCATTTAGCTAAATATCAGCCTTTCTTTAAAACGCAACTTAAAGAAATCACTAGCGAATACCAATTGCTAGGCTTATCAGGCAAAGAAGCACCCGTTTTAATTAGCAGCTTAATCGGGGCTTGGCCTAAAAATGAATACCAGCAACTAGTGGCTGAACAAGGCCTTATATTAAACTTACCCGGCCCACAGCCACGGGCGTTAGTCTTGTTAAAGCGTGACCATGAAAACTTTACTGCTACGCTAACCAAACTACAAAACCTAACCAACCCAGTTACCACCGACTGCTGGCAATTGTTAGATATAAAAATGGGTCGCGCCCAAGTTGATGCGGGTTTAACCGACCAGTTTTTGCCACAAATGTTGAATTACCAAGCAACAGGCGCAGTTAGCTTTAAAAAAGGCTGTTATATCGGCCAAGAAATAGTCGCGCGGGCGCAGTTTCGTGGCCAAGTAAAAAAACGTTTACACCGCGCGCACTTAACGACGGGGCAACTTAGCTTACCAGCAGCTGTCTATGATACTGAAGGCAAGCAACAGGGCGAAATCATTCAAATTGCTGCTGACCGTCGCGGTGAATTAGAAGCCCTAGCAGTGATTAATCAAAAAGCCTTAGAAACCAGCAATACTTTTTTTGTTAATCCTGAATTAACCATTAAAATGATTTTGCACAAATTACCCTACGACCCTGAAGCTAGAAAAGCACTGCACGGTGCTGAGGCTTAAACTAAAAGTTTATTATTAAAACAACCATGGCTAAAAAAACCATGACTAAAAAACCATGACTAAAAAACCATTGGAGAAAAAAATGCCAACACTAGAACTTAAATTAATGGGACTAACCTGCAACGGTTGCGTTAACAAAGTCACCGAAGCACTTATGCTAAATGAAGCCGTTGAAAGCGTTGAAATTAGCCAAGACAGCGCCAGCATTACCGGCGAAATTAGCGTCGATCAAGCCATCGAAATTATCGAAGGGCTAGGCTTTGAAGCTGAAGAATAACAGCCAACATTCATTCTAGGAGTTATTTTATATGTCCAAACCCCTTCGCCTTGCGTTAAGAGGCATGACTTGTGGTGCTTGCGTTGCCAGTGTTGACAAGGCACTAAACAGCGTCAGTGGCGTTACACAAGTAAGTGTGAATCTGCCCGACCGCAGTGCTGAAATTACCGGCAGCGCCAGCCCAGAAGCTTTAATTCAAGCCGTGCAGGGCGCAGGGTTTGGTGCAACGCCTTTAAATGCGGACTATGGCGAAAACGAACGCCAAGCCGAAGACAGTGCAGCACTGAAAAAAGTTTGGATTAAAACTTGGGTAGCCTTGGCAATCGGCGCACCACAAATGCTGTTTATGCTGACTGGCCATTTGCCTATGTTGGAAGATGCCCGTGTGCTGTGGGGGGTGATAGGTTTAATTACCCTAGCAGCGATGGTTTATTCAGGTGGTCACTTCTATACAGGCGCTTGGGTTTCGCTTAAAAACCGCCGCGCCAATATGGACAGTTTAATTGCGCTAGGTACGGGCGCTGCTTGGTTATATTCCACTTTAATGGTGCTCTGGCCTGAAATTGTGCCGCCCGAAGGCCGTCATGTTTATTACGAAGCAGCAGTATTTATTATTGGCTTGGTGAATTTAGGGCAAGCCCTAGAAACCCGTGCGCGTGGGCAAGCCTCGCAAGCCATTCGTCAGCTAATGAAGTTACAACCCGACGTTGCGCTGCTGATTACCCCTGATGGCGAAGAAAAAGAAATGCGTTTAGCTTCTATTCAAGCCAGTGATTTGCTTAGGGTTAGACCCGGCGACCGCATTCCTGTTGATGGCATTGTTGCCGAAGGCGAAACGCTGATTGATGAATCGATGTTAACTGGCGAACCGCTGCCCGTTTTTAAACAGAAAAAAGATTGGCTGTCTGCGGGTACGGTTAACCAAGGCGGCAGCATTACCATGCGCGTGCGTAAAGTGGGTGACGACACAGCCTTGGCGCAAATTATTAACCAAGTGCGTAAGGCGCAAGGTTCTAAACCTGCGATTGGGCGTTTAGTCGACCAAATTAGCGCGGTGTTTGTGCCAGTGGTGATTTTAATTTCGATTGCGACTGCTGTTATCTGGTGGTTGGTTGGCCCAGAACCCCAGTCGGCTTATATGCTAATTTCGGCTATGGCAGTACTGGTGATTGCTTGCCCTTGTGCGTTAGGTTTGGCAACGCCCATGTCAATTATGGTTGGAGTGGGCCGTGCAGCAGGAAAAGGCGTACTGATTCGTAAAGGCGATGCGCTGCAAGAAGCCTCTAAGCTAGACACCATAGTGATGGATAAAACTGGCACGATTACCCAAGGCAAGCCTAAGCTGATTAGTTTTGAGCTACAAGAAACCATCGGCATTTCTAAAGATGAACTGCTGGCTAGCCTTGCAGCATTAGAGCAAGCTTCTGAACACCCTTTAGGTGCTGCGATTGTAGCAGCGGCTAAAGCACAAGGCTTAATTCTGCCCAAAACTGCTATGCCAGAAATCATCAGCGGCCAAGGCTTAAAAGGCATTATTCAAGACCAAGTTTGGTTGGCAGGTAATCGCTTGTTGCTAGAAAGCGCAGGCATCGAACTTAGCGAAACGGCTATTCAACAAGCTGAAGCCATGTCGGACTTAGGTCAAACCTGCGTTCACCTTGCTGTTGATGGCAAACTGGCGGCTTTAATTGGCATAGCCGACACCATTAAAGACGATTCAGCCGCAGCCATTCAACGCTTACAAAATGCGGGTGTAAACGTGATTATGCTGACTGGTGACAGCCAAAGAACCGCGCTAGCCGTTGCCCTACAAGTGGGGATTACTGAAATTTATGCCGATGTAAAACCCGACCAAAAAGCCGCTAAGATCAAAGAATTGCAAGCCAAAGGCTTAAAAGTGGGCATGGTGGGCGATGGCATTAACGATGCGCCAGCCCTTATGCAAGCTAACGTAGGCTTTGCAATAGGTACAGGTACAGATATTGCGATTGAAAGCGCCGACTTAACGCTCATGCGTGGTTCGTTGCACGGTGTTGCAGATGCCATGTTAATTTCTCGTGCAACAGTGCGTAATATCTGGCAAAACCTATTTGGGGCATTTATCTACAACACACTGGGCATTCCGTTGGCGGCTGGGGTGTTATTCCCACTAACTGGCTGGTTATTAAGCCCTACCTACGCAGCAGCAGCGATGGCGCTGTCGTCTGTTACCGTGGTGAGTAACGCCAACCGCTTACGCTTTGTAAAGCTGGATAAATAGCAGCATTAGTATATTAGTCAGTAATCAACGCTGCGTCCGTGCTCTGGCTTGACTCGCCATCACGGCACGCTGCATATCTGATTTAAACACTGAATCATCGGCTTCTTCTTTCTCTAACTCAGCAACGCCTTGTGCCAACATATTGGGTGTAGCATCGGCCTCTTGCTTAGCAAGGGGTTTAAGTTGCTCTATTGAGTGACGAACTTCGTTAAATACGCTGCTAAAATGGTCTTGATCTGTACCACGGTATTTTTTTAATTCTGTCAGAATGCTTTGATAATTCACTATGGCTGCACGGTATTTCTGGTCTTTTATGTAGGTTTCAGCCAAAGCCTTATTCATTTCTACTATCACTTGCGTAGCGGCATAACGAACAACTTGCAAAAATGCCTTACCTTTTGCTTCAGCAATGCGCCCTTCACGAAACTCTTTCATAATCAAAAACTGTACGTTTTTAAGCTGATTCATCACCTCTTGGCCTTTTTGCTTAGTATTAACTGGCTGAGGGTTAGGATTAGGGTTGGCTTTAATTTCGCTAACCGCTTGCTCAGCACTTTTTAGCAAATATAAAAAATCATCACTTGCATCGCCTAAATCTTGCTGCATACGCAACAAAAGCAACCAACGATCGGCCAAGGCCACACGCAAATCATAAGTTAACAAATGGGCAGGAATAGTGGTCAGTAAAGGCTCAACACGCTTAGCTTGGGTTTGAATATCTTGAATTTTGCGTTCTGTTTGAATGCGGTTTTCTTCCTTAACTTTACGGTGATGCACTAAAAAAATAGTTATAAAAGCTAACAAAACAACCACACCAAGCAAAATAAGAGCAGACATATTTAATCCATTAATATAAGTAAGTTAGTAGTAATTAGGCAAATGCTAATAAACGATGGAATATACTGTTTATTGGCATTTTTTACCACCTTACTTTTCCAAAACTTCCCCATAACCTGCCTAGCATTTACCCTGCCAGCTTTATTTTTAAGTTTTTTGCATAGTCCAAAATAGTATATACAAACCACTTGTTATAACAAAGATCACAGACTAATCTAATCGCAATGTTTAGCAGCTGTTGCTTAAAACAATCTTTTAAAGGAATACCCCCATGGCCTTAACACTTAAAAATTTACGTAAAACGCTACTGGCTAGCGGCCTTGCATTAACCTTAACTAGTACGCCTACTTTTGCTGATAGCCCTAGCCTATTAAATTCTTCTTACGATATTGCGCGTGAGCTATTTGCTAGCTACAACGAACACTTTACTAAACACTGGCAAGAAACAACTGGCAAGACTGTTGAAATAAAACAATCCCATGCTGGTTCTTCACGCCAAGCGCAGGCGATTATTCAAGGCTTACGTGCCGATGTGGTGACTTACAACCAAGTAACCGATGTGGATATTCTGTATGAAAGGGGCAAGCTTCTACCCAAAGACTGGCGCGAAAAACTGCCCAATGCTAGCTCGCCTTATTATTCGACTATGGCGTTTTTGGTACGTAAAGGTAATCCAAAAAACATTCAAGATTGGGA
>CAYJCB010000055.1:6278-7619 GCA_964368615.1 uncultured Halomonadaceae bacterium | reverse complement strand
CTTTACACCCAAGACAGCCAGCGTTTGTTAGCTAGCTTTAACTACCGTGTGCATGACCCTGTAGTAAAAGCCGAAACCGCCGCTAATTTTCCTGACCTAAAGCTGCAAACCATTGAAGAAATTGCTGGTGATTGGAAAAATGCCATGGATATTCACTTTGCCAGCGGTGGCAAGCTAGACCAGTTGCAGCGTCGGTAATTAATTATGACACCCGCCCATCTTATTAAAAAAAGCTTGGTTAGCAAGCATTTCAAAGTTACCGGCAGGCAGGTGCTGCCGGGTTTTGCGTTAAGCCTTGGTATTTCGCTGTTCTTTATTAGCTTGGTATTGCTGCTGCCGTTAAGTGGCTTATTAATGCAAACGGCTGGTATGAACTGGGCAAATTACTGGGCAGTGGTTAGCGACCCGCGTGTTGTCGCTTCTTACAAGGTGACTATTTTAATGGCTTTGGGCGCTTCGCTGTTAAATGGTGTGGTGGGTTTGTTAGTGGCTTGGGTGCTAGTGCGTTACAACTTTGTAGGTAAACGCCTGATTGATGCGCTGGTTGACCTGCCCTTTGCGCTGCCCACCGCGGTTGCTGGTATTACGCTGGCAACTTTATTTTCTGCAAGCGGTTGGTACGGGCAAGGCTTGGCTAAGTTGGGCATTCAAGTGGCTTACACACCGCTGGGTATTTTAATTGCCATGCTGTTTACCAGTTTGCCTTTTGTAGTACGCAATGTGCAGCCAGTCATGGAAGACTTAAATTCGGGCGATGAAGAAGCCGCGTTAAGTTTAGGCGCTAAAGATTGGACAGTGTTTAGACGGGTAATTTTTCCAGCCCTGTGGCCTGCGTTGGTGATGGGTGTGGTCTTGTCTTTTATTCGCAGCTTGGGTGAGTTTGGTGCAGTGATTTTTATTGCTGGTAATATGCCTTATTTAAGCGAAGTCACCAGTTTAATGATTTTTGTCCGCTTACAAGAATTTGATTATGCAGCAGCAAGCGCTATTGCTTCGGTGATTTTAATGGCTTCTTTACTACTGCTGTTTGCGGTGAACATTTGGCAGACGCGGTATTTAAAACGCTTAAAGGGTAGCTAATATGTCCCATTTAAAAACCAGCCATCAACAACGCATTGGCGACCAGCCTTGGTTAAGAAGGCTATTAATTGGTTTAACGTTTTTGTTTATCGGCATTTTATTGGTTGTGCCCTTAATCGCTATTTTTGCTCAAGCATTAAGTGCAGGTTTGGATATTTTCTGGGTGAATTTAAGCGATAAATACACCCTTCACGCCATAGGCTTAACCCTGTTAGTCGCCGCTTTAACCGTGCCGCTTAACTTGGTATTTGGGGTGTTTTT
>CAYJCB010000055.1:2951-6178 GCA_964368615.1 uncultured Halomonadaceae bacterium | reverse complement strand
TCGGGCAATATTCGCGGTGAAACTAACACGCTACCGCTGCACGTTGAGCTGCTGTATCAGGATTACAACCTAGTGGGTGCTTTTACCAGTGCCACTTTATTAGCGGTACTCGCCTTGTTAACGCTAGTGGTAAAAACCTTTTTAGAATGGCGCCAGCAGGCTGCTAACTAGCCGATTAGCCAGATTAGAGTAAAAGACATGAGCATTCAGATTAAACAAATCAGTAAACAGTTTGGCGAATTTCAAGCCCTTAAACCTTTAGACCTAACCATTAACGAAGGCGAGCTAGTCGGTTTGTTAGGCCCTTCTGGTTCAGGCAAAACTACCCTGCTGCGGATTATTGCGGGGCTAGAAACAGCCGACCAAGGGCAGATTTTATTTGCTGATAAAGACGTGACCAACCTGCACGTAAGAGATAGAAAAGTCGGCTTTGTGTTTCAGCACTATGCTTTGTTTCGGCATATGACTGTCGCTGAAAACGTGGCGTTTGGTTTAGATGTATTACCCAGCAAACAGCGCCCCAATAAAGCCGCGATTAAACAACAGGTCGCCGAGCTGTTAGATAAGGTGCAACTTAGCCATTTATCAACCCGTTACCCAGCACAGCTTTCTGGCGGTCAAAAGCAACGTATCGCCCTAGCAAGGGCTTTGGCGATGCAGCCGCGTGTGCTGCTGTTAGATGAACCCTTTGGTGCGCTAGATGCCAAGGTGCGTAAAGAACTGCGGCGTTGGTTGCGTAACCTGCACGATGAACTGGGCTTTACCAGCGTATTTGTAACCCACGACCAAGAAGAAGCCTTGGAAGTTTCCGACCGCGTGGTAGTCATGAGCCAAGGACAGATTGAACAGCAAGCCACGCCCCAAGCTTTATACCAACAACCGGCTAGCCGTTTTGTGTATGACTTTTTAGGTGGCGTGAATGTGTTTGCAGGCGAGGCTAAGCAAAACAGCTTAGAAAACCGCTTACAACAGGGCAAAGCTTGGGTGGCTTTTCCAGCTAATCAAAAGGTAGAATCGGGGCAGCTGTATTTACGTTCGCATGAACTTAGCTTAAGCAACCAGCCTTCAGCAACGGCACATTTGCCATTAGAAATTAAAGCGGTGAGTTTAATTGGTGCAGAAGTGCGGCTTGAATTACAGCCAGTGGGTTGGCAAAGCCCTGATTTATGGGAAGTGAATATCAGCCATTCGCAGTACAATGCTTGGCAACCACAAAGGGGCGACGCTTGTTATGCGCACCCCCATGCTGGACAGTTATTTGCAAATAGCGCAGCTAACCAGCCTTTGCCTATTCATTGGTAACAGGCTGTTTTTTGGCAACCGACTAATTATTGGTAACCGACTAATCAATCAGCTTTTGCTCTCTTGCCATGGCAAACGCTGCTTGCGGGCCAGCCCATAACGAAGGAAGAATAACCAAGGAAACGGGAATCGCGCTAATCACAATAAATTGTTGCAGCACCCCAATTTGCCCACCACCCATAGATAAAAGCACACCCGCCATGATCGCCATAGCACCGCCCCAAAAAGCACGAATCAATGAATGGGGCGTATCATGCCCTGCGCCAACCATGGCAATGGCATAACTCATGGAATCACCCGTGGTAGCCACAAAAATCGTGGTTAGCAGTAAAATAGCCGCCGCCATCAACACACCACCCGGTAGTGCTTGTGCAACAGCAATGGTTGCTTCATCAAAAGAGAAGTTTTGCAGCGCTTCTGACAAATCAACCACGCCAGTTAGCTGGTAATAAATGCCCGAACCACCCAGCAAGGTAAACCACATAGTTGTTGCAACAGGTGCTAGCACTGCAACGGCAATAATAATTTCACGAATGGTGCGACCACGTGAAATACGCGCCACAAAAATTGCCATTAAAGGTGCGTAACCAATAAACCAAGCAAAGAAAAATACCGTCCACCACTGCATCCACCAAGCAGGGGCGACTTCGTTAGTCATGGTTGCCATCGCCATAAACGAACTTAGGTATTCACCCATCGACTGTAAATAGACGTTGGTTAAAAACAGCGTAGGGCCAAAAATAAAAATAACCGCACCAATTGCTAAAGCCAAATACACATTAAAACGGCTAAGAACTTGAATGCCTTTATGCACACCCGTCATCGCCGAAATAATGTACACAGCGGCTAGTAACATTAGAATAATTAACTGGGTAGTAAAGCCATTTGGAATACCAAATAATTCTTGCAAACCAAAACTCATTTGCGTGGCTAAAAAGCCAATCGGGCCAACCGTACCTGCCACAATGGCGATAACACACAGCGCATCAACCACACCACCCACCCAACTGGTTAGAATCCAATCACCAAATACTGGGTGCAACAAGGTGCGTGGCTGCAAAGGCTTACCCTGATTGTAGTGGGCATAAGACAATAAAATGGCTGTTAAAGAACCTAACACCGCCCAAGCCAGAAAACCCCAGTGCATAAATGCCTGCGATAAAGCCGGTGCAACCGCAGCAGCAGTGCCCGCTTCGGTATCAAATGCCGGTGGCGTTACTACAAAGTGATAAATAGGCTCGCCAGCAGCAAAGAACACCCCGCCACCTGCCAAGAGCGTACACATAATCATCGACAACCAGCGAAAGGTACTGATTTCTGGTTTATCTAAATTACCCACCTTAGCTTTACCGGCGCGTGTCATGGCAACGCCTATGGCAATAAAAAAAGTCGCTAATAGAATAATCTGAAAAAATGAACCCATGTAATTAGCGGTCCATGCAAAACCTTCACCAATAAGCTTAGTTAACCAGTCAGCGTCATACAGCGACAGCCCAACAAATAACACAATAAAACCTATAGTAAGGGAAAGTACAAGAGGGTCGCCAAAGCGATGAGAGGAGTTTTTTACAGCAGCTTGAGGTATTGCACTTGCGGTATCTGGCATCATTTCCAACGTGATTTTAAAATTGGTGGACTAGGTTACGCCCCTAAAACCATAACCGCAACTAATGGTTAGCCCACCAACCCATAAACTAAACTAATAGTTCACTTAAAAAAACACTACTTATTTAAAATTAAACTAGCATATAAAACTGGCACAGCAACCAAAGTTAGCAGGGTTGCAAATAACAAACCACCCATAATAGTGACTGCCATGCTAGAGAAAAATGCATCGGTTAATAACGGCAACATACCTAAAATAGTCGTACCTGCTGCCAAGAAAACTGGGCGTAAACGGCTAACACTGGCAGTTTTTAAAGCGG
>CAYJCB010000055.1:0-2851 GCA_964368615.1 uncultured Halomonadaceae bacterium | reverse complement strand
GCGTTTTTCATTAACATACCCGACAAGCTCAACATACCTAGCAAGGCTGTAAAGCTAAAAGGTAAGCCCGTAACTAGCAAACCAATAATCACCCCTGTTGCAGCCATAGGCACAACTAGCCAAATCACCAGCGGCTGTTTTAAGCGCCCAAACAGCAACACAGTAATCACCAGCATAATCACAAAGCTAAGGGGTAATTGTGAGGCTAAAGCAGCTTGTGCCTTGCCCGAACTTTCAAATTCGCCACCCCAATCAAGGTGATAACCTTCAGGTAAAGGTATTGCTTCAATCTTGGCACGAACGGCTTGAAATGCCTCCGTTGCAGTAGCCTTGCTGCTGGGTTCACCTTCCACTGTTAAAGTACGCAAACGGTTGCGGCGGTGAATATGCGCTTCTTCAGGCAGTAATTCAAAACGCTCTACTACCTGCGCCAGCGGTACATAAGCACTATCTAAGCTGCTCCAGATTAGCCTGTCCTGCAAGCTGCCCACGTCTAAACGCTCAACGGCTGGCGGACGCGCCACTATCGGCAACTGCTCAACGCCTTCACGGTAAGTGCCTGCCCTTACGCCTTCGGTCGCAAACTTTAAAGTCGTGGCTAAATCTTGGCGGGTAATCCCTGCAAAACGCGCCCGTTCTTCGTTAAAAATAGGCACCAGCGTAATTTCTTGCTCGCGCCAATTTTGGCGTGTGTCGGTTACCTTGGCTTCCTGCTGCATAATCGTTAGTGCCTGCTGACCTAAATCTCTCAGCACCTGTGCATCAGCACCCGAAAACCTAGCTTGTAACTTAGCACCGCTGCCTGGGCCAAACACCAAGCGTTCGGTATAAACGTTTGCATTAGGAAAAGCTTGGGTTAACTCGGCGCGTAATTCATCAGCAACAGCATCAATCACTGCACGGTCGGTAACACGAATAATTAACTGCCCATAAGCAGAATCTAACCGCTGCGGTTTGTAAGTCAGCATAAAACGGCTAGCACCTTGCCCCACAAAGCTTGCCACGCTAACCACCTGCGGCTTTTCTAATACGCGCTGCTCAATGGCTTCAATGTCTCTGGCTGTGGCACGAATATCTGTGCCTTGCGGCAGGTGATAATTCAAATAAAACATCGGGTTATTAGCGGTAGGGAAAAACACCTGTGTTACCCAACCAAAACCAGCGTAACTACCCACAGTAATGGCTACCAGCATAATTAAAGTGGTGCGCCGCGCCGCCAACACCTTGTCTAATAAACGAAAATACCAAACATAAAACTTCCCAGCATAAGGGTCTGCATCGGCTGCGCTTTTATCTGCACGAAATAAGTAATAGCCCAGCAAAGGCGTAACGGTTACTGCCAACAACCAGCTTAAAAGTAGCGAAATACCGATAACTGCAAACAAAGAAAACAAAAACTCGCCAGTGGCATCAGGCGATAAACCTATGCCTGCAAAAGCCATAATGCCAATCACGGTTGCGCCTAACAAAGGCATTTGGGTACGTGATACAGCAAGGCTGGCGGCATCTTCAGCTTTTATACGCCGCTGCATATTAATCAGCATACCTTCAGCGACCACTATGGCGTTATCCACCAGCATACCCATGGCAATAATCAGCGCCCCTAACGACACCCGCTCCATTTCAATATGAAACACCTTCATAAAAAAGGTTGTGCCTAATACTGTTAGCAGCAGCGTCATACCCACCACCACACCCACGCGCCAGCCCATAAAAATACACAGCACGCCTATAACGATGGCAACCGACACCACCAAGTTCAGCATAAAACTATTGATGGATTCATCAACCACCTTGTGCTGTTCGTAAATGGGTTGCAGTTCAACACCTAAAGGAATGCGGCTTTTTAAACTGGCTAGGTGGGCATCAACCGCTTCGCCCACCTTCACTATGTTAGTATCGGCAACGCCTGCAACGGCTAGGGTGAAAGCTGCCTTACCATTAAAACGTATAATTTGGCTGGGCTTTTCTGTTGCAGTGCGATTAACTTTACCTACATCTAATAGGCTAATTTGTTCGGTAGAACCGGGGCGACCAATCCGCAAGGCTTCTAAGCTAGCTAAAGTGTCTAAACCTGAAGGAGTAACTAAACGAATTTGTTGGTCTGCCACCCGCACCCTGCCTGTATCTTCCACTGAATTTTCAGCTTGCAGCGTGTTCAGCACCAGCCCGATGGGCAAACCTAGGCGCGTTAATTTTTCATGCGAAACTTCAATGTAAATACTTTCTTTAGGTTCGCCTTCCGTAGTCACCTTCGCCACACCCGCAACGGTTAATAATTCACGGCGTAAAAACCTTGCTAAATCACGAATTTCACCATCACTAAACCCTTCAGCAGTCACCGCATAAAAAATGCCAAACACATCACCAAAATCATCAATCACCTTAGAAGGGTAAGCACCTTGGGGCAAAGTAACCTGCGCATCGTTTACTTTGCGACGCAATTCGTCCCAAACCTGCGGCATATCGGGTGTTTTGTAAGTGTCTTTAATTTCAACGGTAATTTCAGAAATGCCCGGCATAGAGCGCGATTGAATAAAATCTAACTGCGGCAGCTGCTGAATTGCCGATTCCATCAACTCAGTGACTTCTTCTTCCACTTCCAGTGCTGTTGCACCTGGGTAAGCAGTTATTACTAGGGCTTGTTTAATAGTAAAAGCTGGGTCCTCTAAACGCCCCAGCGTCATTAACGCCCAAATACCACCCAATAAACACAGTAAAATTAATAGCCAAGTATTAATCGGTTTTTGAATTGAAAGGCGAGCAATATCCATGACAGCGCCTCCTAGAAATGGCTGAAGGGTTTAACCTTCATGCCATCACGTAAATGTGAACCACCCGAAGTAATCAC
>CAYJCB010000054.1:3645-13607 GCA_964368615.1 uncultured Halomonadaceae bacterium | reverse complement strand
TTTACTACGCCAGCCAATACATTGCTTATGCACTACTGATTTACTGGATATTTTTTTAAAGTATTTACAACCAAAAAAATAAAGCTAGAAATAACCACACAGCGCGTATTTCTAGCTTTTAATACTTTTATCTACCCAATACGTCTACCTAACTGGTTTCACACCACCACGGCGACTTATTCCAGCGCCCACCCTGAATAGGTCAGGTATATTTACACGACCATCAACCATTAAACGTACCACACCTATTTCAGCTAGAGTATTTAGCAAGCTTTGTAACTGCTGTTGACCTGCTTGCTTAACCTCTAACGCATAAGGGGGAAGGTATTGGCTATCTGCTGGATTACTTTTTTCTAAATTAGCTAACTGTTCTAAAACATTAGCATCTTTCCAACGTTTTATTAGTTCGTCTACCTTAGCTGGCACTATAAAACCACTCAAAGGCCTTAGCACTTCGCCCACCCAAGGGTAGTCTTCTTTTAATTCTTGAATACGTATTTCAGAAGCTTTAGTCACGCCTGATTTTATTGCTTCATAATGCAAAGCTAATTGGTTAGCTTTTGAAGAACTAAGATAACTCGATTCTTTTAAAGCCAATAAAAAACTTCTGGGGCTAACCTGTCCTTTAGCATCTGCAAGATGGCTAGGTAGCCAAGCATAAGTTTTACCACGCTTTTTATTGGTACCCATATAGGGGCTTGCAAAAAGGTTAAACAAGCTTTCTTGTAAACTTTCATCTGTTTTAAGCATATTAGGCAACAGATAAAACACTTCATTTTTTTCACTACTTACTATTGATAAAGCTTGAAACCTAACAGGTAAATTTTTCTCTACTTCATCACGAAATACACTACCCACAATTTCGGGACGATTAGCTAACCAATGCCAAAGTAACCCATATAAATCTGCTTTATGCCATTCTAAAACCACTTTATTATGCTGTAGCTTTGAAGCGTCTGGAAAAGCCCAAATACTTTGATCTGCCCACATATCTGGACGCATAAACAATTTTAAGTGTATAGCAGAAAAGCTTTGCATATCTAAACCTACTCGCAATAATCCTTGAGTAAGCCTGCGTATGTCTGGCCAATTATTTCCTAAGCGATCGAGTGCATCAAAAACAATTAAAAAACCTTTACGCTGCTTTTGTAGCTCGCTATTTATCTGAGCTAACCACACTTCTTCTTGTTCAGCATTTTCTGATATAAAGTCAACTCTATTCTTCCAGCTATCACCCGGTAGTTGCTCGCCTATAACCCCTAATAACTGGTGAAGCACTACTGTTCGCCAAATAGTTTCTGCTTCAAAGTCTTTCAATAACCCTTGTAGCACTCGTGCAGAAGGGTAGTTACTTTGTGCGATTCCACCCGCAAAACCAATCGCTACTTGGTGATTATCTAAATGCAACCTAGGTAGCTGCTGACTTAACATATTGCGTACTGCAGCATCGTTTAAAGCTGCACACCAAAAACTTTTACCACTACCTCGGTCACCTACCACTAATAACGTATCAGGATTTAAAGCTCGCTCATGCCCAAGTACCACATACACATCTTGTATAGCTGGGGGTTGTTGCCCAGCTAAGTGCGCTGCAATTTCTGGTATTTGTTCTAAACCAGCTGTTACGGCTTGAATTAGGTTAGTCGTTGCCATAAAACCTTTCCTCCAACCGTTGATTTAACTCTGCAAAGAAATGCCCAAACACTTCTTGAATCTGTTCTTCCTGTAAATGACTTAAATCTTGACAGGGTTCAAAAGCTTCAAAGGTATCTGACCGAGGAATAATTAAAGGATAATGAGGAGCTATTTTGTCTAGTAAATCGAAACTAAAATCTTGGTTTAAAACATCAGCAGTAGCATCATACAAAGTATCTACCCATAAGCTATAAGCATTTTCTACAAAAGAGGTTGAATTTTTGCTATTAAATCTAGCCGCAACCATTTTAAAGCGATCACGCCAATCGTGTTCAGAACTCACGTTTTGTACTAGTTGGGCAAGGTGACTAAATAAATACTTATAACCTTGCCAAGTTACTTCCAAATCTACAGCAAAACATAAAACTTCTGCGTTTAAGTGTAGCAAAGCCGATGCTACTGTTTCATGTAAGCCAGCACGACTATCTATAAGCACCAAATCAGGATTAAACTCGTCTTCTAAACTCTTTACTAACACTTGTAAACGCTGGGTAAAAAGCTGCTGCCCTTCTTCAGTAGGCTTATCTAAATATGCTCTAGCAAGCTTAGAAATTACGTTATGTGGTTTATTATCTGTTGATGCACCAAAAGCAGGCACAACCCATAATCCAGCTGGAACTATAGGGCTTTGTTTAGCCATATCAGGTATTAATTTTTGAGGTTGGTTAGAAACAAGGTCTTCTACCAGCCAGTCACCCACCCCATACAAAGGCTTTCCTGTTTTTTCTAGTAATTGAGCACCTAAACCTGGCGCCTCTAGGTCTAAGTCAATAACCAGTACAGTTTTACCATTTAAGCATAACTGCCTTGCCCATAAAGCCAGTGCTGTACTACGCCCAACACCACCTTTAAGGCTAAAAAAAACAAAACGCGGAAGTGTGACCTGCTCAAGTATTTTGGGTTCTAGTACCCAATGCTGCCCCATCGCACGACGATCTAACAAAGGTATTTGTAAGTTTTTATAGGTATAAATAACACTTGGCTCAGTTAAAAGCTGGTCGCCTGCCAGTATTTTTGAAAAAAAGGTAGCAGGTGTAACAGAACTAGCATAACTAGATAGTTTTTCAACTAAACTAGCATTTAACATAGTAATCTTAGCTTCATTTTCAGCATATTCATCAGGTAAAACAACAAAAATACAGCCATACATATCACGAATAAATCGGGTACAGGTCCAATCAACTTCAGGGTAAATACTTAATACACAATTAATTGCAATATCTAAACTAGTATCAAAATTTAACATAATAACTTAAACCTCAGAAATACATTTTACGACCTTAAAGCTATCGGCCTTAATCTTGTTAGTATGTAAATCACTAAAGCTACTGTCAGCCCAATATCTATTAGCAACTTGCCAGCCAGCCATAAAATTTGCACTAGAAATATTATGCAGCAAATGAGAAGCGGCACGACCATTTAGCAAGCGTTTAGCATCATCAATTAATTCAGGTAAGTGTTTGAAAGGAACGGAGGAGCACCCTGGCTGACGTTCAATAAATGCTTTAATGGCACACTCCGCAGCCAACCCATACAAGTGGCACGCTGTCGCTAAGCGTTTTGGGCTAGCCTTATATAAGGTTTCTGCATCAGTATAAAGCCTTAAACTTGCCTGAGCGTAATCTTCCATAAATTTACCCCTAAGTAAAAAAGCTAGCTTTTTGGCCCCGATAACCACCCCAAACCTAATTCACCCATAAATACAGATAAATGCCCAACCACCTGATCGGTACTAGCGCATTTAAGCACTCGCGCTAACAACTCACGCGCTTGGCAAATGGTCACGCGACGAATCACTGCCTTTACTCTGGGCAAGCTGGTTAGGTTCATCGACAAGCTTTGATAACCCATGCCTAGCAATAAAATAGCGCCAGCTGGGTCGCCAGCTAATTCACCACAAATGCTGACGGGTAAACGTGCTGCATGGGAATCTAAGGCAATTTTTGCCAGTACTTGCAGCATTGAAGGGTGATAGCCGCTGTATAACCGCGCCACTTTTGGATTATCTCGGTCAACCGCCAACATATATTGGGTTAAGTCGTTGCTGCCTACCGATAAATAATCCACCCTTTCTGCCAGTGCAGGAATCTGAAACACCGCAGCAGGCACTTCAATCATTGCGCCCACCAAAGGTTTAGCGATGCGTAACCCTTCATTTTGACGCAGCTCTACCCAAGCCCGACGAATTAACGCCCGCGCTTCTTCCACTTCGCGTACTGAAGAAATCATCGGCAATAAAATACGCAGGTTATCTAAGCCTTCGCTGGCACGCAGCATGGCACGCACTTGGGTTAAGAAAATCTCAGGGTGATCTAAGGTAAAACGAATACCGCGCCAACCTAAAACAGGGTTGTCTTCTGCAATCGGAAAGTAAGGCAAGGGCTTATCGCCGCCAATATCCAAAGTACGCATGGTAACTTGGCGTGGTGCAAAAGCTGACAGTTGCTTGCGGTACAGGCTAACTTGCTCTTGCTCGCTGGGGAAACGTTCCGCCATCATAAACTGCACTTCGGTGCGGTATAAACCCACCCCTTCAGCGCCATAAGCCAAGGCACGACCATGATCCACCGACAAGCCAGTGTTCAGCAATAAAGGGACGCGATGCCCGTCACGCGTAATGCAGGGCAAACCCGCTTCGGCTTCCAAAGCGTCAGACAGCGCCTTATCTTCTTCAATAAACACTTCGTATTGATGACGCAGCAGTTCATCAGGGTTACTAATTACCTGCCCACGGTAGCCATCTAAAATTAACAGCTGCCCTTCTAGTTGGGCAAAGGGTAAATCGGTTAAACCCATCACCACAGGAATGCCCATCGCACGGGCCAAAATAGCCAAGTGGGAATTGCTTGAACCTTTTACGCTGATTAAACCTGCCAGCTTTTCTTTAGGCACTTCGCCCAGTAATGCCGGTGATAATTCTTCACCCACCAGCAGCGTATTATCTTCGTATTCGCGCGGTGCTTCGCCACCTTCTTGTAAATAAGACAGCACCCGACGGCCTAAATCACGAATATCCGCAGCACGTTCACGCAGGTAAGAATCTTCAACTTTTTCTAAATACTTAACGTGGCGCTTCACCACAAAAGCCAAAGCACCCTGCGCCCAATCGCCTTCTTCAATGTGCTTAATTACTTCAGCACCTAACGATTCTTCGTCCAACATCTGAATGTAAGCATCAAACAAGGCTTGCTCTTGCGGGCTAACGCGATTCGCTAGCTTCAAACTTACCGCGCGAATGTCGTCACGCACCGATTTAAGTGCAGCTAGAAAAACCTTTTTTTCAGTGGCAATGCATTCACACTGGCGCTCTGGCACGCTGTCTAAATCGGCAGGCGGCATAATGACTCGCGCCTTACCTATTGCAGCACCCGGCGACGCTGGCAAACCTTCAAAGCGCACCATTTCTTGGCGCTGCCCAGGAATAATTTTTAAACTGCCACTTAATTGGGCATGGGCAAGCACTGCGGCTAACTGGGCAGCAATGGTCACTAAAAACGCTTCCTCACCTTCGTCAAATTTGCGCTTTTCCATCTGCTGCACCACCAACACGCCCATCGCGCGGCGCTGGTGAATAATCGGCACGCCTAAAAAACTGTGGTAACGCTCTTCACCTGTTTCTGGTAAATAACAATAGCGCGGGTGTAACGGTGCATCGTCTAAATTAATCGGTTCTTCACGCTGCCCAACGTAACCTACCAAACCTTCAGAGGGCGCTAAACTTGCCACACCAACAGCAGCAGGATTTAAGCCCAGCGTATTCATTAATACATAGCGTTCTTGCCGTGCGTCCATTAAATACACCGAACACACTTCAGTGTTCATAGCTTTACGAACCCGACGCACAACAATGGATAGCGCGGTTTGTAAGTCTCTAGCTGCACTCACTTCCTGCACAATTTTACGCAGAACGTCTAGCATATTGAGCGTTGTTGATGCTTTGGCAGTTGTTGATGCTTCAGTCATTTATTTTCACCCAGCATTCTATGCAGTCTTGGGCCTAACTCTAATAACGCACGGCGATACACATCGCGTTTAAAAGGTACAACCTGACCCAGCGGATACCAATAACTTACCCAGCGCCAGCCATCAAATTCTGGTTTAGGCGAGCAATCAAAACACACCTTGGAATCGGCGCAGCGTATTTGCAGTAGAAACCATTTTTGTTTTTGTCCAATGCACAAAGGGCGACTGTTGCGGCGCACCATGCGTTTAGGCAGGCGATAACGTAACCAGCCACGCGTAGCGCCTAGCAATTCAACTTGGTCGGGCGATAAACCTATCTCTTCTTTTAATTCGCGGTAAAGGGCTTGTTCCGCTGTTTCATCATTTTTGATGCCACCCTGCGGAAACTGCCAAGCGTCTTGGCCACAACGCCTCGCCCAAAGTAACTGACCATCACTATTGGTAATAATAATGCCAACATTCGGGCGGTACCCATCTTCGTCAATCAACGTTACGCCCTCAAAAAATTCTTTATTAAGCATTGTTCCACAAAGAATGAAAAGTATTCAACTTAACACTAAGGTAAAATGTAAGAAACCTTCTTAATTTAGTAACTTGGAGTTTAATACCGTGAGTTTAGCCTTGTTTGACCTAGACAACACTCTAATTGCAGGCGATAGCGACCATGCTTGGGGTGAATTTTTGGTGAATAAAAAACTGGTTGATGCTGATGAATATAAAAAAGCCAACGACCATTACTACACGGCTTACCAAGAGGGCAATTTAGATATTCACGATTATCTAACTTTTTCGCTGCGCCCTTTAACCCAGTATTCAACGCAAGAAATGCTGGCTTGGCGTGAAGTATTTATTAAAGAAAGCATTCTGCCGCTGCTGCTGCCCCAAGCTATGGCGCTTTTAAACCAGCACCGCGAACAAGGGCATCAAATTTTAATTATTACTGCCACCAACCGTTTTATTACCGAACCCATCGCCCAGTTGTTGGGTGTTAAAGAACTGATTGCCGTAGAGCCAGAATTTATTAACGGCAGCTACACTGGCAAAGTGTTGGGCGTACCTAGTTTTCAGGAAGGCAAAATTACCCGCTTAAATGAATGGTTAGCCGATAAAAATTTAAGCTTAAAAGACAGCTGGTTTTACAGCGATTCACACAACGATTTACCTTTGCTGGAAATTGTTGATAACCCAATCGCTGTTGACCCAGACGACACTTTACGCGCACGCGCCAACCAAGCAGGCTGGCCCATTATTAGCCTGCGTGACTAGATTCGTTAATAAAAAAAATAGGCAAAAAAATTAGATGAGTAAAACAAGCTGGTCTTTGGAAACGCTGGGCATTATGCATTCTTGTTACCAAGAAAAATTTGCCGTGCCTCGCCAACCAGGACTAGCGCCCAGTGCTTATGCCACGCTAGAGCTGTTGCCGCCTTACAATTTACCTGAATGCGTTGCAGGCTTAGACGGTTTTTCGCACCTGTGGATAAGCTTTGTGTTTCATCAAAACATCGCCCAAGGCTGGAAACCCAAAGTTCGCCCACCCCGTTTAGGCGGTAATAAAAAGGTCGGCGTGTTTGCCAGTCGCGCTACTTTTCGGCCCAACGGTTTGGGCTTATCGGTAGTTAAACTAGAAAGCATTGATTTAACCGATGGGGTAAAACTGCATTTGTCGGGTGCTGATTTAATCGATGGCACACCTGTAGTGGATATTAAGCCCTACATTCCTTGGATTGATGGCAAGCCAGAAGCTTTTGCTGCTTGGGCGGCTGAACCACCCGATTTATTAACCGTGCGTTTGCAAAATAAAGCGCAACAGCAATTAGCAGCCCACCCAAAAGGTAGCCAATTAAAACAGCTGATTATGGAAGTTTTGGCGCAAAACCCACGGCCTGCTTACCAAAAAATAGACACTGAACGCATCTATGGCGTGAAACTGGCAGACTTAAACGTGCAGTTTTGTTACCTGCCCGATGCCAGCTTAGAAGTGATAGCAATAACTGCTATCACTTCTAACAACAGTCAATAAACTTAATCGAAGTTAATGCCTAAACGGCGACCCACTTCTTCGTAAGCTTCAACCACACCACCTAAACCTTGGCGGAAGCGGTCTTTATCAAGTTTTTCGCGGGTGGTTTTATCCCACAAACGGCAGCCGTCGGGTGAAAATTCATCACCTAACACAACAGCACCTTTAAATACGCCAAACTCTAACTTGTAATCCACCAACAACATGCCAGCTGCATCAAACAACTGCTTTAAAATGGCGTTAACGCGATAGGTTAAAGCTTTCATTTCATCTAGCTGCGGCTGGGTTGCCCAACCAAACGTAAGGCACAAGGATTCGTTAATCATTGGGTCGCCCTGCGCATCGTTCTTTAAGAACAATTCATAGGTTGGTGGGCTTAGCTCTAAACCTTCTTCCACACCTAAACGGCGCACTAGGCTGCCAGCGCTAATGTTACGAATCACGCATTCTACGGGCATCATTTTCATGCACTTCACTAAAGAATCGCGGTCGTTTAAGCGCTTTTCAAAGTGGGTAGGAATACCGGCTTCTTTTAGCTTTTCCATAATAAAGGCGTTAAAAATATTGTTTACCTTGCCTTTACGTTCTAGCTGTTCTTTTTTCTTGCCATCAAACGCACTGGTATCATCACGAAAGTGCATGATTAATAAATCAGGATCATCTGTTTTATAAACAGATTTGGCTTTACCTGCATAAAGTTCTTCGCGCTTTTCCACAAATTTCTCCGGAAAGGTAGGTCATTGATAGGGTTAAGAATAACAGAGCAAAACAAAAATACTAAGCTTGAATATCGCGCCAGCCAAAACCGTCTTCTTGGTCAGCCAAAGCTATCCAATTGGGCGTGGTATTAATGGCTTCGGCTAAGGTTGTACAAGCCAAGTAAGGCTGGTTATTTTGCTCGCTTAAATGTGAAGCTACTAGGTGGGTTAAGTGGCTGGTGTCGATTTGCGTTAAAAAATCAGCCGCTTGCTGGTTGCTTAAATGCCCAAAGTCACCACCCACACGACGCTTTAATGACGCTGGATAAGGGCCACGCGCCAACAAGTCAGGGTCGTGATTCGCTTCTAAAACTAAGGCTTGGCAACCGCTAAACTGGCGCACCACATGGGGCGTAATGCTGCCTAAATCGGTTAGCACACCCAAGCGGTTAGCACCGTCACTCACCACAAACTGCACGGGTTCACGCGCATCGTGCGGCACAGTAACGGGGCAGATTTCTAAATCATTAATCGCAAAAGCGGCTTCAGGATTAATGCTGCGCCAATCAGGCACTTCACCTTTAATGCGCCCTGAATTTTTAGTGCCGTTGGTGGTGTATAAAGGCAATTGGTAACGCCTAACCAGCGCACCCGCGCCACCAATATGATCGCCGTGTTCATGGGTAATTAACACAGCGGTCAGTTGTTCAGGCTCTAAACCAAGGCGCTGCAAACGGCGGGTAGTTTCTTTCATGGCAAAGCCACAATCAATTAACACATGAGTATTGCCACAGCTCACCAAGGTCGCATTACCTTTGCTGCCGCTACCCAGTGAAGCAAATCTAATTTTAGGGCTTTTTCTCAACGCAACTGCCGCTCTAACCAAGTTAAAAGCTCTAACTCAACCGCTGCTGGTGCGGGCTGATTCGGCAAGCTTTCTACAAGCAGGTCTAACTCTTGGCTGTATTCAGCTAAATACAGTTGGTAGTGGTGTTCTTCTGGCTTAGGGCCACGGCTAAATAAGCGGGCAAAAAAGCCGGAAGGGCGCAAATCTTGAGGCACATAGCGAATGTACAAACGCCCTTCGCTGCGGTTAATGTCTTCAAGCGTTTGCCAATTATCCGTAAACTTATCTTCTAACAGATTAACTAATTCTGCCCAAGCACGTTCGTATTCTAGCTGCATCACCAACACTTGCCGGTCATCACGGTCGGTTAAACGCACCAGCTGATTATCTTGCAAAGATTGCGCTTGCAACGACACGCTATGGCTGCCTTCGCTTAAACCTGCTGTTAAGAATTCAGTTAACGATTTAAGGCGGCTGCGGTCGTAATCACTCCAAGGCAAGTTTTGACCCGCTTCATACGAATTTAAACGTATTTCTGAAGTACCACGACGCACACCTTGGCGCAAATTAACGCGCTGGGCAGGTAGCCTGCTAACAGAGTCTGCTGCAAGGGTTAACTCGCCACGGCGCGGGCTGGCTGACAACATATCCACATCACGGCTTTCTGCAAAGGCGCGCAAACTAGTCCACACTTCGCTAGGGCTACGCATCACCAACAGCCAAGCGCCTTGCTCGT
>CAYJCB010000054.1:0-3545 GCA_964368615.1 uncultured Halomonadaceae bacterium | reverse complement strand
CTAGTCCACACTTCGCTAGGGCTACGCATCACCAACAGCCAAGCGCCTTGCTCGTCAACGCGCTCAATCACCAAACCTTCTTCATCGCTCATCACCCTTAACGATTCAGGGCGTGGAGCTTTTAGTTTAGGGTCGTTAAAGCTACGATTCGCTTCAGCAATCGGCATAGCATCACGGTCAGGGTAACTAGCAGGTAATTCGTTTTCTACCTGCTTAGCTTGGTGATAGTCCGCATTACGGTCGCGGTATTCACTGCTGCTGCAACCCGCTGTTAAACCCACTAGCAACAGTAAAGGCGGCACAAACAAGCGCAGCGGCAGTTTGACTGACTTCATCTTTGTAAAACTCCAGCAAGCTGTAGTGCTTCATGGATAGTGGTGTGGTATTTAGTGGATAAAGGCGTTAGCGGTAAACGAATACCAATATCAATTAAGCCCATATCGTACAGCGCCCACTTAGCAGGAATTGGGTTAGATTCAACAAACAAGCCAGTATTTAAAGGCATTAAACGGGTGTTAATTTGGTGGGCTTTGCTGCTGTCGCCTGCTAAAGCTGCTGCACACATATCGTGCATTTGCTTAGGCGCAACGTTAGCCGTTACTGAAATATTACCGCTGCCGCCCATTAAAATTAATTCACAAGCCGTGGCATCATCGCCTGAAAAAATCTGAAAACCTGTGCCAGCAACGGCATCAATCAATACCTTGCCACGCTCTAAATCGCCCGTGGCATCTTTTAGGGCTACAATTTTATCGAGCTTAGCAAGACGCAATACCGTTTCATTTTGCATATCAACCGCAGTACGGCCTGGCACGTTGTAAAGAATAATCGGTAAATCACTGGCTTCGGCAATCGCTTTATAGTGCAGGTACAAACCTTCTTGGGTCGGCTTGTTGTAGTAAGGCGTGCTGATTAGGCAATAATCAACGCCCACCTTGTTAGCGTAGCGGGTTAGCGCAATGGCTTCTTTGGTGGAGTTAGAACCCGTACCAGCAATCACTGGAATTTTGCCAGCAACCCTTGCCACTACTTTACGAATCACTTCAAAGTGTTCTTCAAAACTTAACGTAGAAGGTTCACCCGTTGTACCAGCAGCGACAATACCGTCGGTACCGTTTTCTAGGTGGAAATCAACCAAGCGATCTAATGCAGACCAGTCGACTTCACCTTGCGCTGTCATGGGGGTTACTAAAGCTACTAGGCTGCCTTTAATCATGCTTGTCTCCAAAAATTAGAAAAAAATCTTATTGGCTATTGTTGCCCGTCAGGCGCTTTGTCTCAAGTAGAAAATTAAGCCTATGTTATATTTAAAGTTAATTAATTGAACAGCGGAGCTAAAACATGAGTTTAACCCTAGGCCAAGCAGTCGCCAACTTCACTGCAACAGCAACGAGCGACCAGCAAGTTTCTTTGGCGGCTTTAAAAGGTAAGAAGCTAGTGCTGTATTTCTACCCTAAAGATAGCACGCCCGGCTGTACCACCCAAGGTGGCAATTTTCGTGACTTATACAGCGAATTTCAAGCCGCCAATACTGAAGTTTTTGGCATCTCGCGGGACAGCCTTAAAAGCCATGAAAAATTCAAAGCCAAACAAAACTATCCTTTTGAACTTATCAGCGACGCAGACGAAAGCCTGTGCAAACTGTTTGATGTATTGAAACTAAAAAAGCTATTTGGCAAAGAATACATGGGCATAGAACGCAGCACTTTCTTAATTGACGAAGAAGGTAAACTGCTTCAAGAATGGCGCAAAGTTAAAGTAGCTGGGCATGTGCAAGAAGTCCTAGCAGCGGTTAAAAGCTAATCTACATTTCCATTAGGCTGCGTAGGTTTTCTAATTCCCTACGCCGCTCACGTATCGAAGATTGCACCACCCAAGGCTGGTTTTGTAAACGGGCTTGTTCTAAGGCTAAATCTAGCTGGGTAAATGCCTGTTTAAAGCGCCCATTTAATTGAAAATATTCTGCCCTAGCGCGGTGTAATTGAATTTGTTTATCAACCTTGCCTGCTGCTTCTGCTAGCTGAAACCAAACCACTGGGTCTTTAGGGCGGTCTTGGCTAAGCTGCTGCAACACTAAGCGGGCTTTATTCCATTGTTGTTGACGACTAAAAACATCGGCTTGCAACTGCTGCGCTGGATAATAATTGGGCGCATACAATAATAAATCATCTAAAACTTTTGCCACTTCACTCCAGCGTTCTTGCTCTGCCAAAGCTTCCGCCAATAAATACTGCAACAGCAACCAATCGGGCGCTTCTTTTGCCATAGTGGCTAAAATGCCTAAACTGGTCGCAGCATCGCCTTTAGCCAGCGCCTGCAAAGCCTTGGCATAGCGCAAAGATTCAGCTGAATTTTGTTGGCGTGAAAACAAACTATAAGCATCATCAGGATTAGGGTATTGGTGAAAAATTACCCGCGCCCGAATCATTTCATAATCTTTACCCGTAATGCGTGCCACCCGTTTAGGCTGCTGATCGGCACGCGCTTGAGCATCGGCAATCCGCGATTCGGTTAACGGGTGAGTTAATAAAAATTCAGGTGGCCGACCACTTAAACTGGCAATGCGCTGCATTTGGTTGAACATCTGCGGCATGGCTTCGGCAGCATAGCCCGCTGCAATCAGCGTTTCCATACCAATACGGTCGGCTTCTTGCTCGTAACCACGACTCCACGCCAGTTGGCTTTGAATCGCTGCGGCTTGCGTACCAACAATCGCCGCAATACCTGCATCGGCATGGCCTTGGCTGGCTACCAAAATTCCTGCTAACAAACCAGCCATGGTTTTCCACTGCACTTCTTGCGAGGCTTGCACCCGCCGTGCAAAGTGGCGCTGACTAATATGGGCTAATTCGTGCGCCACCACCGAAGCAAATTCATCTTCAAAAGGCGCAAAAGTAAACAAGCCAGTATTAATTCCCACCACGCCACCTGGCACAGCAAAGGCGTTTAACTGACGTTGATCGACCAGCAGCACATCTAAGTCTTTTTGTTCTAAATGACGATTCCAAGTAGCAAGGCGCTGAATTAAGCGTTCAGTAAAATCTTGCGTTAACGGGTCGTCATATAGCTGGCTTTGTGCCCGAAACTGGCGCAACCAGCCCTGCCCTAAAAACTTTTCTTGGTTAAGACTCACCTCGTAAGTGCTCGACAAGCCAAGACTAGGCAATTCGGGCGCTTCTGCTGTTATACTTTGCCGCGGCATAAATAAAAACAAAATCAGCACTAGGCAATTCAACCCTTTATTTTGATGCATTATTAGCTTTTCTGGTAATGGCTTGGGTATCAAAGTATTTCTTATAAGACAAGGTAAGGCCTCATGAATTCAGAAAATAGTTATGACCAGTATTTAGATGCTCGTAACCTTAGCTGTCCTTTGCCGTTGCTTAAAGCAAAACAACACCTTAACCAATTAAGTTCAGGCCAAGTGCTGTTTATTCAAACCACCGACCCTGGTTCTTGGAACGATTTTGCCAGCTATGCCAAGCTAAGCAAGCATACGCTGTTAAGTCGTGAAAAATCAGACCACCACTTCCACTTTTTATTGC
>CAYJCB010000053.1:0-13805 GCA_964368615.1 uncultured Halomonadaceae bacterium | reverse complement strand
GCGGTATCACGACTAGGGTTAGTATTGTTGATACTAATAATCCAAAGATTAACGAGATAGCCAAGCCGTTAAAGATAGGGTCATCTAGGATAAAGAAGCCACCTACCATTGCTGCTAAGGCAGTTAGAATAATTGGCTGCGCTCTTACTGCGCTGGCTTTTATAACCGCATCTTCCCAGCAATATCCCTCGCGTAAAGATTGGTTAATAAAGTCCACTAGCAGAATCGAGTTACGCACAATTATTCCCGCTAAGGCAATCATGCCAATCATACTGGTGGCTGTAAATTGCGAATTTAGCAAAGCGTGACCCGGCATAATACCTATCATGGTTAAAGGAATGGGTGCCATTATAACCAAAGGCACTAGGTAAGATTTAAACTGCGCGACTACTAGCATATAAATAAGAATCATACCCACAGCATAGGCTATACCCATATCGCGGAAGGTTTCATAAGTAATCTGCCACTCACCGTCCCATTTAATTGCAGCGGTATCTGGCCAAATGGGCTGGTTAATAAAGTATTGTTCAGGCGCATCAACTTCATCGGCTAAAGTAAATACTGCATCAAACATACCGTATAAAGGTGAATCTAATTTACCAGCCATATCTGCCATTACATAGTTCACTGGCAATAAGTCTTTATGGTAAACAGAACCCTGCCAATCAGCCGAAGTTACTTTTGCAAATTCAGACAAGCTGACTAGCTGACCGTCACGGTTACGCACACTTAACGATAATAACTGTGAAGCCTGTGCTTTATCGCCTTCAGATAGCTGTAAACGAATCGGCACTGGGTATTTCATTTGTTCGTCGTGTAAAAAGCTTAATTCAACCTGCCCTAAAGCAATCGACATGGCTTCAACTAGCTGGCCTTGGGCAATGCCTAAACGTGCAGCACGGTCGCGGTCAACATGAATCAGCCAACGGTTAGCACTGCTTTCTAAGGTGGTATCCACATCAACAATACTGTCAGTACCTTTTAACAGCGTGGCAACACGGTGCGTCATAGCCGCACGAACGGCTGGGTCTGGGCCATAAATCTCAGCAACAACGGGCGCTAAAACTGGCGGGCCAGGCGGCACTTCAACAATTTTTACATTGGCATTAAAACGCTCACCAATGGCTTGCAAAGGCTCGCGCAGTGACAAAGCAATCTGGTGGGAAGCGCGTTTGCGTTCACGCCTGTCTACCAAGTTAACCTGCAAGTCGCCCATGTGTGGGTCGGCGCGTAAATAATACTGGCGCACTAAACCATTAAAGTTAATCGGCGCAGCAGTGCCTGCGTAGGTTTGCCAGCTAATTACTTCAGGCACGGTTTCTAAATGCTCGCCCAGCGCCAGCAATACACGCTGCGTTTGTTCAACTGGTGTACCTTCAGGCATATCAACAATAATTTGGAATTCTGATTTATTGTCGAAGGGTAACATTTTCATCACCACCAATTGCACACCCGGCAACATGGCTGCTGCAACGGTTAGAAACACCACCGTTAAGCCCAAAATTACCCGACGCGCACGGTGTTCACCCAAGAAAGGCCGCATAACTTTATCAAAAAAGTTAAACATTTTGCTTTTTTTAGTATCGGCTTTGCTATCTTTTTCGCTGCTGTCATTACTGCTATGCGTCTCGTGCTTCATTAGCTTAACCGCTAACCAAGGCGTGACCACAAAAGCGATAATCAGCGAAATCAACATACCGGCTGACGCATTAATAGGAATCGGGCTCATATAAGGCCCCATCAAACCTGTTACAAACGCCATAGGTAACAGCGCAGCAATAACGGTAAAGGTTGCCAAAATAGTTGGCGCACCCACTTCATCAACCGCTTTAGGAATAATTTCAACCAGTGATTTGGTGCCCATTTTTAAGTGGCGATGAATGTTTTCCACCACCACTATGGCATCGTCGACCAAAATTCCTATCGAGAAAATCAGGGCAAATAGCGAAACACGGTTAAGCGTAAAGCCCCAAGCCCAAGAGAAGAACAGGGTAATAGCTAGGGTAATAACAACAGCAATACCTACGATTAACGCCTGTCGCCAGCCCAGCGCGGCTAAAATCAGCAACACCACCGAACCCGTTGCGAACAGTAGTTTGGTAATTAAGGTATTGGATTTATCCGCAGCGGTATAGCCGTAGTCACGGGTTACTATTACTTCAACGCCTTCAGGAATTACACGGTCTTTTAGCAGTGCTAAACGCTCGGTAACGCCTTGGGTAATGTTTACTGCGTTTTGTCCAGGCTGTTTAGCAATCGCCAAAGTAACCGCTTGCGATAAATAACCGGCTTTGCGCTCACCCGCAGGGCCAAAACCTGTCATTACTGATTGTGCTGGCACTTTGCCACCACGGGTAACTTCAGCAACATCTTCTAAGAAAACCGGCGCGCCTTGGTGCATACCTATTACTAATCGGCGTACTTCGTTTACATCAGATAACAGGCTTCCAGCTTGCACGGGTAAAGCAGTACCATCTTGTACTACCCAAGCTTCTTGCGACGTGGCATTGGCGGCTTCTAAGGCTTGTTGAATATCATTTAACGCTAAGTTATAACCGCGCAGACGTGAAGGATCAAAAATCACCTGCACTTCGTCTTTAGCACCACCAAGAGTGTAGATATCACGCGTACCCGGTACACGCTTTAACTCAGTTTCTAGCGCATGAGCAACTCGGGTTAAATCTTCAGCCGTATAATTAGGGTCATCACTAAACAGCGTTAACGCCATAATCGGCACATCATCAATGCCTTTAGACTTAATTAAAGGCGGAAGTGTACCTAAATTTTGTGGCAACCAATCTTGGTTGGTATAAACCTGATTATAAAGGCTAACTAAAGCTTCTTGGCGTGGCACACCTACATCAAACTGTACGGTAATAACCGCCATACCATGACGCGAAACAGAGAACACATGCTCTACGTTAGCCATTTCGCTCATGACTTGTTCAGCAGGTGTAGCAATTAGGTGTTCAACTTCAATCGGGCTGGCACCAGGAAAGGCAATAAAGACATCCGCCATAGTCACGTCTATCTGCGGTTCTTCTTCTTTAGGCGTAACCACTACCGCAAATAACCCCATCAACAAACCAGCAATCGCCAGCAACGGGGTTAGCCTAGACGTTTGAAAAGCCGCTGCAATGCGACCCGAAATCCTTAACTTACTCTCACTCATTAGCTGCCTCCATGCTGGCTAAAGCAGCGGCTGGACTAAGCACTAAACGCTCGCCTTCACTAACGCCAGACAGCACTTCTAAACGTTCACCGTCACGGCTACCAATACGCACTTGGCGCAAACGCGGCAGGTTTTTAGCATCTAAAATATACACAGCACGTAGTTCGCCACGCTGCACTAAAGCAGTAGCAGGAATCCACAGCGCAGAACGCTCGGCAACGGGCAGGCTAACCTTAACTAGCATTCCAGGAAATAAATCGCCTTCAGGGTTTTCTAGGTTCATACGTACACGGAAGGTATGCGTAACAGGGTCAGCATAAGGATAAAAAGTCATGCTGGACGTTTCTAAAATACGCCCAGTATCAGACATCACCTGCGCTTCACGCTTTTCACGGGCGCTGGTGGTATAACGCTGCGGCAAAGCCACGGCAACGCGCAATTCCTTTAAAGAAAGCCCCGACATTAACGGCTGACCAGAACTCACCGCAGCACCTTCTTCAACGTGGCGCTCGGTCATAATGCCACCATAAGGCGCAACAATGCGGGTGTAATCCATCTGCTTACGCGCTTCAGCAACACTGGCTTGGGCGCGACTGGCTCTGGCTTCAGCACCGCTTAACTGGTTACGCGCTTGGTCTAGCTGTGCTTTAGAAGCCAATTCACGCTTATAAATACCTTCAATACGGTCAAAGTTTTGTTTGGCATCTTTCAAACCCGCTTGGGCTTCACGCAAACCTGCTTCGGCTTGGTTTAAACGGGCTTTTTGTTCGGTTGAATCCAACTCCACCAACACATCACCTAGGGCAACCGTGTCATCAACGTCATAATAAACTTTACGAACCTGACCACTGGTTTGAGCAGAAACCGTAGCCTGACGCACTGCTTCAATCACACCATCTAACTGAATACGCTCAACAAGGTTGGCACGTTCAATCGGCTGGGTTTCCAGCGCATGTACCTGCAACGAGATACTAGCCAACAGTGTTGCTGCTAACAGCACCCAAGAATTCTTCATCCGCCTTTCTCCAGTGTCAGAAATTATTTTTAGTAAAAATGCCAATTAGTATAACAGCAAATCTTAATATAGTAATTTTAACAGCGGCAAATGCACAAGGATGGGGGGGGAGGGCTTGAGTTGTTTTTTGCTAATCAGAGGGTGTTTGCACCAGCCCGCGTCGATAAGTCCCCGGTGTACTGCCCGTCCACTGACGAAAAGCACGATTAAAACTGGCTAAATCTTCAAACCCTAGCTGACCTGCCAATATCGCCAAAGAAACCGAACTGCTGGTTAATTGTTGAACGGCTAAATCGCGGCGCACTTCATCTTTGATAGCTTGAAAATGCGTACCTTCCGCTGCTAAACGGCGCGATAAGGTTCTAACGGATAAATGGACTGCTTGTGCAACCTGATAAATAACAGCGCCCACTTGATTTTCTTCGCTTAAATAATCCCTAACTCGGTGCGCCAGCAAGCGTTCACCAAAAGAAACATAAATCCAATCAGCAGGGGCTTTTTGCAAAAATGCGCTTAATTGCTGTTTGGTTTGTCTGATGGGTTTACGCAACAGCTTTTTATCAAAATGTATGGCTGTGAAAGGCTGATCGAATACCACTTCTCCAGGGTAAAAATATAGGTATTCATGGCTGTGTTGCGGCTGGTTATAGGCACAACTTATCTTTAAAGGCGGTATTTTTTCAGCGATCAACCAAGAAGCAATGCCATGCACTAGCTTTAGCATCAACTCATGCACCAGCACTCTATCGCCTTTAAGTGGTGCTTTTTCTATAAAGCGCATCGAAGCTAAATCATCATCCACTACTAGCTGGTAAGAAATATCATCGAGTAATAAACGAAAAAACTGGCTGTAGCGGTGCAAAGCCACCTGCAAATTGGGCGCATCTAACATACTTAAACACAGGTATTTAAGCGTTCCACCACGCAACGGCCGACTGAAAAAACCCGGCGTTTCATCATCGTATTGATTAGCTAATAAACGGTACAAACGCGCGAACTGCAAAACCGTTACCCGCCCATGCGGCGCTTCTAATAAGAAATAAGGAATACCTGCCTGCAATAAGAAATATTTACGCCGCGCAAGGCTAGTGGTTATTCCCTGAAACAGGTTATGCACAAAATGCATTGGCACAGTTGTTGATGCAGCATCCATTTTTCACCTTTTAAAACCCTTAAAGATTGGCACGAAATGCTAATTTTTTGGCATAAACCGCCAAACCTTATTTTTTAATCCGCCTAGTATGAGTTAAGCAGCTTTATAACAAACCTTTAAATGACTTAGATTCTAGGCTTAAAAGTAGATAAGTTGCTATATAAAACAAAAAAAACAAATCAAGTGGAGTAACAGTATGTTTTTTAAACCAACTCTGTTAATGGCAGCTTTAGCAAGCGCTTTAACGCTATCAACCGCTGCTTCAGCAGCCATCAGTAATAATGAAATTCGTATTGGTTATCTGGCAGATATGTCTGGTGCTTATCGTGACCCCATTGGGCCATTGGGTATGGATGCCATTCAAATGGCCATTGATGAATTTGGCGGCAAAATTAATGGTGCAGAAATCATTACTTTTAGTGCTGATGATCGTAATAATGCCGACTTAGGTTCAAGCATAGTGCGTGGCTGGATAGATCAAAATAAAGTCGACATGGTAACGGGCTTGGTTGCCTCTTCTGTAACGCTAGCTTCAATTAAGCTGCTAGAAGAAAACGATAAGTTGGGGTTAGTTAACGGCGCTGTTTCTTCATCTATAACCAATGAACACTGCGGCCCTAACCACTTTCACTGGGTTTATGATACTTGGGCTATGTCCAACGGTACGGCTAGCGCCATTACGCAAGAAGGCAATAAAGACTGGTTCTTACTCAGTGCGGATTATTCTTTTGGTCACGCCTTAGAAAAAGATGTAGAACAGGCTGTAAAAGCCAATGGCGGTAAAATTGTTGGCAAAGTTCGTCACCCCTTCCCAAGTACCGATTTTGCTTCTTTTATGCTGCAGGCCCAATCTTCGGGCGCAAAAGTTATTAGTTTAAATAATGCTGGAACAGATACCACTAACGCCATACGGACTGCCAGTGAATTTGGCATTACTCAATCAGGGCAAATTCTTGCCGGCATGGTAGTGTTTAGTAGCGACATTCGTAGCCTAGGCTTAGAAACAGCACAAGGATTACAGTTCACCAAAGCTTGGTATTACGACATTAACCCTGAAGCGCGTGCATGGGCAGAAAAGTTTAAACAACGTACTGGCAAAATGCCCACTATGGTTCATGCGGGCCTTTATTCAAGCACGCGCCATTACCTACAAGCGGTAAAAGACACGGGTAGCGATGATACCCAAACTGTTCGTAAGAAAATGATGGATACAGCGGTTAACGATATTTTTGCCAAGAATGCTTACATTCGTGAAGACGGTCGTATGGTGCATGATATGTACCTAGTGCGCGTTAAAACCCCTCAAGAATCAACAGATGCAGATGATTTATTTGAAATTGTTCGCACCATTCCTGCCGATAAAGCTTTCCGCCCTTTATCTGAAAGCGTTTGTAAAATGGTAAATAAATAAGGAAAGCAATAATGATAACAACCTCTCCTCAATCCAACACTATCGGCTCGGCACTGAGTCGCAGCGCGCGTAAAAACTCAACAGCTATCGCTTTGAAATTTTTAGACAGGGAGTGGACCTACGGGTCCCTCAATTTAGCGGTAAATAAAATTGCTAACCAGCTATTAAAACAAGGTCTAAAAAAGGGCGACAGGGTAGTCGCTTATGGCAAAAATTCCGATGCTTATGTTTTAGCTTGGCTGGCTACCTTGCGAGCTGGGTTAGTGCATGTACCGACTAACTTTGCTTTAAGTGCTGAAGAATTACGCTATGTAATACAACAATCTGAAGCACGCGCAATAATCAGCGACCTAAGTTTGGCGACTAATGTTCAGCCAGCAATAAAAGGTATTGATCTAGCCGTTCAGGCCTACTTTCATAGCAGTGAGTCTAACGGTAACGATTCAAGCAGCCTTGATATTCTTCAGTTAGCTTTAGCTGATTTACCTAGCAATGCACCTGAAGTAAAAATTGCTAATGATGATCTAGCCCAGTTTTTATACACCTCGGGTACTACCGCTGCACCTAAAGCCGCAATGATGACGCACCAAGCACTGATGGCTGAATATTTAGCTTGCATGGTTGAGTTGGATTTTAAGCCCAATGAAACCATGTTGGCTGCTTTGCCTTTATACCATTCAGCACAAATGCACGTATTTTTAATGCCTGCCTTACTGAGGGGATTAACAATACGCTTAATGGAAAGCCCACTGCCTAACCTGTGCTTAGAATGGATTGAAAAAGAAGCCATTACTTCTTTCTTTGCACCGCCTACTTTCTGGATAGCACTGCTACGCCACCCTGACTTCGATAAACGCGACCTAACCAGCCTTAAAAAGGCTTATTACGGTGCATCAATTATGCCGGTGCCGGTACTTAAAGAAATGCAGCTACGTTTACCGGGTGTTGGCCTTTACAACTGCTACGGCCAAAGTGAAATAGCACCCTTAGCAACTGTGTTGCGCCCTGAAGACCATGCTGACCGACCAGCGTCAGCAGGAAGACCGATTTTAACCGTTGAAACACGCATTGTTGATTTAGAGATGAATGATATGCCAGCCGGTGAACAGGGTGAAATAGTGCATCGTTCACCGCAATTATTAACGGGCTACTGGAATAATCCACAAATGACTGAAGAAGCCTTTCAAGGCGGCTGGTTTCATTCAGGTGATGTTGGTTATTTAGATGAAGAAGGTTATTTGTTTATTGTTGATCGCATTAAAGACGTTATTAATACTGGTGGTGTAGTGGTGGCAAGCCGTGAAGTAGAAGAAGCACTTTTTAGCCACCCAGCCGTATCAGAAGTAGCCGTTATTGGGATGCCCGATGATAAATGGATTGAAGCCATTACTGCTGTAGTGGTGCTTAAAGAAGGTGCTTCAACTACAGAAGCGGAGCTTATTCAACACGCACGCCAGCACCTAGCGCCTTTTAAACTGCCTAAAAAAATAGTTTTTAGTGATTCCCTTCCAAAAAGTACCGCAGGAAAAATACTTAAACGCCACCTGCGTAAGGATCTTGAATAATGTTTAAACAAGACGAAAATACCCAACTTTTTTACGAGATGATTTGCCGCTTTTTAGATAAAGAAGCTGACCCACACTATTCTGATTGGGAAGCTGCTGGACAAGTGCCGCGTGATTTTTGGCTAAAACTGGGCGAAGCAGGAATGTTAGCCGTAGACCTAGCCGAAGATTACGGTGGAACTGGCGCAGATTTTGGTATTACCCAGCTAGTAATAGAAGAAATCTCACGCCGTGGCTTTGGTGGCTTGGCTAGCGGTTACAACATTCACTCCAATATTGTTATTCCTTACCTAGAACACCTAGCCAGCGAGGAACAAAAGCACCACTGGTTACCACGTATGGCTAGTGGTGAAGTAATGACAGCGATTGCCATGACTGAACCCGGCGCAGGCAGTGATTTAGCCAATATAAAAACCCGTGCTGAAAAAGTTCCTGAAGGCTGGAAGTTAAACGGCTCAAAGATTTTTATTACCAATGGCATGATGGCGGACATGGTGATTGTTTGTGCCAAAACCGACCCAGCTGCTGGTGCTAAAGGTGTGTCATTATTTTTAGTGGATACTCACCTAGCCGGATTTTCTCGTGGCAAGCCGATTAAGAAAATTGGCCAGCATTCTAGCGATACTGCCGAGTTGTTTTTTGAAGATATGCTGTTACCGGCGGATGCACTGTTAGGTAAAGAAGGGGCTGGTTTTGCTTACTTGATGCAAGAGCTTCCGCGTGAACGTTTAGGCGTTGGTTCGCAAGCCCTAGGTGCAATGGAAGGTGCTTTAGCCTTAACCCTAGATTATGTAAAACAGCGTACAGCCTTTGGTCAGCCGATAGCTAACTTCCAAAATACCCGTTTTAAGCTGGCTGAAGTACGCGCAAAAATTGATATGGCACGGGCTTACTTTAACCACTGCGTTGCGCTTTATCGTGACAATAAAATGAGTGCTACCGATGCAGCCATTTTAAAACTACAACTTAGCGAAATGCAGTGCCAAACCATTGATGAATGCTTACAGCTATTTGGTGGTTATGGTTATACGCTGGAATACCCCATTTCACGTTTTTATGTGGATGCACGCATTCAAACTATTTATGCCGGCACTTCAGAAATTATGAAAGAAGTGATTGCCCGTTCAATGCTTGGCAAATAACTGCTTAGTAAATAACCATTAGTTACTCTCAAACAATAGGATCTACCGCATGAAATTTAATTCAGTTGTTATCGTGGAAGGTGTACGTACCGCTATAGGTGGTTTTGGTGGCAGTTTATCTAACTTTAGTCCTGCTGAAATGGGTATTGCCACCGCTAAAGAAGTCATCAAGCGCAGCGGTGTGGATGCTAAAAAAATCGACCATGCTGTTTATGGACATATTATTACCACTGCGCCACAAGATGCTTACCTTGCCCGTCATATCGCCTTAAATGCAGGTTTAGATGAACGTTCAGCGGCTTTTAATGTGAACCGCCTGTGTGGTTCTGGCTTACAAGCGATTATTTCAGCCGCACAAATGATAGAAGTCGGTGATAGCCAGCTAGCGTTAGTGGGCGGTGCTGAATCCATGAGCCAAGGTGCTTATTTATTACCTAAAGCCCGTACTGGTTTACGTATGGGTGATGGCAATGTGCAAGATTTAACCCTAGGTATTCTTAGTGACCCTTTTGGTACTGGCCACATGGGTGTGACTGCAGAAAATATTGCCCTTAAATATGGCCTTACGCGCCAGCAGCTCGATGAGTTTGCGCTAGCTAGCCACCAAAAAGCGTCAGCCGCAATAGAAGCGGGTCATTTCACTAGCCAAATAGTGCCTATGTTTATTAAAAAAGGCCGTGAAGAAGTGTTGTTTGCTACCGATGAACACGTTCGCGGTAAAATTAGTTTAGAAGACCTAGCCAAACTAAAACCTGCCTTTAAAAAAGATGGCCTAGTCACTGCAGGTAATGCTTCAGGCATTAACGATGGTGCAGCGTCATTATTGCTAGCTAATGCAGAAACAGCCGCACAACAAGGGCTTAAAGTTAGAGCGCGTTTGGTTGCCAATGCCTTTTGTGGGGTTGATCCTACCTTTATGGGTATGGGCCCAGTGACAGCTGTAAAGAAAGCTTTAGCCCAAGCGGGTCTAACTATTAATGACTTAGATGTGATTGAATCTAACGAAGCTTTTGCTGCTCAAGCGATGGCCGTGGCACAAGAATTAGGCTTTCCAGCTGAAAAGCTAAACCCTAATGGCGGTGCTGTGGGTATGGGTCATCCGGTGGGTGCAACGGGCAGTATTCTTACTGTAAAAACCCTTTATGAGCTAGAGCGTATTAATGGTCGTTACGGACTTATCACCCTTTGCATTGGTGGTGGACAAGGTATAGCCTTAATCATTGAACGTGTTAGCTAAAAATCAATAACAAAACTATAAAAACATTGATACAGCAAGGGAGCTAAAAATGACTTCACCCATTCAACCAAAAATTTTACCAGCTACTCAATCAGCAATTAATCCGCCCCTGTTAATCGGCGATATTTTAAAAGCTGGCGTGCGTATGGCGGGTGATAACGAAATTGTTTATCGTGATTTAAGCCGCCATAACTATAAGACTTTTGAAAAACGCGTTCATCAGTTAGCGCACCTACTAACCAGCCAAGGCGTTAAAGCCGGTGATGTGGTGGCAGTATTAGATTGGGATAGTCACCGTTATTTGGAATGTTTTTTTGCCATTCCCATGATTGGTGCTGTGTTGCATACGGTAAACGTGCGCTTAGCACCCGATCAAGTACTTTATACGATGGACCATGCCGAAGACGTATTTGTATTAACGCATCAAGAATTTTTACCATTACTAGAACCTTTAGCTGAAAAGCTTCCGGCTATTCGTGGTTATATTTTGTGCCAAGATACGCCAGAAGAAGTGAAAACCAGCTTACCACTTAAAGGTGAATACGAAGTACTTTTGGCCGCGCAGCCCGAACATTATGACTTCCCAAGTTTTGATGAAAATGCTGTGGCTACCTTGTTTTATACCACTGGCACGACTGGTAATCCTAAAGGCGTATTTTTCACGCACCGCCAGTTAGTTTTGCACACCTTAACTGAAGCCAGCAGCGTACAAGTACCCGGGTTTGAACTGTTAAACCGCGACAAGGTTTATATGCCCATCACCCCTATGTTCCACGTTCATGCTTGGGGCATTCCTTATACAGCAACGCTGTTAGGTGCTAAACAAGTTTATCCAGGGCGTTATGATCCAGAAATGCTGGTTAAGCTGTTGGTAAGCGAAAAGGTAGATTTCTCTCATTGTGTGCCAACGCTATTAAATATGGTGGTTTCAGCCGATGCCGTTACTTCTGGCAAGGTGAATTTAAAGGGCTGGAAAGTGCTAGTCGGTGGCAGTGCTTTACCCCAAGGCTTAGCTAAAAAAGCTTGGGCATTAGGCATAGATACCCGTTCAGCCTATGGCATGTCAGAAACCTGCCCATTACTAACTGCGTCGATTTTACCTAAAGCGGTAACCGATACTGATTTTGAAAGCCAACTGCCTTGGCGTTGTAAAGCGGGAGTAGCCATACCCTTTGTTGATGTAGAAGTGGTGGATACTTACGGTAAACCACTGCCACATGATGGCGAAAGTGTTGGGGAAATAAGAGTCAGAGCGCCTTGGTTAACTCAAGCTTATTACAAGGAAGAAGAACGCAGCGAAGAACTTTGGCAAGATGGCTGGCTACATACGGGTGATGTTGCCACCATAGATGAGCAAGGTTTTGTGATGATTAGCGATCGAATTAAAGACGTTATTAAAACCGGGGGCGAGTGGCTGTCTTCTTTAGAGCTAGAAAACCTAATTAGCCAATACCCAGGCGTTGCAGAAGTTGCGGTAGTTGGTGTGGCAGACGAACAGTGGGGCGAACGCCCAGCCGCTTTAGTGGTTGCAACAGATCCTTCTAGACCCTTTGATATTAGCGGTATTCAACAGCACCTAGAAGCCTTTGTTAAACAGGGCAAAATTAATAAATGGGCAATTCCACAGCAAATTATGTTGGTCGATGAAATCCCCAAAACCAGTGTTGGTAAACTGAATAAAAAAGTCATTCGCCAACAGCTAGCCGTTTAACTTTAAGGGCTATTTAGGTAGTTCAAATGTCTAGCAATGCCTAAGTTAAGGCTTGCTAGATATTCCTAACTTTGAAGCGCATGGATATAATATCCAAAAAAATATGCTAAAAAACTGCGCAGTTGCTCACTAGTTTGCACAATGTTAGTCTAAATTCATTCTTCCCTTTCCTAGGCCGATGCACAGAATTCACAGATGAAACTTACCACTAGCAAAATAAAGACTAAAACCACCGATCACTCAGGCTCATCCAGCCAAAAATCGTTTAATCAAGCGTGGCAAAAAGTTGCTAATCAACAAAAGGAAAATGACCGCTTGCGCGAACAAATCAGAACCTTTGCCAAGCAGGTTACTGAGACTGTTGAACAGCAGGAGAAAGCCTACGTTACGACCCTGTATCAAAATTGCGAGCATCTACTGGTTTTTTATAGCCGTAAATCTTTAGCTGCGTGGCATCGCGAAGTGCTAATGGAATGGATACTGGACTACCTAGACACCATTAGCCACAACCCCTTTGCTGGTGATATTAATCTAGCTGCTCTTCATCAGACGCTCGACGACACTATCGAAAAAATACATCCTGAGATATTTGCCTCCGCCCAAGATGATGCAATGCACAGCGAGCAAAATTTCTTCGATGAAATGGCTGATGATGCGGACAGCGCTAGCAAATTTGAAGAACTCTTCTCTAATTTTCAGCAGGATTCTGGATTTGATAATTTTTCCCGCCAGCAAGAATCATTCGAGCAGCAGATAAAAGATGACGAGCAGGCACTCAATAAACTGATGAAAAGCGGCTCAATCAATAAGTTGTTCCGCCGAGTAGCACGTGTTCTTCACCCAGATCTTGAGCAAGATGAAGAGGCTCGCTTAGAGAAAAACCGCCTGATGAGTGAGCTGATTGAGGCTCGTAATAGTAACGATATCACTAGCCTGTTTGCTTTCTATGCTGAGTATATAGGTCAATCACCTCTGGAAGAGCTGGGTGGTGATCTAGCTGACGCGACACAATTACTTAACCGTCAATATGCACAGCTACGGTCACAGCACGAAGATATATTGTATGAAGACCCTAAAGCCAGTGTTTTGTATCAACGCTTCCACAAAAAAACCATAAAAGCATCACAGCGCGCGATTAACACCCACTTAACAAAATTGGAGCAGGATATAAACAATCTGGAATTATTCCGCCAAGAGGTGACCAGCTTAAACAAGCTCAAGCCCTATCTTCAAATGCGCTGGGAGCATTTGAATGAAGAGCGCTGGTGAGGCTGGCACTAACCCAGTGCAGGCTAGAGCTAAATTAAGAAGCTAATTTAAACCTTCTTCTTTTTAGGTATTACTACCACTTGCGTTCCCGATAATAAATCTGGCCAAGTACGTTTTTCTTTATCAAAAA
>CAYJCB010000052.1:12459-13810 GCA_964368615.1 uncultured Halomonadaceae bacterium | reverse complement strand
GATAGCCACTTTGAAAAAGGCGGCGTTAATATTCACTACCTAGAGAAAAAGCTAAGTTTATAGTTTATAGCTCACGGTTGTTGCTGTAACTAAAGACTTATCGCTGGCCAAGGACGGCTAGCCTACAATTTTTTCAGGCTCTTTTTAAAACCTTTTCAGACCCTAGGAACACTATGTCTTGGTTGCAAATTAAAACGCTGATCCGCCCAGAACAGGCAGAAGAGTTTGAAGACTGGTTGCTTGAAGCTGGTGCTTGTGCGATTACCCTAACCGATGCCGAAGATCAGCCTGTGTTTGAGCCGATTCGTGGCACAACACCTTTATGGCAATCAACGCAGCTAACAGGCTTGTACGACGGCAAGCAAGATGCCCAACAAATGTTAGCTACCATGCAGCAGCTGTGGGAAGCTAGTTACCCTGCTACGCCCATGCCTAATCTTCAATTAGAAATTCTAGAAGATAAAGACTGGATACGCGAGTGGATGGATAGCTTTAAACCCATGCAAATGGGCGAGCGTTTATGGATAGTGCCTAGCTGGTTAACAGCACCCAACCCCGAAGCCGTTAACCTAGTGCTTGACCCAGGTTTAGCTTTTGGTACGGGCACTCACCCAACCACTAAACTGTGTTTACAGTGGTTAGATGGCCTTGATTTAGATGGCAAAACGCTGCTTGATTTTGGGTGTGGTTCTGGCATTCTTGGTATCGCTGGTTTGTTGCTAGGTGCTAAACACGCTTGGGGAACCGATATCGACCCACAAGCCTTGCAAGCTAGCCAACAAAATGCACAACGTAACCACTTAGATCCAGAACGTTTTCCTGTATATTACCCAGAAAAATGCCCTGATATAACTTGTGATGTGCTAGTTGCTAACATTCTTGCGGGCCCATTAATTTCGTTAGCAGCAACGCTTTCTAGCCTTATAAAGCCGGGCGGAAACATGGCACTTTCAGGTATATTAAGTCATCAAGCTGAAGAAGTTAGTCGTGCTTATAGCCCTTGGTTTGAGTTAGATAAGCCAACCCAAGAAGATGATTGGGTGCGTATAACAGGTATTCGTAAAAAGGCTTGATCTGCAACATTGAACGGACTTTTGCTGCATGAATAGGACCAACCCAATAAAACAAGCGCAATGCCCTCACTGTCAAAGCGTCTTTAGTGTTAGCGAAGAAGAAATACAGCTAGCCTTAGGCGCTGTTCGTTGTGGTGAGTGCATGAAAATTTTTAATGCCAGTTATCACCTGATTGATAAGCAGCACCCAATAGCAACTTCGGTTGCTGAAAAAGAGCTGGCATTAATGATTTCTACCGCAAAGCTAGCTAAAGCTAATAATCAAGCTAAAGACAGCC
>CAYJCB010000052.1:8465-12359 GCA_964368615.1 uncultured Halomonadaceae bacterium | reverse complement strand
TACTATTTCTGCTAGCTCTATTCCTACCTTGCAAGAACCTGCTGAACAGCTAACGGCTTTAAATATTCCAGAAGAAGTGGAAGCAGAAGAAATAGAAGAAGAAACAAAAAAAATCTCACCGCCTTTTATTGCTGGTTTGTTTTTATTGTTAATAACACTTTCGGTGAGTGGGTGGTTATTTATAAATCAGACACCCGCAGTAGCTTATGCGTTTACTGATGTGCGCTTAACACCGTCTATTAACACCAAAAAAATGGACATTTATTTTAAAATAAGTAACATCACCCAACAAAATTTACCCCTACCTAATTTAACAATACAGCTGCTTAACCTTAGCTCGCAGCCCGTTAGTTCAGAAATTGTGATGGCAGCCGATTTAAAACCCAGTCTTCATGAATTAGCGGCGGCGGCCAGCCATGAAATACAGGCTAGCATTGATCGCCCAGCAATTTTTGTGCAGGGCGCACGCATTCAAGTGTATTTAAACGATTCGAAGCTTTAATCCTAGCGCCTCTCAAGGTAAGATACTGCCCCTTAATTATTAGGTTGAGTTCATTAAGTGTTGCAAATTGGCAGCTACAAAATTACGACTCCGCTAATACTAGCGCCCATGGCCGGAGTTACTGATCGTCCCTTTAGGGCCTTGTGCAAAACCTTTGGTGCTGGGTTAACGGTTGCCGAAATGGTGACTAGCGATCAAAGCTTATGGACAACACAAAAATCACGTTTACGCCTACCACACCTTGATGAACCTGAACCAAGAATGATTCAAATTGCTGGTAGTGACCCACAAATGATGGCAGCAGCAGCTAAAGCCAATGTGGAGTTAGGCGCACAAATTATTGATATTAATATGGGTTGCCCAGCTAAAAAAGTGTGTAAAAAAGCAGCAGGTTCAGCTTTATTGCGCGATGAAAAGTTGGTTGCAGAAATTTTAGCAGCCGTGGTTGCTGCGGTTGATGTGCCAGTTACTTTAAAAATTCGTACTGGCTGGTCAGCAAACCACAAGAATGCTGTTACAATTGCTAAAATTGCCGAACTAGAAGGTATACAAGCACTTACAATTCACGGCAGAACCCGAGAAGACCGTTTTAATGGTGAAGCTGAATACGACACCCTAGCCGAGGTTTGCCAGCAGGTGCGCTTTCCAGTTATCGCCAACGGTGATATTGATTCACCCCAAAAAGCACAGCAAATACTTGAACAAACTGGTGCAAGCGCAGTAATGATAGGACGAGCTGCCCAAGGTAAACCTTGGATTTTTCGTCAAATAAAGCATTGGCTTGCTACCCAAGAGCTGTTGCCTGACCCTGAACCGTTTGAGTTGCACAGCATTATTAGCCAACATTTAACCGAACTTTACCTAACTTATGGTGATTTTATGGGTACAAGGGTAGCGCGTAAACATTTTGGCTGGTATTTGCAACAAGCGGGTAGCAATGAGTGGCGTAAGCGTTTTAATTTATTAGAAACAAGTGAGCAGCAACTCGCCTTGCTTGATGATATTTTTGCAGGAAGCATCCAATGCCCACGGGCTTAACTGAATAACAGAATTAAACTAAAGTGACTGAACCAAAAAAATCTCATTTAAACAAAATAGAACAAGACCGCACTTTGCGTGAAAGTGTTATTCATGCCTTGAATAATTACTTTATACAGCTAGACGGCGAACCAGTTCATAACCTTTATGACCTAGTGCTAACCGAAGTTGAAGCACCTTTGCTTGAAGCGGTCATGCGCTACACAGACAACAACCAAACCCAAGCTTCCAGCCTATTGGGCTTGAATCGGGGTACTTTGCGTAAAAAACTTAAACAATACGACCTTATCTAAGCTTTTTTGAGGAGCTAAACCAAGCTTATGGCTATACAAAAACCACTTCCCATCTGTCGCGCTTTACTCAGCGTTTCTGATAAAAACGGCATCGTTGAACTGGCCAAAGGACTGCTTGAGCGAGGTGTAGAGCTGCTTTCTACTGGCGGCACTTTTAAGTTAATTAAAGATGCTGGGCTTGCAGTGACTGAAGTGTCTGAACACACTGGCTTTCCTGAAATGATGGACGGGCGTGTTAAAACCCTGCACCCAAAAATTCATGGCGGTATTTTAGGTCGCCGTGGCCAAGACGATGCAGTGATGGCAGAGCACCAAATTACCCCGATTGATTTGGTGGTAGTTAACCTTTACCCCTTCCAAGCTACCATTGCCCGTGACGATTGCACTTTAGATATGGCGATTGAAAACATCGACATTGGCGGCCCTGCGATGGTGCGTAGCTGCGCTAAAAACCACGCTTTCACCACCATTCTTGTTAACACCAGCGATTACGCGCAGGTGCTAAGTGAAATGGACGCTAATCAAGGCGGCGTTACTCAGCCCACGCGCTTTAATTTAGCTGTTAAAGCTTTTGAACACACGGCAGCTTACGATTCAGCCATTGCTAATTATTTAGGCCGTAAGGTTGCAGGCGGTAGCGAAGACTTCCCACGTACTTTTAATACCCAGTTTATTAAACGCCAAGAAATGCGCTACGGTGAAAACCCGCACCAAAAAGCCGCTTTTTATGCTGAAGCCAACATTACCGAAGCTTGCGTGGCAACAGCCCAAGTGCTGCAAGGCAAAGAATTATCGTTTAACAACGTAGCAGATACCGATGCTGCGTTTGAATGCGTTAAAGCCTTTAATGAACCCGCTTGCGTGATTGTTAAACACGCTAACCCTTGCGGTGTTGCGGTCGGTAAAGACTTGCAGCAAGCCTATGACCTAGCGTTTAAAACTGACCCCACCAGCGCCTTTGGCGGTATTATTGCCTTTAACCGTGAGCTAGATGCTGCAACAGCACAAGCCATTGTTGACCGCCAGTTTGCTGAAGTGATTATCGCTCCAGGTATTACAGCAGCAGCGCAAGAAATTATTGCCAGCAAGAAAAACTTACGCTTGTTAGATGCCAGCCAGTTTTGGCCAGGTGAACGCCAGCCAGTGGCTAACTTTAAGCGGGTTACGGGTGGTTTGTTAGTACAAGACCGTGACTTAGGCACGGTTAATACGACTGACCTTAAAGTTGTTACAGAACGCGCACCCACCGAGCAAGAATTAATTGACCTAGCTTTTGCTTGGAAAGTGGCCAAATACGTTAAGTCTAATGCCATTGTTTACGCTAAAGATGGCCGCACTATTGGCGTGGGCGCTGGGCAAATGAGCCGTGTTTATTCGGCTAGAATTGCCGGCATTAAAGCCGCTGATGAAAACCTAGTAGTTGAAGGTTCAGTGATGGCTTCCGATGCTTTCTTTCCCTTCCGTGATGGGATTGATGCAGCAGCAGCAGCAGGCATTACAGCAGTGATTCAGCCGGGTGGTTCAATGCGTGACGATGAAGTCATTCAAGCCGCTAACGAAGCAGGCATTGCCATGGTGTTTACCGGAATGCGTCATTTTTTACATTGATTAATAAGCACTAATTTAACGCTTTAAAGCAGTAACAAAAAAACCGCAACCTTGAAAAAGATTGCGGTTTTTTTATAACTTTACTAACTATTTTTTAGAAGCCAGCGCGAATATAAGCACCAAAGAAAGCCCCACTAAATTCTAAATCACCGTAAGTATCTTTTAAATCATCAAGCGTTACATCAAAACTGCGATAACCTGCGGTAATTCCCGGCTTAATTAACGGCAAGCCATCGTACTGGTAACGCACGTCAGCAGTAATATCTGTTACTTTATTACCACTGTAACCAATCGCATTCACTGTAGCGCCAACCGAAAGACCTAACGGTAAACCCACCCGTAAACCTGCATAACCCATAGGCAGCGGCGTACTTAAATCAATGGATTCAGATTTACCCGTTGCAGTTTCTGTAACAGCAAAGCCACCATCAAACTGGCGCAGGGTTAAACCTA
>CAYJCB010000052.1:0-8365 GCA_964368615.1 uncultured Halomonadaceae bacterium | reverse complement strand
CCCAACTTATCTTTTACATCTAGCGAATTTTCATTCTTATTACCCTGAATATAACCAGAAGGGCTGGCATTCCAAACATTGCCACCCGCCAAAATATTGAATTCTATCGCCTGAGCTTGCATGGCAGCAGCAGGAAGCAAAGCAGCTGCTGTTAAGGTTAAAATTTTACGCATAAGGTTTCTCATTTAACTTAAATATAAAGCTAACTTAAAGTGGCTCTCTTTGGGCGCTAAGCATAACAGAAACCGAATCAGAGAAACGCAATGCATGGGGTTTATCGACTTCAACTTCGGCCACTTCAACCTGCTCATGGCTCATCACTATTTCTAGTAATTCTTTAGTTAAACGCTCTAACAAAGCAAAACGCCCACCTTCAACATGGGCAATAATTTTTTTGGTAATAGTGCGGTAGTTTAAAGCTTCTTCAATGCGATTAAATTGCACCGCTCGGTCAGCAGCATAGCGAATAACGACGTTCACTAAAATATCTTGCTGATTTTGAATTTCGTCTTCTTTAATGCCAATGTAAGTTCTTAAACGTAAATTTTTAATACGAATACTAGCCAGTGCATGAGGGTTTTTATTCGGCATTTTCCTATCCTTTTTCGATTATTTTTTATCCATAGCTAGTCAAGCAGCTTAAGAAATTCTTGGCGCGTCGTAGGATTTTCACGCAACTGACCCAACATTACCGAAGTACGCATCATCGAATTTTGCTTTTCTACGCCACGCATCATCATGCACAAGTGACGTGCTTCAACAATCACTGCCACACCTGCTGCACCAGTCACTTCTTGTACCGCTTCAGCAATCTGTTTAGTCAATAACTCTTGAATTTGTAAGCGACGCGCAAACATATCGGTAATACGCGCAAACTTAGACAAACCCAACACCTTGCCTTTAGGCAAATAACCTATGTGACACTTACCAATAAAAGGCAGCAGATGGTGTTCACACATAGAATAAAATTCGATATCTTTAACGATAACCAGCTCATCTGTGTCAGAAGCAAACACTGCGCCATTAACCAGCGTATGTAAATCTTGACGATAACCCTGCGTTAAGAATTCCATTGCTTTGGCGGCCCTAACAGGCGTGTCGACTAAACCTTCACGCTGCGGGTCTTCACCCACATTTTTGATAATGGCTTGGTAGTGAGGTACTAAAGATTCATAAATTGCAGCAGTCGTTGAGTTTTTCATTTAAAAATTTTCTTGTATCGGTAGATGAATAACAGGAGCCTAACTAACCTAAAAATGACTTAGGCTTTCCTTTCTTGTATAAGAAATGTATATCTTTTTGTTCAACAATACTACTTCTTTTCCCAGCATTTTAGTAGGAATTAGCATCAAAGAAACTGATACCACTTAAAAACAACGAGCAAGCGGGTGATGTGGCAAACTGACATGAATAACCTTAGAAAATACTCTGCTATACTTTACAAAATTCAATCAAACTGAACCTGGAAATAAACACTATGAAGAAGTTAATCACTGCCTTCGCCCTAATGGGCTGCTCTTTTGGACTTATGGCCGACCAAGCCACTTTACCACTACAGCCTGGGCAAATGCTGCAAGCATCGGCTGTTAACAAGGTTGTTTTAAAAGAAGGCGAATCACGTAGCAATGTCTGGTTTTCTGTAGAAACCAACCGTGTTGAAGGCACTTCTACTTACCACTTAAGCAACTGCACTATGTCAACCGACGTTAAGTTAAGCGGCGGCGTATTTAACTTAAAAAGCAAGCAGTTGCGTTGCATCAGTGAAGAAGGTGACATTTTTACTGACAAAAACATTCAAGCAAAAATTTTGGTTAATACCAGCGACATTTGCACAAGCAACAAAGGCAAATGTGCAGAAGTTACCTTGCGTAACGGTAGCAACTACACCTTTGAAGTTAAAAACCAATCTAACTTAATCGCTGAATTAAACGTGATGCGTGAAGTTAACAGAAGCCGTTTAGAGCAGACTAACTAAGCCTGCATCTAGCGGTTAGTAATTTCAGAGGCCCTTAGCGACTTGCTGAGGCTTGTGCTCGGTAACGTTGTTGTGCCTCTGTTACTTTCTTAATATAGCCTCTCGCTTCTGCTCTTGGGTGCTTTAAGTGTAAACGGTCGTAAACTTGTTTAGGCGTTAACTGGTTAATCATGTTAACCGCCTGTGCACGATCTTTATGAAAAGTACGCAACACATTGCCTGCCCCACCGTTATAGCCAGAAATCATTGCGTATTCACGTGATAATGGGTGCTTGATTTTATTTAAATAATTATCACGTAAAATACTTAAATAGGCTGTACCCGTATCAATGTTGTTAGTTGTATTAAATAAGTAATCTCGTGTAGGTTGATCGTTACGCTTCTTAATGCGTGTAAACACATCTTTACCCGCAGTCGAAGGCACTACTTGCATTAAACCATAAGCAGGAATATGGCTTGTTGCATAAGGATTAAAGTTACTTTCAGTCTCCATGATAGAGTAGATTAAGACTTCATCAATGCCATAACGCTGCGCTGCTGCTCTTACTAGATGTTCATACTGATGCCCACGTACCTGAGCATGATTTTCGACCAAGGGAATTTCAACTCGGTAAACAACTTGCCCGTTGCGCTTAACTTCTTGCACTTTATTTTCAACTAAATAATCAGCAAAACGCTCGGCACGCCATTCCCATTTTACTGGCTTGCCTTCATGGTCTAATACTTGCCCAGCCAATACGGAAGGGCCAACATAGCTAATTTTCTTATCGGTATAAATCTCAGGGCTTTCTGCATCATAGGGCGTTAATAGCGTAGTAATAATCGCTTCTCTTAAATGCTGCTTAGGGTTGGAAGGATCAACCGTTTCCACAATAATTTTGCCGCTATCAAAGTCCATTTCACCACGACTTTGGTAAGAATCTGTGTACTTTACAAACTGTTGAGCCGAGGCAGGCAAAGCAGCTTCACCACCCCACTGCTGTTTAACTTTTTCTTGCAGCTGATCTATCTGCTGACGATAAGCCTTAGCTTCTGCTTCTAACTGGCTGACTATTTGCTGATAATTTTGTAAATCTTCAGACAAGCTAGGGTAACGGTCCAACCAAGTCGTTTCTGGATTATGGCTTTCTACTGGCTCTTGCTGCGCTTCTTTAGCTGGTGCTACAACAACCATAGCAGGCGCAGAAACTGGTTCTGATGCAGGCCTTGGCGCTGGTTCAGAAATTGGTACAGGAGTTGGTGCCTTCATAGGTACAACAACTGCTTCTGGCGGTTTAACGGTAGGCTGAATATTATCAACTTCAAACTGTGTGTTATCACCTAAAGGAACGCCTTCCTCTGGATTTGCTGAAAAAACCTGCACACTTGTTGCAGCAGGTGGCTGGCTAGGTGCTGGTTGAATAGCCGCTGGTTTATTTGGTTGTGGCGCTGGCTTTGGTGCTGCACCCACTGGTTTTGCTTGTTTTACAGGCTTAGATGGGGCTGTTGGAAAACTTACTTCACCGGTTGAAACATGGCTTGAAGTACCGTTATTAATACCGCCTTGGCAACCCGCCAAAATCATCAGCAAAAAAAGCAACAGAAAAAACTTAGTAGGTAAAAACTTGGCGCGTAAAAAATTGCTGTGTAAAAAGTAGTTTATTAAATACATCTGTATCCCTATTCTTAAGCGATAAATAATTTAAACATTATAAACCAAAGCTGCCAGAGTTACAGAGCTAGCTTTATTAGTTGCTATTAAGTTGTGAACCAATAAACTTTTACCTATACTAGAAAAAAAGTCACTAAATAAAAAAATACCTAATTTTTAGTTGCCCAACTTTTAGTTAAGTAGTTAAAAGCCCCTTAGCAAACCACTGGAGTTTGTTATGTTGTTACCATCGGTTGAAAGCACTAGCAACACCTTGTTAAATCGACAAAAAAAACAGGTCGCTAACGAAAACTCGCCTACAGCTAAGCAAGCTACAAGCGAAAGTCCGATAAAACCAGCATTTCAACACCCCAAAATTAATAAAATTGACGATAAATCGACAGATCAAACAAAACCAGCCGAGGGATTAGAGCCGTTAGATAAAAGTGTTTTTTCTACTGATGGCAACGGTCTTAACAGCGGCTACCCTGATTACACCTTAGAGTTAAGTAGTAAATTGGGGCCACCTTCAACACCAGCAACAAACCTTAAACCCGATGAAATTCGTTTTGGTCGTAAACGCCCCATCTTACCGATTACTTTCAGTTTTGGTATACGCCGTTCCCAAGCGGTAGCTGTTGCAATGCGCCACCCACTTTTAGATGGCAAGCAACCCACCACAGCTAACCAAGCCATTATTGATACTTTTGACCTAGCTGCAACCAATCGCCTTCCCTACGTTAAAGGTACGAAAATCAACATTGCTGCCTGATTTTCCTTAAAAGACTGAAGCAAGCACTTGACAGTCGTTAACGCATAGCTTAAGTTTCAAACATACGTTTGAACAATAAACTCAACCAGAAGCAACTAACAACAATTAGCTCAGAGGTTACTATGCCAACTTATAAAGCCCCCCTACGCGATATGCGTTTTGTAATGAACGAACTTTTAGACTTTCCTAACCACTACAAAAGCTTACCTAACGGTGAAGATGCTGTAGAAGTCACCGACGCTATTCTTGAAGAAGGCGCTAAGTTTGCAGAAAACGTACTTACGCCCCTTAACCAAATTGGCGACCAGCAAGGTTGCACCTTAAAAGATGGCGTTGTTACCGTTCCTGAAGGTTTTAAAGAAGCTTACCAGCAGTATGTTGAAGGTGGCTGGCCTGCGATTAGCCAAAGCACCGAATATGGTGGCCAAGGTTTGCCACACTCTTTAGGCATGGTTTTAAACGAGATGATTTGTTCAGCTAACCTTTCTTGGGGCATGTACCCAGGTTTATCGCACGGTGCGATGAGCGCACTGGAACACCACGGCACAGAAGAACTAAAACAGATTTACCTAACCAAATTAATTGAAGGTAGCTGGACTGGCACCATGTGCTTAACCGAGCCGCATTGCGGTACTGACTTAGGCCTTATTAAAAGCCGTGCCATTCCTGCTGCTGATTTTGAAACCAGCAACAGCTATAAAATTAGCGGCACTAAAATCTTTATTTCTGCTGGCGATCACGAAATGAGCGAAAACATTGTTCACCTAGTATTAGCCAAACTTCCTGATGCACCTGAAGGCAGCAAGGGCATTTCCTTATTTGTTGTACCTAAGTTTTTGCCTGATGCTTCGGGTGAAGTCGGTGAGCGTAACGGTGTGGTATGCGGTTCCTTAGAAAATAAAATGGGTATTCACGGCAACTCTACCTGCGTCATGAACTTTGACGATGCAACAGGCTATTTAGTTGGCCAGCCCAACAAAGGCCTAGCCGCCATGTTCACCATGATGAATGCCGCCCGTATTGGTGTTGGTATTCAAGGGCAAGGCTTAATTGAAGTTTCTTACCAAAATGCGCTAGCCTATGCGCGTGACCGCCTACAAATGCGTGCGCTTTCTGGTACTAAAGCGCCTGAAAAAGCAGCTGACCCTATTATTGTTCACCCAGATGTGCGCCGTATGTTGCTTACCCAAAAAGCCTTTAGCGAAGGTGGCCGTGCGCTAATTTTCTATACTGCCCAATTGGTTGATAAAGTTGAAAAAGGTGCGGAAGAAGACAAAAAAGCCGCTGACGATATTCTTGGTTTACTAACGCCGATTGTTAAAGCCTTCTTAACGGAAGTAGGTTTTGAAGCCACCAACGAAGGTGTGCAAGTATTTGGTGGACACGGCTTTATTCAAGAATGGGGCATGGAACAGTTTGTACGTGATGCACGTATTACCCGTTTATACGAAGGCACTACGGGCATTCAGGCACTGGATTTATTAGGCCGTAAAATTCTAATGAACCAAGGTGAACACCTGCGCAGCTTCACTAAACAAATTCACAAATACTGCCAAGCAGCTGGCGAACAAGAAGCCATGCAAGAGTTTGTTAAGCCGCTAACCGAGCTTAATAAAGAGTGGGGCGACCTAACCATGAAAATTGGCATGGCGGCGATGAAAAACCGTGAAGAAGTGGGTGCAGCATCTGTTGATTACCTGATGTATTCAGGCTATGTAACGCTTGCTTATTTCTGGGCGCAAATGGCTGAAATCGCTCAGAAAAAACTAGCTGAAGGTACTAGCGAACAAGCTTTCTACCAAGCTAAACTAGATACTGCACGTTTCTACTTCCAGCGTTTATTACCACGTACCAAAATGCACGCTGCAACTATGTTAGCCGGTGCAGATGGCTTACTAGCAATGAATGAAGCAAGTTTTGGTTTAGCGTTTGAAGTGTAATAGGCGCTACTTCTAATATTCTAAATAAGAACTAACTGGTCGGTTGGTAGTCTTGTGCAATGCATTGAATAGGGTAAGCTAGCGGTAACACCAAGATTATTTATAACAGAACAGAGGTAATAAAAAGATGGCAATGTATAAAGCCCCACTTCGTGACATGCAGTTTGTATTGAGTGAAGTTTTTGAAGCTGAAAAAGTTTGGGCTTCTATGCCTGCAACTGAAGGAATAGACCTAGACACGGTAAACGCCATTTTAGAAGGCGGTGCAAAAATTGCGGAAAACGAACTTTTCCCGATTAACCTAAGTGGTGATGCCGAAGGCGTTAAACTTGAAAATGGCAAGGTAATTACCCCTACAGGCTTTAAAGAAGCTTGGAATACGCTTGCAGAAGGCGGTTGGTTAGGCTTAGGCGGCAACCCAGAATACGACGGTATGGGTATGCCCAAAATGCTGACCGTATTGTTTGAAGAAATGCTGTATGCCGCTAACGCTGGTTTCACGCTTTACCCTTCACTAAATACAGGCGCATGTATTTTATTAGATGCCCACGCTAGCGACGAAGTTAAGCAGCAATACTTGCCATCTTTATATTCTGGCCAATGGATAGGCACCATGTGCTTAACCGAAACCCAAGCAGGTACAGATTTAGGCTTAATTAGCACTAAAGCTGAACCTAAAGGCGATGGTACTTATACTTTAACGGGTAGCAAGCTGTGGATCACTGGCGGCGACCATGATTTAACTGAAAACATTATTCACCTAGTGCTAGCCAGACTACCTGATGCACCAGCTGGTACACGTGGTATTTCTTTGTTCCTAGTACCTAAGTTCAAAGTCAATGCTGACAACAGCCTAGGCGAATTTAACAACGTCAACGTAGGCTCTTTAGAGCACAAAATGGGCATTAAAGGTTCGGCTACTTGCGTACTTAACTTTGATGGCGCAGAAGGCATCATGATTGGCGAAGCCAACCGTGGTTTGGTTCCTATGTTCACCATGATGAACTACGAGCGTTTATCCATTGGTATCCAAGGTTTAGGTTTAGGTGAAGTTGCTTACCAAAGCGCCATGGATTACTCAAAAGAGCGTATCCAATCACGCGCACCCAATGGCGCTCAACAGCCTGACAAAATTGCTGACCCAATTCTAGTACACCCAGACGTTCGCCGCATGGCACTTAACGTGCGTGCATTTAACGAAGGTAGCCGTGCGTTTGCTTCTTACGTAGGTATGCAGCTAGACCTAAGCAAGTTCCACGAAGACGAAGCCATACGTAAGCATGGCGACAATATGATGGCGCTACTAACACCGATTGCTAAGGCATTTATTACTGACCGTGGTTTTGATGCAACGGTTACTGCCCAGCAAATCTACGGCGGTAGCGGTTATTGCACTGAGTGGGGTGCTGAACAATACGTACGTGATGCGCGTATCGCCCAAATTTACGAAGGCACTAACGGTATTCAAGCGTTAGACCTAATGGGTCGTAAAGTTTTCTCTAACCGTGGCGCATTCGTAACTATATTTACTGAAGAAGTGCGTGAGTTCCTAGCCACCTGTGCTGATTTGCCTAATATGCAAGCTTGGACAAGCACGCTAGAAACTGAACTACAGCGTTTAGAGTCAGTGACTAAAGCAGTCATTGAAGCAGCTGAAAAGAACCCAGCAGAAATTGGTGCAGCTTCGGTTGATTACCTAGACCTGTTTGGCCTAGTGGCTTACGGCTACATGTGGGCGCGTATGGTTAGCGTTGCACAGCGTAAAGTAGGCAGCGAAACTTCTGGCTTCTACGCAAGCAAAATCAAAGTCGGTAACCACTTCCTTAAGCGTATTCTGCCACGCACGCTAGCTTTAGAGCAGCAAGTGCTAGCCGGTGCTGAAGTGCTAATGGATATGCAAGAAGAAGACTTCTACGTTAACTAATTAAGCCTTGCTTTTAAAGTAGCGCTCTTTAGATAAGAAACACCAACCCTTGCTTCGGCAGGGGTTTTTTATTGCTGCAAAGAAAGCAAAACTAGCAAAGAGATAGAAAGCAGAAAAATAGAAG
>CAYJCB010000051.1:0-13945 GCA_964368615.1 uncultured Halomonadaceae bacterium | reverse complement strand
GCCTGAATGTTATACTGTCCGGCTGCCACAGAAGTACGGCTAATTTCGGTACCTAGTAGCTGCCTAAAGTTATTGGCTAGTGCCAACGTAAAGTTACCGTTGCCGCAATATAGTTCGACTAGGTCGCGTTTTTCTTCTTGGGCTTTTGGGCTAGAAACGTCTTGCGCCCATTCCAACATACTTTGGCAAATCCAAGGGTTGGGTTGGGTAAAGCTGCATTCCACTTGTTTATAAAGCAGTGTTTGCCCGTTAACTTGTAAAGCTTCAATAACGTAATCTTGTTCTAACACACGTTTTTGTTTTCTGGCACGGCCAATAATCATCACGCCTAGTTGTTCTTGTAACTGCCTAGCAGCGACTTCCCATTCGTCTTCTAGTTGGCGGTGGTAAATTAAGCTCAGTAATACTTGGCCTGATAAAGTGGTTAAAAATTCAACCTGAAACAGCCGATGGCGCAGCATAGGCACATCACGAATAGCATCTAGCAATAAAGGCATTAAGCGGTTAATTTCTTTACCGGCAACGGGGTAGTTATCCATACGAACCAGTGTGCGGTCTTTTTTAGGGTCTTCACCTATTTCAAACATGGCATAAAACAAGTCATCGCCTTCGTGCCAGATACGAAATTCAGTACGTAAGCGGTAATGGCTAGTCGGTGAAGCAAACACTTCTAGTTCAGGCGGATTAAACTCAGCAAAGGTTTGGCGTAAAAGTTCAGCTTTATCAGCAAGCAGTTGTGGATAAATGGCTGGGTTTACCTGAGGAAGACTAGAAGACATAGTGGGTTTTTATCTCGTAAAAAAGTGTTAGGTAACAGGTTGGATTAACTCAAAGCCTGCTAAGTGTTTTATTATATTAAAACCAAAGCCCTTTAATGCTAGTGGCAATTGGCTATCCGTTGCTAGGGGTGCAGTTAACCAGCAGCAGGCGGTGAAGTTTTCTTGGCTAGAAGGGTTGGCGTAACCAGCATCATTTAGTAGCTGTACAACGCGGCGTGCAATAGCCGCGCCTGAATCTATCCACTGCCAAGGTGCTGCACCGGCTTGTTCGGCGACTCTTGCCAATTGTGCTTGTAGTAAAGGAAAATGCGTACAACCTAAAATAACTGTATCAAGGCGTGGTTCGGCTAACAAAGGTTGTAGAATTTTTAGTAAGTCTTGGTCAGAAACCTTGCCACCGGCTAAATAAGTTTCTGCAATCTCTACTAGCTGGTTACTGCCCACTTTTATAATATTGCAATCAGCAGCAAACTCATCAATTAATTGTTGGGTGTAAGGTCGGTTTACCGTGCCACAAGTTGCTAATAGCCCGATTTGTCCGCTGCGGGTCATTAAAGCAGCAGGTTTAATGGCAGGAACAACACCTACTATGGGTAAATTAAAGTTTTGGCGCAGTTCAGGCAGGGTTAAAGTGCTGGCAGTGTTGCAAGCTAAAACAATTAAGCTGGGTTGAATTTCTTTAACTAAACCGCTGATAACGTTTTGAACACGTTGTTTTAGCCAAGCTTCAGATTTTTGTCCATAAGGAAAAGCCGCATTATCGCAGGCATAAATTAATGGCAAACTCGGCATACGTTCGCGCAAAGCTTGTACAATCGACAGCCCACCAACGCCTGAATCAAAAACTAGAATCGAGCCTGCTAGGGGTGTTGCAGGTTGGGAAGTTAGATCGACCAATATTTTGCCTGTTTAGCAGCTAATAAACTGCCATTTTACGCCTTGCGATGATCTTTCAGCAAATGTGTTCATTTATTGTTTTTTAATTATTTTTTTAATTGTTGTTTAGCATTTTTATGGGTGGGTTGATGTTTTCACAAAAAAATAAATCAGAGTACGTTTTAGAGTTCATAAGAACGCTGCCCAAGTCTAAAAAGACCATTGCTAGCCTATACCTTTTTCCACCCGCAGAAGTAGAGCATCTACCCGAACAGCTAGATCGTTCGGAATGGAATGCGCGTCCGGTAGATTTTCGTTACCGAATTTTGGGTATTCCAGAAGATAAAAAGCAGCACTCAGAGCAATCAGTTTCTTTATTGTCGCCCCACTATGAAACCTTGCGTAGCACTTGGATGGCAACTTTTCAGCGCAATATGGAAAAAGTGCAGTACCAAATACAGCAGTCAGGTTTGGTTGAGCAGCAGGTATCGCGTTTGGTGCTGCTGTGTAGAGGATTTGCTAAACGCATTCGTACCAATATTTCTAGCGAACCTAGGCAAAGCCGTTATCAGCGTCAGTTAGATGTGTATTTTTCTTGGTTAGCTGAACAAAGTATGTTGGCTTTAATAAAACACCCTGATTGGGAAGTTTTGCCTGAAGTTGCGCAAGCTGAAGTTGTGGATTTTTTACGCCAAGAAATTGATTACCGTAAAGTGCAGGGCTATTTAAAAGAATTAGATGGCCGTTCAGCGCGGGTTTTTTACCGTATGCAGCTGTATCGGCGTTTTTTAGACAGGTTTATTTTGTTAAAAGCTGATGTTGTTGAACTCGGTCACATGGCAAGGCGCAGCGTGAAAGCCCTGATTACCATGGTGGTAATGAGTATGTTTACGGTGTTTATTTTTTATTTTCGTGATTCTGGTTATTCGCTTAGCGTTGGGCTTATTTTAACCGTTGCTTTGGTTTATGCCCTGCGTGACCTGTTGCGTGATGACTTAATTAAAATGCTTACCGATAAAATTCGTCAAGATAAAGCACTCTGGAAATTACGCTACCGTAAAAGCATTAAAGACCCACTTTTATTTCAGCAGTTTTTATGGCGTTCGGTGATTAGTTATGAACAGCTGCCTGAACAGGTTAAAAATAATAGTGGTAAATGGTTTTTTAATGCTGGTAAAAATATCTTCTTTTTGCGCTCAGTGATGGAAAGTGAAGGGCATTTAAACCTTGAAGAAAACGTTGAAGAAAGTATTGAGATTGATTTCAAACCCTTTGCTGATTTGTTAAGTACCGTTAAGACACCCGTTTATTATCATGACATTAACGAAGAGCAGCCCAAAGTTGGTACGCACTTAATTGAACAGCGCCATTACTATAATTTAGTCTTGGTTACTGAAGACTTAAAAGGCAGTGAACCAATCAAGGTGCAGCGTTGGAAGCTGACCTTGACGGCTGATGGTGTAGTGCAATGCACTTCTGGGCGCGTGATTGATTCATCTAAAAGCCAAACCAATAAAAGCTAAGCAAAAAACTAGGCTTTTGATGGGTCTTTAAGCAAGTAATGGGCAAACGCGGGCAGCAACCAAAGTGCGCCAATCATATTCCAAATAAACATAAAGGTTAGCAAAATACCCATATCGGCTTGAAACTTGATGGGTGAAAAAACCCAAGTGCCTACGCCAATCGCTAGCGTTAAACCTGTAAAACTAACGGCTTTGCCGGTTGAGCGCAGCGTATGGTAGTAGGCGGCTTGTAAAGTTTCCCCTTCACGCAAGTAATCGCGTAGGCGTGAATAAATATAAATGCCATAGTCCACGCCTATGCCCACCCCGAGTGCAATGACTGGCAAAGTAGCTACTTTTACACCTATGCCTAGTTGCGCCATTAATGCCTGACACAGCACCGACGTTAAGCCTAGCGGTGCAACAATACACACCACGGCACGCCAAGATTTGAAGGTAATAAACACTAAAGAAGCAACCACGGCATAAACAAATATCAGCATAAAGGTTTGTGCGCGGGCAATTTCTTCGTTAGTGGCGGCTTCAATGCCAGCACTGCCTGCGGCAAGCATAAAACGCGCATATTCAGAGTTGTTTTCTGCGGCAAAGGCTTCAACAGCCTTGGTTACTGTGACTAGTGTATTGGCTTTATGGTCTTCTAGGTAAAGAATAACGGGCAATAAATCGCAACGGTTATTAACCATGCCAGCGGGTAAATTACTCATGGCTTGGTTAAGTACAAACTGGTTGCGGGCTAAACTTTCCCACTTTAAGTTACCTTCGTTAAAGCCAGTAATTACACGCTTAGTAATATAGGCAGGCGAAAGTGTACCTTGCACACCTGCTACGTTGCGCATTTGCCATTCCAATCTATCCACTGCTTCTAAGGCTTCATAAGCCACGCAACCTTGTTCAGGTGTTTCTACCATAACCACTAATACATCGGCGCTGGTGGCGTAGTTGTCGGTGACAAAAGCATTATCTTGGTTGTAGCGTGAATCGGGGCGCAGTTCTGGCGCACCTTTATCTAGGTCGCCGATTTGTAAATCAGCACTGGCTAAAAAGCCTGCGCCACCTAAAAGTGCTGCAACTAAAATAGACCAAGGTGCAACTTTTGCATGGGTGAAAAAAGACAAACGCAGCCAAACGGGTGAGTCACTTAAACGCTTATTTTTGGCACGTAGAATACTTTTTAATCCCACACCTAAATAAGACATCAGCAGCGGTAGCAAAATTAAGTTAGTTAGAATAATCACTGCTACACCCAAAGAAGCAGCAATGGCCAACTCTTGAATCACCTGAATATCAATAAACAGCAGCGTCATAAAGCCAATCGCATCAGACACCAGCGCCAACATTCCGGCTATGTACAAACTACGAAAAGCCAAACGCGCTGCGGTTATACGGTCATGGCCAAAAGAAGCCTCTAAGGCCATCGCATTAATCACTTGCACACCATGTGAAACAGCAATTGCAAACACTAAAAAAGGCACTAGCATGGAATAAGGGTCTAATCCATAGCCTAAAAGGTTTAATAAACCTAACTGCCAAGTGACGGCAACGACAGAACAAAACAGTGAAATTAACGCACTTTTAATGCAGCGCGAATAAAGAAACAGCAATACAAAAGTAATAACTAGGGCGATTAAAAAGAAGAAGCCCACTTGCGTTGCACCATCAATTAAATCACCGATGAGTTTAGCAAAACCAATAATACCCACTTCAAATTGTTCATCACTGAACTGCTCGCGTACTTTTTCTAAAGCCGCAGAAAAAGCTTGGTAGTCCAGCGGCTTACCGTCCACATTATCAAGCAGCGGTGCAACCACTAGGGTTGAACGAAAATCGTTGGCAATCATAATGCCCACTTGACCCGATTTAAGCAGGTTTTCGCGCAGTGCTTCTAGGCTTTCTAAACTGCCATCGTAGGTATCAGGAATAACTGTGCCGCCTTCAAAGCCTTCTTCAGTCACTTGTGTCCAGCGCACGTTAGGGTCCCATAAAGACCTAACCGCCGACTGGTCAACGCCTTCTAAATAGCGCACTTCTTCATAAACATCTTGCAAGCGTTGCATATACTCGGCAGTAAAAATATCTGCACCTTGCTTGGCCGCCACCACCAAACGCACCGCATTGCCTAAACCGCGTAAATCATTTTGGCGATCCATAAAGTTTTCAATGTAGGGGTGCGACAGGGGAATAAGCTTTTCAAAGCTAGCTTCTGGTTTTACCTGAAGGGCTTGGTAGCCTAAAAAAAACGTTAAAACTAAAAATAAGCCAAGCCAAATAGGGCGAGCATTAAAGAAAATAGTTTCAATTAAAGGTGCTGGTTTATTCATGCGAGTATTCCTTATTGAGCCAAGGCTTTATTGATTCAAAACTTTTTTAGGTAATGGCAGGCTGTGTAGGCCACCTCGTCCAACAGCAATCCATTCATCACCTTGGCGAGCCGCAGCTAATAAAGAATAGCGACCTGATAGCGTGTGTAAGTTAAGCGCCCGTGCTGGGCCAGTTAGGTATTCACCATTTTGCCCTAAAAGTAATAGCTGATTATTATCTAGCACTAGGCCCGTGTTTAACGTTTGCTCACCAGCGTGTTTAAGTGGCTGCCAAGAATCGCCAGCATCTAAACTCATAAACAGATGACCGCGTAAACCACTGGCAATTAACTGCCCTGCTGGGGTGCTAAAAATTCCAAATAAAGAGCCATCATAGTCTAGTTGCAGTGCTTGCCAGCTAGCGCCTAAATCTGTTGAACGGTAAAGGCTGCCGCGTTCACCAACAATAAACAAATGACCAGCGGTATCCTGAGTCATGGCATTATTATGGTAACCTTCGGGGTTGGGTAGTTGGCTGCTTACATTTTGCCAAGTCTTGCCAGCATCTTGGGTGGTTAGCAGTAACCCATAGCCCCCTACGGCAAAGCCAGTTTGTTCAGAAGTGAAGAAAACTCCCAGTAAAGGCGCTTCTTCTGTTGCATGATTAACTAGCTGCCAACTAGCACCTGCATCGCTGCTGCGTAATATTATCGCTTCATGCCCAACAGCAAAGCCAAGGTTGGGTGTTGGAAAATACACGCTATTTAGTTGGCCTATTACTGGCACCTTGGCCTGCTGCCAAGTTTGATTTGCATGTTTATCAAGTGCGTCGCGGTAAATAATATGCCCGCGCTCACCCACAGCAACCAAGCGATTACCAGCAGTAGTAATGTCTAACAAGAGTGATTGGGTAATAAGTTCAGAGGTTAATGCAGGTCTTATTAATGCTGAATCACTGACAGCAGAATCAGTCAAAGCAGGGGCAGCCAAAGCAAAGGGTAAGTAAAAGGTTGTGGTTAGTAAAAAACAGGCAACCCTCAGTCGAGAAGACCAAGCACTCGAAGTCATAGCAATCTCCATTGTTTTTATTTTCTGGTTGATAAACACTTTAGCACCAACCAGTCTTGCAGACAAACGCTCGTTTTAATTTGTCGCGTCAGGATTTAAAATAGTATGTATTACAATGCGTTAAAATCAGTACTTAGTAAAAATAAGAGGCAGTTTTCATAATGTTGTTTAGAAAAATTACTGCATTAGTATTAGTTTCCAGTCTACTTTTTGCGAAGCTTGCACTGGCTGACCCTAAAGGTTTTTTTAGCCTGCAAATAGAAAACGATGCTTGGGCGGGGTTAGATAAGCATTATACCAGTGGCGTTATGTTAAGTTATTTCCCTTTAAAGCCAGCGCCAGATTGGCTAACCAGTAGTCTTAAAGGTTTAGGTTTAAGTGTTGCACCCGATGAGGTAGCGGTTGAATATTTGTTTGGCAACGCAATTTTTACTCCCCAAGATTTTGAATCGACTCAGCCTTTGCCTAATCAGCGCCCTTGGGCTGGGCATACATTTGTAAGTTTTGCAGCGATACGCAAACCACAAGCAATTAGTAATGACTTAACCGTGGGCGACAGGCTTAGCGTTACTTTAGGGCTAGTTGGCCCAGCGTCAGGTGGTGAGCAGGGGCAAAAAATATTGCATGAGGTTATTGGTTCACCAAAACCTGGTGGTTGGGAATATCAACTAGCCAATGAGCCAACCTTTAACCTGCATTACCTTAGACGGTGGCACTTTTACCAACCGCTTGCTAAAGGCTATGAATTAGAACTTACCCCTTCGGCTAGCCTAGCTTTGGGTTCGCCTTACACTTACGGTGGCTTGGGTTTTATGCTGCGTTTAGGGCCTAATTTAAGCCAAGATTTTGGCCCTCCTGCCATTCAACCTAACTACGCTGGTTCTAGTTATTTTGCAGCTGGTAAGCCTTGGCATTGGTATTTAATGGCAGGTATTGAGTACCGTTATATGCAGTACAATCTTTTTTTAGACGGCACGCTATTTAGCAACGGGCCTAGTATAGAAAAGTATAAACAGGTTGATGATATTTTTGTTGGCGGTGCGATTAGTTATCACAAGGTGCGGCTTGCTGTAACAACGGTTTATCGGGCTAAAGAATTTGTAGGACAGGAGAAACGCGATATTTTTGGTTCATTTAACCTATCCTTTTATTATTAACTAACCCTTGTTGTTCATAGCTAACCAAACTGGGTGCTACCCACAAAAGGGTTGCTGCGCTTTTCTTCGCCAAAGGTTGAATTAGGGCCGTGACCGGGAATGAATTCTATGTCATCACCTAATGGAAAAAGCTTATTTTTAATTGAGTTGATTAAATCTTGGTGATTGCCTTTAGGAAAGTCAGTGCGGCCAATAGAGCCAGCAAACAGCACATCACCCACTTGCGCCATTTTACTTTGGGCATCGTAAAATACGACATGACCGGGTGTATGGCCGGGGCAATGAATTACCTTTAGGGTGGAGTTGCCTAACTTTATTTCATCACCATCTTCTAACCACCGGTCGGGCGTAATGGGGTTAACATCAGGGAAAGAAAACATGCGGCTTTGATCTTTTAAACCATCTAGCCAGAATTGATCATCTTTATGAGGCCCAATCACGGGCACGCCAGTAAGCGCTTTTAAATCTGCAGCACCGCCAGCATGGTCTATATGGCCGTGGGTTAAAAGTGCTTTAGTTAGCTTCAAACCTTTTTTGTTAACAGCGCCTAAAAGTTTATCTACTTCGCCGCCTGCATCAATAATAGCTGCCTCTAATGTTTCATCGCACCAGACTAAGGTTGCGTTTTGTGCAAAGGGCGTGACAGGAATGACTTCAAACTTCAACATCTTTTTACTCCTCTAGGGCTTTAGCTTGATCAGCGAATAAGATAACATAGACACTCTTCCTAACCTAAAAAACATCTTTTAGATGATTTTTTTTAGATATAGTACTTTTTAAAAAATGACCTTAATTTTAAAGAAAACTCGCCTGTTTATTTGCATCAGCTGCCTAGTGTGTATTTTATTTACTAGCGGCTGTAGCAGCGTTAACTTTGAAAAATTTCTAATACCTGTCAATGTAGATAGGCTTTCGTCTTATGAAAAAAGTCATCTAAATTGCTCAATGCAATCAGGTTTACGATCAGAAATAGACTTTGCTGTTATCGCTACAGGTATTTTTAGTGTTGGCTTCAGGTTGCCTTCTTCAGCAGATCAAGACTTTAATTATGATCGGCGTTTAGATGATTATAATGACTGCCTGCGTATTTCTGGGCTATAAATCTAGGTTCTAAATTTCTGGACATCAATCCATGCCTTTTCTTGAATACCTGCTGCCTGAACAAATTAGCGTCTTCAGCAGCGGTATGCTTATTCTTATTGCCGGTATTACTTCTGCCATTACTGCCAGTATTGGTGTAGGTGGTGGCGTTTTGCTGTTGGCGGTTATGGCTTTAATTTTACCACCTGCCGCTATTATTCCAGTGCATGGCATGGTGCAGTTTGGTTCGAATTTTAACCGCGCCGTTATGACCCTGAAAGACATTGACTGGAAGCTATTAGCTGCTTTTACCCCAGGTGCAATTTTGGGGGCCGGTTTAGCTAGCTTATTTTTAGTTGAATTACCCATGCAGGTTTTACAACTGACGATTGCTGGTTTTATCTTGTTTTTAACTTGGGGACCTAAAGTGCCTGCGGTTGGTTTAGGCCGTGTTGGAACTTTCTTTGCTGCGCTAATTACTACCTTTATTAGTATGTTTGCTGGCGCAACTGGCCCTTTGGTCGCAGCTTTTGTAAAGCAACAGCATAAAGGCGATCGCTTTCGCACTGTAGCTAACTTTGCTGCTGCTATGAGCGTGCAACACTTACCCAAAGCGATTATTTTTGGTGCAGCAGGTTTTGTGTTCGCTGATTGGTTAGGCTTAATGCTGCTGATGGTATTAAGTGGCGCAGTGGGCACTTGGCTAGGTTTAAGGTTGTTGAATAAGCTTAGTAACCAAAAATTCAGCCTTGTGATTAATGCTGTTCTAACCCTGTTAGCGTTGCGCCTTATTTGGTCGGCATTAACCTAGTCTAATAACTACTAAAAATTCTGAACGAACCCCAGCAAAGTGCTAAAGTAGCAGGTTAGAAAGCGGGTTTTTTTGCTGTTATCACTCAGTAAACCGGCAAGTTAATCCTTAGAAAAAGGTCAGGTTATGGATATTCGACCCCTACGTTACTTAGTCACCGTTGCTGATTTAGGTAGTTTTACCCTTGCTGCACAAAGGTTAGGCGTTGCCCAGCCTGCTGTTAGTATGTCCATTCGTAACATGGAAAAGCAGATGGGTTTATCTTTGCTGGACCGAGGTGAAAAGCGTGTAAAACCCACCGCAGAAGGTGCTATTTTAATGGTTCATGCGCGGCGGATTTTAGATGAAGTTGATGCGGCCGAGCTGGCATTAAATGAAGCCCGTGGTTTAACTAAAGGTGAAGTGCGGATTGGTATTCCCAGTATGCTGGGTTCTTATTATTTTCCGCCCATCTTGATGGCGTTTAAACACCGTCACCAGAGTTTGAATTTAGCTGTTTTTGAAGATGGTACACGCAGCATTCAAAAGAAAATTCGTGAAGGTGAGTTAGATGTTGGCGTGATTGTTGCCGACCGTATACCTAAAGATTTAGAAGCAGCCCCTTTTTTACAAGAAGAAATGGTGGTGTGTGTGCCCCATGACCACCGTTTTGCAGAACTGGATTCAGTGAGTTTTGCTGATTTTTTTGAAGAAGAACTGGTGCTGTTTAAAGAAGGTTATTTTCACCGTGAATTCATTGACAAGGTGTGTGAGAAATCAGGTTTAACACCCAAGGTGGCTTTTGAATCTAACTTGATTCCGTTAACTAAATCTATCGTTCGCCAAGGTTTTGGCATTACTGTTTTCTTGAAAATGGTTTTAAAAGACGAGCCAGACCTAGTGGCGATTCCTTTTGAAGAAAGGGTGTTCTTGAATATGTCGATTGCTTGGAAAAAAGGCGCTTACCAGTCGATTGCTGATCGTGCCTTTGTTGATTTTCTACTGGAACATGCTGAAGTAGCAGCTAACTAATTGTTGGGCATAATTTTATAAAGACTAGGAGCAATACATAGAAATGCTATTAGCAGCGTTAGCGGTGTTAGCAGGTTTAATCGTTTTAGTGTGGAGTGCTGACCGTTTTGTTGATGGTGCAGCAGCCACCGCGCAGTATTTTAGTGTACCGCCGTTGCTAATCGGTATGGTGGTGGTTGGGTTTGGAACCTCAGCACCAGAAATGGTGGTGTCGGCTATTTCTGCGTCGCAAGGCAACCCAGGTTTAGCCTTGGGCAATGCTTATGGTTCTAACATTACTAATATCGCGCTAATTTTAGGTATTACTGCTTTAATCAGCCCAATAATTGTGCATTCCAGCATTATTCGTAAGGAATTGCCGATTTTGCTAGGCATCACTTTATTGGCGGCTTACCAAGTTTTTGATGGTGAAATAACCCGTTTAGATGCTGGTGTACTGCTGCTGGTGTTTGTTCTGGTGATGGGCTGGACAATTTGGGCGGGCATGAAAAAAGGCGCTGATAGCCTAGGTGCTGATATGCAGCAAGAGCTAGCGGGGCAAAGCTTAAGCTTAAAGTTAGCAGTGATGTGGCTAGTGGTAGGCTTGCTGCTGTTGGTGGCTAGTTCGCGTTTACTGGTGTGGGGCGCGGTAGAAATTGCCCAAGGCTTTGGTATCAGCGATTTAATCATTGGCTTAACCATTGTGGCTATCGGTACTTCTTTACCTGAATTAGCTTCCTCTATAGTTGCAGCGCGTAAAGGTGAACACGATATGGCGCTGGGTAATATTCTAGGTTCAAACCTATTTAATACCCTAGCCGTAGTCGGTATTGCTGGCATGATTCACCCACTAAGTTTTGGGTCAGAAGTTTTTTCGCGTGATGTGATGGCGATGCTGCTTTTAACGCTGGCTTTATTTGTGTTGGGCTATGGCTATAAAAAAGCCCAAGGGCGTATTAACCGCTACGAGGGTGCATTTTTAGTGGCTTGCTATGTCGGCTACACGGCTTATTTATTAATAACAGCTTTATAAATGTTGTAACGAAACCTCGGTGCTATCGACCACTTTGCGCATTACAAAGCTGGAATGTACGCCGGTAACACCGGGGATTTGCGTTAAAGTATTCAGTAAGAATTCTTGAAATTTCTCCATATCTGGCACTATCACCTTCATGGTGTAGTCCGCCGACTGACCTGTGACTAGCGAACATTCCACTATTTCTGGGCAGCTATTCACGATGCGGTCGAATTCTAAAAAGCGGTCGGGTGTGTGGCGGTCTAAAGCCACTTGAATGTAGGCCGTTAATTTTAGCCCTAATTTAGGCTGATTTAACCTTGCTACATAGCCGCTGATATAACCTTCTTCTTCCAATTGCTTAACCCTTCTTGAACAGGGTGAAGGCGATAAACCCACCAATTCAGCTAAATCTTGATTGCTGATGCTGCTGTCTTTTTGTAGCGCGGCTAAAAGGCGGCGATCAATTCTATCGAGTTTTACGTTGCTGATTTTTTCCATAATTAATTTTTTCTCGCGGTCTAATTCTATTAAGTATTGATATGTAGCAATAATAAACTAAATACTTGCTGTTAAGCGCAATATTTGTGCGTAATTTTATTTTATGTAAGCATCTTAGCAATTATCTAGCGCAAAGCATCGGTTAAACTAGGCGTATTCACTCATTTATCTTTAATCAGCAGCGAGAAACAAGCATGTCAGCCTTTGATCACACTAAATACCGCCCTTTTCCACCGGTGCAATTAAAAGACCGCCAGTGGCCCGACCAAGTGATTACCCAAGCGCCCATTTGGTGCAGCGTAGATTTACGCGATGGCAACCAAGCGTTGGTTGACCCTATGACGGTTGAGCAAAAAAAGCGTTTATTTAGGCTGCTGGTTAAATTAGGTTTTAAACAAATTGAAGTGGGTTTTCCTGCCGCATCGCAGCCTGATTTTGATTTTGTGCGTGCCTTGATTGAAGAAAACATGATTCCTGATGATGTAACGGTGCAGGTATTAACCCAAGCGCGTGAGCATTTAATCGACCGCACTATCGAAGCACTAGCAGGCGTTAAACAAGCCATAGTTCACGTTTATAATTCCACTTCAAAAGTGCAGCGTGAACAAGTGTTTCGCATGAGTCGCCAAGAAATTATTGATATTGCTGTATCGGGCGTGCGCTTAGTTAAAGAACGCGTTGCTAAGCACCCAGAAACCCAGTGGCGTTTGGAATATTCGCCCGAAAGCTTTACCGGCACTGAATTAGATTTTGCGGTCGAAATTTGTGATGCCGTGGTGAAAGAATGGCAGCCTACCGAAGCCAATAAAATTATTCTTAACTTGCCTGCTACGGTAGAAATGTCGACCCCTAACGTATTTGCCGACCAAATAGAATGGTTCTGCCGCCATGTGCAGCAGCGGTCGTGCATTGAAGTGAGTTTGCACACCCACAACGACCGTGGCTGTGGCGTTGCAGCAGCAGAGTTAGGCTTAATGGCTGGCGCTGACCGTGTGGAAGGTACGTTAATGGGTAACGGTGAACGCACTGGCAATATGGACGTAATCACCCTAGCCATGAACCTTTACAGTCAAGGCGTAGACCCAAAGCTTAACCTTGCTGATGTGGAAGAAATTATTCAAGTGGTGGAAGAATGCACTCAAATAGCCGTTAACCCGCGCCACCCTTACGTGGGTGAGTTGGTCTACACAGCATTTTCTGGCAGCCACCAAGACGCGATTAAAAAATCGTTAATTTGCCAAACGGAAGAAGCTGGTTGGAATGTGGCGTATTTACCGATTGACCCAAAAGATTTAGGGCGCAGTTATGAAGCGGTGATTCGCATTAACAGCCAATCGGGCAAAGGTGGCGTTGCCTATGTATTAGAAAATGATTATGGCCTGCAACTACCGCGTTGGTTGCAGGTTGAGTTTGCTAAAAAAGTGCAAGCCCGTACCGAAGCCGTGGCGCGTGAATTGCAACGCAGCGAAATTTGGGAAACTTTTGAACAGGCTTATTTGAACAACGCTAATAACGCTGAATTAGTTAGCTATAAATTAGAGCGCAATGGCAGCGACCAATTAAAAGCCGTGGTGCGCCAAGCGGGTAAAGAATGGGCATTAGCAGCTTCAGGCAAAGGTTCTTTACACGCGCTAAGCCAAGCGTTGCAAGAACGCTTAGGCTGCCCAGTTCACATTACTGAATACAACGAACACGCGCTTTCAAGCGGCAGCGAAGCCCAAGCAGTGACTTATTTGCAAGTGCAAGTCGGCGAGCAAACCTACGCAGGTGTGGCGATTAGCGAAGACACAGTAAGTGCTAACTTAAATGCCTTGTTAGCCGCAGTAAGCCCAGCTTTGTTAGCCTAGT
>CAYJCB010000050.1:8878-13962 GCA_964368615.1 uncultured Halomonadaceae bacterium | reverse complement strand
GTAAAAGGCATTGCTGTAAAGTGCATTTTACAATAAGCTATCTTTAATATAAATCACGCTTAACAGTAGGCCTATGACCACTCTAAATCTTGCTACATTACAAAAAATCTCTGCACAAATTCTTGCTCGTGATGTGCCTCTGTATAAAAGGTACCTTTACCACCAGATAGATTTTAATGCTCGTTTACTGGGTATAAAGGGGGCGCGTGGTGCAGGGAAAAGTACAATTTTATTGCAGTATGCTAAGTCGCTTAATTTAGCTGCAACCCAAGTTTTGTATGTAAGTTGTGACCACCCTGCAATGATTGGGGTGAGCCTATATGATTTGGCTGAAGCATTTTATGCGCGTGGCGGTCAGTTATTATTAGTAGATGAAATTCACAAAGCTGATAACTTCTCGCAATCTCTTAAAGCTATTTATGATGTGTTTGATTTACAGCTGTTATTCAGCGGTTCTAGTGCTTTACAAATTGAACATGCCAGTGCTGATTTATCGCGGCGGGCGGTGGTACACAAGTTAGGTGTTTTATCGTTTCGTGAATTTTGTGAGTTAGAACTAGGGCAAAGTTTACCCAGTTTTTCTTTAGCTGAACTACTGAAGTCACATGAAGACATTGCTGCACAACTCTTGCAGTTTTTTCGACCACTTGAGCAGTTTGCTAAATACCTAGGTTACGGTTGCTATCCTTTTTATCAAGAATCTTTAGCCGACTACCCTTCAAAATTGCTGGAAGTGGTTAACCTAACTATTGATTCAGATTTAAGCCGTATTTATCGTATTGACCCAACTAAGTTGGATAAGCTTAAAAAAATCTTATACATGCTGTGTAGTACAAATCCTTATGAGTTAAATGTATCTAAATTAAGTGCAGCAGCAGGCGTTTCTTGGCCAACCTTGCAGAAGTATTTGCAGCAAATGGATTCTGGCAGTTTAATTCATGTTGTGCGTGGCGGTGTTGGAATGCGAGCGGTCAACAAGCCTGATAAGTTGTTGTTGGATAACCCTAACTTGTTTCAGGTGCTGTGTGGTGGTAGTAATTTGGGATCGATGCGTGAAAGCTTTTTTGTTTCGCAACTAGGGTTGCAACATCAAGTGCATTACCATGATCGCGGTGATTTTGTAGTAGATGACACTTGGGCGTTTGAAGTAGGTGGTGCAGGTAAAACCAGTGCTCAATTGCAAGGTGGTAAAGGCTTTGTAGCAGCCGATGATATTGAAGTGGGTTTTGATAATAAAATCCCCTTGTGGCTGCTGGGTTTTTCGTATTAATTATTTTATAAAAAAACAGCTGTACTTAAGTGCTTTTTCCAAAACCAATACAGCTACTTTGCTATTACTAGGCAGCACAGCATAGAATATGCCCTAACTTTTCGTTACTCATTAGGTCACAAATTTTACGGGGCATGGCATGTATTCATTGGCAAGAAAAATTCTTTTCACCTTATCGGGCGAAGCAGCGCACCAAGTTGCTTTAGAAGGCTTAGATGCTGCCGCCAGATTACGCTTGTTAAAGCCCTTTGTTGCTAACCGATTCGCAGCGCCTGTTAAGGTAATGGGGCTAGAATTTCCTAACGCTGTTGGCTTGGCTGCGGGCTTAGATAAAAATGCCGACCACTTAAACAGCCTAGACCAATTAGGCTTTGGCTTTATCGAAGTTGGCACTGTTACCCCACGCCCACAACCCGGTAACCCTAAGCCGCGTATGTTTCGTATTCCCGAACAAGAAGCGATTATTAACCGTATGGGCTTTAATAATAAAGGCTTAGAATACCTATTAACCCAAGTTAAGGCGCAAGTTAAAAAACAACCCATCAGCGGTTTGCTAGGCATTAATATTGGTAAAAACTTAACTACGCCAGTTGAAGAAGCGGTGAATGATTACCTGCTAGGCTTAGAAGGTGTTTACGAATTTGCCGATTACGTGACGGTGAATATTTCATCACCTAACACCCCCGGTTTGCGTAACCTACAATACGGTGAAGCGTTAAAAGACTTGCTGCAACCCTTGAAAGAAGCCCAAGCGCGTTTAGCCGACCAGCACCAGCGTTATGTTCCTTTGGCAGTAAAAGTTGCCCCCGATATGAACGAAGAAGAATTACGCAGCCTTGCTGCTACGCTGCGTGAATTAAAGCTCGATGGCGTAATAGCTACCAACACGACGCTAGATAAAACAGCAGTCGAAGGTTTGCGCTACGGTGCGGAAGTGGGTGGTTTGTCGGGTCGTCCACTTACTGAAAAAGCCTGCGAAATTACGCGCCAGCTTGCCGATGCTTTAGAAGGCGACTTACCGATTATTGGCGTGGGTGGTATTTTTTCAGCCCAAGATGCTGTAGAACGTATTGAAGCGGGTGCTAGCCTTATTCAGCTCTACACAGGCTTTATTTACCGTGGCCCAAGCCTGATTAGCGAATGCGCCGAAGGCATCGCCAGCTTGAATAGAAGTTAACCTGCTGTAAAAGGATAGGAAAGACAATGAGCACTTTAATGAAAAATGTAAATCAACGCACACAACTAGCCGGTGAAAACCGCCTAGAGTTGTTGCTGTTTCGTTTACAAAACAATCACTTGTATGGAATTAACGTCTTTAAAGTTAAAAGAATCATTGCCTGCCCACACTTAACCCAGCTACCCCACCATCACCCACACATAGTGGGTGTAGCCAATACTGCTGAAGGCCCACTGCCGATTTTAGATATGCTTAGCGCCATTAAACTAGGCAAGGTTACTGACCCGCGCAAACAAAGCGTGATTGTGTGCGAATACAATCGCAAGCAGCAGGGCTTTTTAGTAGATAAGATTGAAAGCATCGTTAATATGCAGTGGAGCGATATTTTGTTGCCGCCCAAAGGCATAGGGCATAATCACTACTTAACGTCTATTACGCGAATTAACAACAAAATTGTTGAAATTATTGACGTTGAAAAAGTAATTTCTGAAGTAACGCCTACGTCTGAAAAAATGAGCAGCAAACTGTCTGATGACTTTGCAGAACTCAACAAGTCGACTGTACCGCGCCTAGTCTTAGTTGTTGATGATTCTGTTGTAGCCCGCAACCAAATTAAGCGCTGCCTAGCCGAAGTACAGCTAGAATCTGTGTTACTAAAAGATGGTAAGCAAGCCCTAGAGCATCTACAGCAATTAGTCAAAGAAGGCAAAAACCTTAACGATGAATACCTGATGGTGATTTCAGACATAGAAATGCCAGAAATGGACGGCTACACTTTTACGCGTAAAGTAAAAGAAGACCCAGCCATGAAACAAATTTATATTTTGCTACATACTTCACTTTCAGGTGTATTCAATAAGTCGATGGTAACGCGAGTTGGGGCTGATAATTTTATTGCTAAATTTGATGCTGATGAACTCGCCCAAGCAGTGCTCGATTTATTTCGCAAACGTAGTTTAACAAGCAGCAACTAACACCAAAATTTACACCATAAAAACAACAACAATAAGTCCTTATGGAGTTCCAACCATGCGAATCAATCAGCCTATTACAGGGAAAGAACAGCCTGTCGACGCTAATACACAACTCATTACCATTACTGACCTAAGCGGTAAAATACTGTTTGCCAATGATGATTTTGTAAAGATTTCTGGTTATAAACGCAGTGAATTAATCGGCCAAAACCACAATCTAATCCGCCACCCAGATATGCCAGCCGGTGCTTTTGAAAGCCTTTGGAAAACCATACAAAATAAGCAATCTTGGAAAGGGCTTGTAAAAAACCGCTGTAAAAATGGCGATTACTATTGGGTTGATGCTTATGTCACGCCGATACAACGCGATGGCAAAATTATTGAGTACCAATCGGTAAGAACCACAGCTCCCACGGCTGCTGTTGCCAGAGCCAACAAAGTTTATGCCAGTTGGCTAACAGGTAAACCGCCTAGCTTTTTGCAAAGACCCAAGCTTTCTTTAACTGCCAAACTTATGCTAACCAGCCTATTACCTGCCAGTTTAATGAGCCTAGTTTTACTTTTATTTAACATAAACTGGCTTATTGCACTTGCGCCACTAGCGGCAAGCTTAGTGTCTACTCTTTTAGTTCGTCTACAGCTTTGTAGTTTAAAGCAGCTAGAAGCCACTGCCTGTAAAATCAACTACAACCGCATCATGACCTATGTTTACACAGGTCGCCAAGATGAATTGGGAAATATTTCTTTTGCGCTACGCACCCGCAGCTCAGAACTTCGTGCGGTTGTTGCGCGTTTATTTAATAACAGCGGCTATTTACAACGCAGCAAATCGCGTTCTGATGAATGCTTAAACCAAGCTTTTAATTACATTGAACGCCAAGGCAGCCGCGTTGCCGAAATTCAACAAGCCATGCAAGCCCAGTTACAAAGCTTAGAACAAGTCATGGGCAGCACCCAACGCACTGCCACAGCAGCCCATCAATCACAAATAGCCACCGAATTAGGGCAGCAAAAAATTGAAGAAGTTGCCCAAGCCATTGCTCGTCAATCAACTGAATTAGAAGCCGCCAAACAACAGGTTGCTAGCCTAGCGGCTAATAGCGAACAAATTAATACAGTAATAGATGTTATAACCAGTGTGGCAGAACAAACCAACCTATTAGCCCTTAATGCTGCCATAGAAGCGGCACGGGCTGGCGAGGCAGGGCGCGGTTTTGCAGTAGTTGCCGATGAAGTGCGTGGTCTAGCTAAACGTACCCATGATTCAACCCAGCAAGTACGCACGATTATTGAACAGCTAAGAGAAAACACACTGGCTTCAGTCGCTGCTATCGACAAGGGCGTTAATGCTTCACAACAAACGGTACAGCTGGCAGAAACCATGCGCACAACGCTGCAAGAAGTTTTACTAGCCGTGGCTGAAATCAACAATTTAGCCACTGAAGTTGCCAGCATGACTAGCAACCAATCGGTGCTTAGTGAACAAACCAGCAGCCAAGTAACCGAACTTTCAGAACTCGCCAAGCAATCGGTTGAAGCGGGTAACGCAGCAACCGACCAATCAAATAAGCTAGATATGCAGGTGGGAAATTTACACCTATTAGCCGCTAATTTTATTTCTAGCTTAAATGCAGAAAAAGCTTAAATGCAGAAAAAGCTTAAA
>CAYJCB010000050.1:0-8778 GCA_964368615.1 uncultured Halomonadaceae bacterium | reverse complement strand
AGCTTAAATGCAGAAAAAGCTTAAATGCAGAAAAAGCTTAAACCTTATAAAAAATAGCAGTGATGATGAACGGCTTAGGTCCTTCTGGCGTAGGTAAGTCGACTTCATCATCTAATTTTTTGCCTAGCAACAGCCTTGCCCTAGGCGCATCAATGCTAATCAGTTGCGCTGACGCATCGGATTCATCAGGCCCTACAATACGGTATTTTTCTTCTTCACCGGCTTCGTCTTCTAACGTGACCCAAGCCCCAAAAAACACTCTATTTAAGTCGGCAGGTTCACGATCCACCACTTTTACAACATCTAAACGCTGGTCTAAAAAACGAATGCGCGACAAGGTGCGGTTTAGCTCGCGCTTATTATAGGTATAATCAGCGTTTTCGCTTCTATCACCCTGGGCAGCAGCTTCACGAACTTTTATGGCATATTCAGGGTGACGTACCTGCCACAAATAATCCCGTGTCGATTTCATTTTGGCATGGCCTTCTGGTGTTATCAGATTGGTTTTTTCTTCTGACCGAGGATCGGTGGCCGGATCGCGCCAGCGCGACATATTTCTTCCTTTCATTTCACTTTCACCTAGTTAAAAAGTAAAGACTAAGAGGTTAATTCATTGCAAAAAACAAACGTTTTTCGTCTAGTCCAACTTACTGACCTACACCTGCTAGCCGACCCCAACGCCTGTTATCGCGGCAAAAATACCCGTGCTAATTTTTTAGCCGCTTTAAAGCTGGCAAAACGCCTGCAACCCGACCTAGTGTTATTAACAGGCGACCTAGCCGAAGATGAGCAGCTAGCCACCTACCAATGGTTACATCAACAGCTAGAAAACAGTGGCTTAAATTGGCAATGGTTGGCCGGTAATCACGATAACCCAGCGTTAATGGCAAGCTTTCAGCCTGCTGATTTTTATCAACAAACCGACCACTGGCAACTGCTAGGCTTAAATAGCCATTGGCCTAATAACACACAAGGCAGATTAGATGCCCAGCAACTGGAACGCCTTAAAACAGCTTTAACCAACCCTAAACCGCTGTTGATTGCGCTGCACCACCCACCCGTGCCGGTGGGCAGCCAGTGGAAAGATTCACTAGCATTACACAAGGCTGCTGAATTTTGGGCATTATTAAAAGATAAACAGCAAGCCAAGTTAGTTATTTTTGGCCATGTGCATCAGGCTTTTAGTGGCAAACACCACCACAGCCAAACCCTTGCAACACCAGCGACTTCCATTGAATTTACTGCTAACTCAGATCAGTTTGCGATTAACCCGACCAGCCAAGTTGGGTTAAGGTTAATTCGCTTAAAAGCAGCAGGGCGTTTTTCTAGTCGTGTACTTTACTTGAACTGTTCGATTCATCAATCAGCAACCTCTGGTGTATAGTAGAACTTTACTCACAACCTAGGTGGACAGGGATGTGGATAACTTTAGTACAAACTGGGCTGTCCTAGACAGGCTCTAGCTTACAGACAAGCGGTTAAAAAATGATCAACACCAAGAATAAAACCTTTATTGGTGGTCGGGAAATGGTAAATTTCCCCCAACTAGGTCTTGTTTTACGCGCTAAAATAGACACAGGCGCTAAAACCTCATCGCTGCATGCAACAGATATACATCTGTTCAAAAAAGATGCACAGCAGTGGATAAGTTTTACCACTTTAAATGAAGCAGATGGAAAAACCAGCAGTGTACACTGTGAGTTTCCGGTGTATGATCACCGCCAAGTGCGTAGTTCTAACGGTCAAGCCCACTGGCGTTATGTAATACAAACCCAAATTCAGCTAGGTAACTTCCAAGAGAAGGTAGAGCTGACGCTGGCTGACCGTTCAAAAATGCAATACCCTATGTTGCTAGGACGCGCCGCCATGAAAAAGCATTTTTTAGTTGCTCCCGGCAAAACTTATCTACAAGGTTCACCTCCCTTTTTTGTTTCTTTGGAAAATAAATGCACCTAGCCATTTTATCGCGCAATGCTAAGCTTTACTCGACCCGCCGCCTGATTGAAGCAGCAGAATTACAAGGCCATACCGTCAGAGTAATCGACACACTGCGTTGTTATATGAACGTTACCACCAGCAAGCCTTCGATTCATTACCGAGGCGAAGAACTAGAAGAATTTGATGCAGTGATTCCTCGCATCGGCGCTTCCGTTACTTTTTACGGCACAGCCGTGTTGCGCCAGTTTGAAATGATGGGCGTTTATACGCTAAACGAATCAGTCGCAATTACCCGCTCACGCGATAAGCTGCGCTCGTTACAGCTGTTATCGCGCAAAGGCATTGGCTTGCCGATTACTGGCTTTGCCCATTCGCCTGATGATATTCCTGATTTAATTCGCATGGTTGGCGGTGCACCGCTGGTGATTAAACTGTTAGAAGGTACGCAAGGCATTGGCGTAGTTTTGGCAGAAACTGAAAAAGCTGCCGAAAGTGTGATTCAAGCTTTTATGGGCTTAAAAGCCAATATTATGGTGCAAGAATACATTCAAGAAGCCGGTGGTGCAGATATCCGCTGCTTTATTGTGGGTGATAAAGTAATAGCTGCCATGAAGCGCCAAGCAGGGCCGGGCGAATTTCGCTCTAACCTACATAGGGGCGGTAGTGCTGAACTGATTAAAATTACCCCACAAGAACGTGCTACCGCAACCCGTGCTGCCAAAGCGATGGGGCTTAACGTGTGTGGTGTCGATTTGTTGCGCTCTAATCATGGCCCAGTAGTTATGGAAGTTAACTCTTCACCTGGCCTAGAAGGTATAGAAGCAGCAACGGGTAAAGACATTGCTGGACAAATTATTGAATACATTACCCGCAACGCTGCGCCCAATAAAAACCGTACGCGTGGGCGCGGATAAAAAGGAGTTTTCATGCTAGATGGACAAATCAACTGGCAATCCTTAGCGATTCGAGAAGCCGCATTAACCCTTTATAAGTATGAGCGAATCGACCGTAAACAAGCCAATGCGCCGCTAGTTGATGAACTAGTTAGCAGCAACTGGTTATTACCAGAAGATGCCGAAGATGGTTTTATGCTGAGTGCGCGGGGGCGCACCAGTTTAATAGAACTGTTGGATTTGCGCCTGCCCGAATGGCGTGATTGGCTGACCATACTTGAAGGCGAGCGCCCATTAGTAACTGAAATTTTTGAACAGCGCTGGAGCTATTTAAAAGACCAGTTGCGCGCGGACTTACCCCGTGTACTAAATAAAAGTAGCCTGCAACTAGCCTTGCTGGGTAAACGCAGCATGGATTTACCCGAACACCTACGCCATGAGTTACCGCCCTTAGAGTTAAGTGAAGACCGTTGCATTCACCTGCGCGGCAATATGAACTTAAAACTGGCACGTAAACATGGCGCATCTATTGAGCTAAGAAAAATCTGGCGGCAACTCAGTGAAGCAGTGCTGCCTGAAAGGGATTTTCGGCAAATTAAAGAACTAGAAGGCGAGCTGCCTTACCTAGTTATGAGCATTGAAGACCGAGGTGTTTTTTTAGACATAGACCTACCAGAAAACATGTTGGCAATTTGGGTTGCACCTGAAAGCTTAGAATTAGCCGGTGAGTTTTTACGCTTCTTACCGCAGTTTGTGCCGCATGTACATTTTGGCGATCTAGACCACCAAGGCCTAGTCATAGCTGAGCGGCTGTCGCTATATAGCCAACGCCCAGTAAGGCGTTTTATTCCTAGTTTTTGGGAAGATTACCGCGATAGGTTTGCTATTGCGACCAACGAAAAAAGCAACGGCAAGGGTGCAACTTGGCGCGGCCCAATTTTATCAGTGGCATTGTTGAAGGATTTAATGGTTAGCAAACGCTGGTTAGCCCAAGCACCCTTATTGCTAGATGCTCGGCTACATGAAGAAATGCGTAGGTTAATGGATTAGCTGCTTAACTATTAACTATCCAAGCTATTCACCAAATGGTGATAGCTGGCAAAGCGTGTTTCGGCAATTTTCCCTTCCGCAACGGCTTCTTTTAAAGCGCAACTTGGGTCGGCTTGGTGTTTGCAGTCACGAAAACGGCACAAGCCTAAAAAGGGTCGAAACTCAATAAAGCCTTGGGCTATTTCTTCGGGTTGTAAATAACCTAAAGAAAACTCGCGGATTCCTGGGGAATCAATTAATTGCCCACCGATAGGGAAATGAAACAGCCGCGCTGTAGTGGTGGTATGCCGCCCTTTACGGGTATCTTCAGACAAGCTGCCCACGCGCAAATCCACACCGGGCAACAAGCAGTTAATCAGCGACGATTTACCCACCCCTGACTGACCAACAAAGACACTAATCTTGTCTTTTAACTGCTGCTGTAGCTGTTCTTGTAAATCATTTTCTTGGTACGCAGAACTAATTAACACCTGATAACCCAGCTGTTGATAAGTGTTGAACAAACCACTAACCAAGGCTTCTTGCGCTGCTGTTAATACGCCCTGCTGCATTAAGTCCCACTTGTTGAATACTAACACCGGCGCAATGCCCGTGTGTTCAGCCGCCACTAGGTAGCGGTCAATCAAGTTGGCGTGGGGTTCAGGTTCAGGCGCAATAACCAACAACAGCTGGTCGACGTTAGCAGCCACTGGCTTCATCACCCCGCGCATATCAGGACGCGCCAGCAAACTACGCCGCGCTTGGCGCGATTCAACCACACCTTCTTCTAAAGGGTTTTGGTTAGGCCGCCAGCTTACATAGTCACCCGTTACTAAGTTTTCGACGTTAGCGCGAACGTGGCAACGCTGACGCTGACCTTGCAACACACCGTCAATCGCTTCAATTTCTACTTGGCGACCAAAATGCGCTGTCACCAAACCCTGTTGCGCTGCTGCGGCTAAACCTTCTTGCGGGGTTGCATCTAAACGCTCGTCTTTACGCAAGGCACGCGCATTGCGTTCTTCTTGCACCTTGTCAATGCGCCACTGCTGCTGGCGGGTTAACTTACGGGCGCTCATAAAGAAGCACTTTCTGGCAGGCGAATAAATTCTTCACGGTAAAAACGCAGTTCAGCAATGGATTCACGAATATCATCTAACGCCAAATGCGTACCCGCTTTTTTAAACTTTTTCGGCAATTCAGGGTGCCAACGTACCGCCAGCTCTTTTAGGGTAGAAACGTCGATATTGCGGTAGTGAAAAAAGGCTTCTAACTCAGGCATTTCATTCACCATAAAACGTCGGTCTTGGTGAACGCTGTTGCCACACATGGGGCTGGCGCCTTCGGCAATGTGGCGGCGTAAAAATGCTAAGGTTGCTGCTTCGGCTTCAGTAATCGACACTTGGCTGTCTTTTACGCGCTGCGTTAAACCTGAAGCGCCGTGGGTGCGCGTACACCATTCGTCCATTGCGTCTAACAAGGCAGTGGGTTGCTTAATCGCCAGCACAGGGCCTTCTTCAATCACGTTTAAATCACAGTCGGTGACTATGGTGGCAATTTCAATAATGCGTTCTTTATTGGGATCTAAGCCGGTCATTTCTAAGTCGATCCAAATTAAATTAGAGGGCTTTTTTTCAGAGTTAATATTCGTTTCATCAGACATAAAATCGACTTCCTAATCAGTAGTGAATTACCATAAATATTAACACAAACAACGCTCGATACGTTTGTAGCAATTAGAAGCTTTTGTAAAGATGCAAGCCATAGGCAAGGAAGGCTATACTTGCGCCCCATCGCTTATACTTAACCTTCCCCCTTCTTTGAATATTTATTTTACAGGCCCTAGATGAAAACTCCGGATCGCAGCATTGTTTTGATCAATATTTCTGGACATGATCGCCCAGGCATTACCTCTGCAATCACTGAAATTCTTGCCAATAACCAAGCCGATGTTTTAGATATAGGCCAAGCGGTTATTCACGATACCCTCGCACTTGGGCTGCTAGTTTACTTAACGCCCGAATCACAAAAATCCCCTGTATTACAAGAGCTGTTATTTAAGGCTCACGAATGGGGTATGCACATTCACTTCAAGCCTGTGTCTGAAGCTAGCTATGAAGAATGGGTCAGTGGGCAAGGCAAAGGGCGCTACATAGTTACCCTACTGGGTCGCCGCATTACTGCTGAACAAATTGCCCGTGTTACCCATACAGTGGCTGAAAACGGCTTAAATATCGACCGTATTCACCGCTTATCAGGGCGGGTTAGCATGTCGCGCCTTAACCAAGAAGGTCGGGCTTGCATTGAATTTTCAGTACGCGGCAACACCTTAAATACGGCTGAACTGCGCCGCCATTTTCTAGCCCTAGCCGGTGAATTAGGTGTTGATATTGCCATTCAAGAAGACAATATTTACCGCCGTAATCGCCGCTTGGTGGTGTTTGATATGGACTCAACACTGATTGAAGCTGAAGTAATTGATGAACTGGCTAAAGAAGCCGGTGTGGGTGCAGAAGTGGCTGCCATTACCGAACGCGCCATGTGTGGCGAACTGGATTTTGGCGAAAGCTTTCGCGCCCGTGTTGCGCTACTTAAAGGCTTAGATGCCGCTGTCTTAGAAAAAGTGGCGCAACGCTTACCCATTACCGAAGGCGCTGAAAAACTAATTGCTACTTTAAAATGCCTTGGCTACCGCACTGCGATTCTTTCGGGTGGTTTCACCTACTTTGGTGAGTACTTACAAAAAAAATTGGGCATTGATGAAGTCCATGCTAACGAATTAGAAATTGAAGACGGTAAAGTGACAGGGCGTGTGGTAGGGCAGGTGGTTGACGGCCAACGCAAAGCCCAGCTGCTGCAAGAAATTGCTGACAAAGAAGGCATTAATTTAGAACAAGCCATAGCCGTGGGCGACGGTGCTAATGATTTACCTATGCTGGGTTTAGCCGGTTTAGGCATTGCTTTTCGCGCCAAACCTGTGGTTAGAGAAAATGCCCGTCATGCCCTGTCAACGCTAGGCTTAGACGCTATTTTGTACCTAATCGGCTTTTCAGACCGCGACTTAGATTGATAACAGCTAGACTAAGGTCTAGCATTACTTAAAGCATAAAACTACTTGACGCGGCACACAATTTCAATCAGTCTATCAATCGTAGGCAGCAAGGTAGCAGAAAGAAGTGTCGTAACGCAGTTGTAATCGAAATATCGGTAACATATGTTCGTCATTCGTACTATCTTGATTCCCGCATCACCGAGTCACTTATGTAAACTGACTCAGAAATATTAAACAGCAATACAGGAATTTTTGATATGGCAACTGGTACCGTTAAATGGTTCAACGACACTAAAGGTTTCGGCTTCATCACTCCAGATGATGGCGGCGACGATCTTTTTGCACACTTCTCTGAAATCCAATCTTCGGGTTTCAAGTCCTTACAGGAAAACCAGAAAGTATCTTTTGAAGTTACTACTGGCCCTAAAGGCAAGCAAGCTGCAAAAATTGAAGCTATCTAATTAACCTTAAGTTCGTATGAACTTAGCGTAATTTTAAAGCTAAAAGACCCACCGAAAGGTGGGTTTTTGCGTTCTAGTCGATAACGATAATAGATAAATAACTTAATTCAAAATAGAGAAAAGCATGAGTAAAACAGCCGATCTGGTGATTATTGGTGCTGGCGCTGCTGGCTTAATGTGTGCGGCTACCGCTGGCTACCAAGGCAAAAGCGTGCTGCTGTTAGACCACAGCGATAAACCTGCCAAAAAAGTTTTAATGTCGGGCGGTGGGCGCTGCAACTTTACCAACCTCAACACCACACCGGCTAATTTTTTATCGGCTAATCCGCACTTTTGCATTTCTGCGCTAAAACGTTATACCCCACAACACTTTTTAGAACTGGTTGAACGCCACGGCATCGACTATGTAGAAAAATCACCAGGGCAGTTATTTTGTGCCGATTCCAGCAAAGCTATTCAACAGCTGCTGCTGACTGAAGCTGAATGGGCTGGCGTTAACCTGCACATGAAAACCAGTATTAACAGCGTTGCTACCACCGCCGATGGCGTAAAACTTAACACCAGCATGGGCAACATTAGCGCAGGGGCTTTAGTGGTGGCAACGGGCGGTTTATCTATTCCAACATTGGGCGCAACGGGTTTTGGTTATGATTTAGCCCGCCAATTTGGGTTAGAAGTATTTCCTACGCGTGCCGGACTAGTACCTTTTACGTTGCACCCTGAATTAAAAACTCAGCTAGCACCCTTATCTGGGCTAAGTTGCGAAGTGAGTGTTAGCTGCAACGGGCAAACCTTTACTGGGCCGCTGCTGATTACCCATCGTGGTTTATCTGGCCCAGCGTTGCTGCAAATTTCTAGCTATTGGCAAGCCGGTGACAAGCTTAGTATTAATTGGCTGCCCCACTATTTTTCACAAGAGCACAGCCTACTAGCAGAACTACAACAACTGCGCCAAGAACACCCCCGCGCACATTTTGCCAGCTGGTTAGGTGAACAACTGCCCAAACGCCTTGCCACGGTATTAATCAGCCTGTTAACAGAACAAGGTATTAAATTACCTGAACGCAATGCCGATGCCAGCAACAACCAACTTGAAGCTTTAGCCAATGCTTTAGAAAATTGGACATTTAAACCCTCAGGCACTGAAGGCTACCGCACTGCCGAAGTCACTTTAGGCGGCATTAATACCCAACAAATATCTTCACAAACCTTAGCCGTTAATGGCTTAGAACAAATTCGTTTTATAGGCGAAGTATTAGATGTAACCGGACAACTGGGCGGCTATAACTTCCAATGGGCATGGGCATCAGCCGTGGCTTGTGCCAATAATTTGTAGAATTGTGTAAAAACAATCAAAACACTAACGCATTTGACAATAGTTATCGTTAGCAATTAGACTGGCTAC